>NZ_JAFMZZ010000004.1:600000-900000 GCF_017356245.1 Bordetella petrii
CGGCCTTGTAGACGGCCGGGTCGCCCAGCAGGTACTGGGTGGGCACCGCCTTGGCGATTTCTTCGGCGCCGGCCTTCTGGATCCATTTGTCGGCGCGCACGATGGCGTTGGTGAGCGCCTGCGCCGTGTTGGGATTGGCGTCCAGGAAGGCCTGGGGCGCGTACAGGCTGCCGGCCGGCATGTTGCCGCCGAAGATTTCCCGGGTGTCTTTCAGGGTGCGGGTGTCGACGATGATGTCGATGTCGCCCGGCATGGCCAGCATCGAGACCACCGGGTCGGTGTTGGAAATGGCGTCGATCTGGCCGCTGCGCAGCGCGGTGACCGCGCCGGCGCCGGCGCCCACGCCGATGAAGGACACGTCGCTGTCTTTCAGGCCGTGCTTGGCCAGGAAGAAGCTGACCACCATGTTGGTGGACGAGCCCGGCGCGGTAACGCCGATTTTCTTGCCTTTCAGGTCGGCCGGGCTCTTGTAGCCGGGCATGTTCTTCTTCGAGACGCCCACGCCGATCATGGGCGCGCGGCCCTGCAGCACGAAGGCGCGGTAGAACTGGCCCTTGGACTGCATGTGCAGGGTGTGCTCGAAGGCGCCCGAGACCACGTCGGCGCTGCCGCCCACCACGGCCTGCAGGGCCTTGGAGCCGCCGGCGAAGTCGGCAATGCTGACGTCCAGCCCTTCATCCTTGAAGAAGCCCTTGACCTCGGCGATGGTCAGCGGCAGGTAGTAGATGAGGGCCTTGCCGCCCACGGCGATCTGCACGCTTTTCTTTTCCAGCTTCTGGGCCCGCACGATGGCGGGCGCCATGCCCATCGCGCCGGCGGCGCCGGCCAGCTTGAGCAACTCACGACGAGTGACTGACATTGAGGGTCTCCTTTGCCGCCAGTGCGGCCTGTGTCTGCATTGCGGCCCGGCAGGCCGTCATCTTGGCTTTATGGAAGCGCTGGCTGGCGGGTCAGGCGGCGGGCGGCGGGACGCCGATTGCGCCGGCCTCGGCCAGTTCTGCGATCGCCGCAGCATCATACCCCAGCGTTTTCAGGACTTCTTCGGTATGTTCCCCTAGGCGCGGGCCCAGCCAGCGGGTGCCTCCGGGTGTTTCGGACAGGCGCGGCACCACGGCCGGCAGCTTGACCGGGGCGCCGTCGGGGAAGCGATGCTGCTCGATCATGCCGCGCGCGATGAACTGCGGGTCGGCGAACATGTCGGCCACGCTGTAGATCTTGCCCACCGGCACGTCGGCGCGGCGCAGGGCCTCCAGGGCCTGGTCGATGGTGCGCGTGTCGCACCAGCGCTGGATGGCGCCGTCGATTTCGTCGGCCCGCCGGGCGCGCCCGTCGTTGCGGGCCAGTTGCGGGTCCTGGGCCAGATCGTCGCGGCCGATGGCGCGCATCAGGCGGTTGAAAATGGCGTCGCCGTTGCCGGCAATGACCACGTTCTGGCCGTCGCGGGTGGTGTAGGTGTTGGACGGCACGATGCCCGGCAGCGCGCCGCCGGTGCGTTCGCGCACCACGCCGGCCACGTCGTATTCGGGCACCAGGCTTTCCATCAGGTTGAACACCGATTCGTACAGGGCCACGTCGACCATCTGGCCCTGCCCGGCCACGCAGTCGGCGCCGGCCTTGCCGTTCCAGCGCCCGCCGGTGGCATCGCGGTGGCGCAGCGCCATCATGGCGCCGATGACCGCGTGCAGCGCCGCGATCGAGTCGCCCACCGAAATGCCCACGCGCACCGGCGGCCGGTCGGGGTGGCCGGAAACGTAGCGCAGCCCGCCCATGGACTCGGCGATGGCGCCGAACCCGGGCGCGTCGCGCATGGGCCCGGTCTGCCCATAGCCGGACAGGCGCACCATGATCAGCGCCGGGTTGGCGGCGCGCAGCTGTTCGTAGCCCAGGTCCCATTTTTCGAGCACGCCGGGACGGTAGTTCTCGATGATGATGTCGGCGTCCAGCGCCAGGCGGCGCGCGATCTCGCGTCCGCGCGGGTCTTTCAGGTTGAGCGCGATGGACTGCTTGTTGCGGGCCTGCACCGTCCACCACAGCGAATTGCCTTCATGCAGGTAGCGCCAGCTGCGGATGGGGTCGCCCCCGCCCGAGCCGTCGGGGCCGTGCGGGGTTTCGACCTTGATGACATCGGCGCCGAACTCGCCCAGCATGCGGGCGGCGAACGGCCCGGCGATCAGCGTGCCCAGTTCCAGGACTTTGACGCCCTTGAGCGCGGACATGGGGGTCTCCTTTGTGGTCTGGCCCGGGCGCCGGCTGCCCTAGGCGGACTTGCGTTCCATCAGGGCCCAGGCGATGGTGCCGGCATCGACGTATTCGAGCTCGCCACCGGCCGGCACGCCGCGCGCCAGGCGCGTGACCTTCAGGCCCTTGCCCGCCAGGACTTCGCCCAGGAAGTGCGCGGTGGTCTCGCCCTCGGCCGTAAAGTTGGTGGCCAGGATCACTTCCTGCACCACGCCGTCGGAGGCGCGCTCGAGCAGGCGCTGGAAGTCGAGCTCGCGCGGGCCGATGCCCTCGAGCGGGGCCACCCGGCCCATCAGCACATAGTACAGGCCGCGGTAGCCGTGGCTGGCCTCGATCATGTTCTGGTCGGCCGGCGTTTCGACGATGCACAGCAGCGACGGATCGCGCTTGGGATTGGCGCAGGTGGCGCAGACTTCGTCTTCGGTGAAGCTGTTGCAGCGCGCGCAATGGCGCAGGTTGTGCACGGCGCCCGCCAGCGCGCGGCCCAGCATGTCGGCCCCCTGCAGGTCGTGCTGCAGCAGGTGGTAGGCCATGCGCCGGGCCGAACGTACGCCCACCCCGGGCAGGCGGCGCAGCGCCTCGATCAGCGAGACGAGCGGTTCGGGTTCGGGCAGTTGGGGGTCCATCGCAGCGGCGGCCGGCGGATCAGAAGGGCAGCTTCATGCCCGGCGGAATCGGCATGCCGGCCGTGACGCCGGCCATTTTTTCCTGGGCGGTGGCTTCGGCCTTGCGCAGCGCGTCGTTGAAGGCCGCCGCCACCAGGTCTTCGAGCATGTCTTTGTCATCGGTCAGCAGGCTGGGATCGATGGCCACGCGCTTGACGTCGTGGCGGCAGGACATGGAAACCTTGACCAGGCCGCCGCCGGACTCGCCGTCGACGATGATCTCGGCCAGGGCGTCCTGGGCCTTTTTCATGTTTTCCTGCATCTGCTGCGCCTGGCGCATCAGACCGGCAAGTTGTCCTTTCATCATGATGGAAGCTTCCTTGGATAGAGGGAAATTTTCGCGGAACTCGCAATAGCGGCCCCGGGCCGCTTACGCGGCGGGGTCGACGGCGCGCACCGAGCCCGGCACCACCCGGCCGCCGAAATCGGCCCGCAGCGCCTGCACGAAGGGATCGGCGGCCACGGCGTCTTCGGCGGCCTGCTGGCGCGCGGCGCGCTCGATCTGGGCCACCGCGTGCGCGGTGGCGTCGCCGGTGGCGCCGACTTCGATTTCCAGGCGCAGGCCCTGCCCGAAATGTTCGCACAGTACCGTCTGCAGGCGCACCCGGCTTTCGCTTTCGGCCAGGGTTTTGACGGCCACCCGCAACACCACGGCATCGCCCTGCACGCCGGCCCATTCGCTCTGGCGCGCCAGTTCGGCGGCCAGCCCGGTGACGGGCAGGCGCGCGGCCAGCCCCGGCCATTCGGCCGCCGACATGTTGTCGAGGCGCGGCGCGGCCTGCCGGGCCCGGCGCGGCGCCGCCTGGGGACGGGGCGCGGGCGCCAGTTCGGCGGCGGAGACTTCGGTGGCCAGGGTTTCGAATTCGTCGTCAGGGTCGGCGGTGAATTCGGCGGCGGGCAGGTAGCCGCCCTGCGCTTCGTCGGGAATGTCTTCATCGACCCAGGCCGGCGGCTCGCCGTCGGCCTGAGGGGGCGGCGCCTTGGCCAGCGTGGCGGGCGGCGTGACCGCCAGCGCGGCGGCCGGAGGCGCCTTGGGCGCAGCCGCCGCGGGTTCGGCCGCGGCCGGCGCGGCGGGCGGATCTTCCCAGGGCGGCGTATCGGCGGCCGCGGGCTGCGGCGATGCGGCGGGCCGGGCTGGCGCGGCGGGCGCAGCAGCAGGCTCGACGTCCGGCGCCGCAGGGGCGGCGGCGGGTGCAGCCGCTGCGCGCGGAGGCTGCGCGGGGGCAGGCGGCGCGGCGGCCGGGCGGGCCGGGGCGGCGGCCGCGGCAACGGGCGCGGCGGCGGCTTCGGCAGGCCGCGGCGTGGCGGCCGCGGGGGCCTGCAGTGCGGCGGCCGGGCCGGCTTGCCCGCTGAGCGCAAGCATGCGCAGGCAGGCCATGATGAAGCCGGCGTATTCGTCGGGCGCCAGGGAAAGCTCACCGCGGCTGTGCACGGCCACCGAATAGAACAATTGCACCGCGTCGGGGTGCAGCACGCCGGCCAGGCGTGAGATGTCGGCGGCCAGCGGGTCGTCGGCCGGCGTGGCGCCCGGCACGCGCTGCTCGATGGCCACGCGCGACAGCAGCACCGCCAGGTCGGCCAGCGCGCCGGCGTACGACAGCCCGCGCGTGGAGAGTTCGTCGGCCACGGCCAGCACGCCGGTGGCGTCGCCGGCCGGCAGGGCGTCGAGCAGGCGCACCAGGTGGCGCTGGTCGATGGTACCCAGCATGCCGCGCACGGCTTCTTCGGTAAGGTTGCCGGCGCTGTAGGCAATGGCCTGGTCGGTGAGCGACAGCGCGTCGCGCATGGACCCGCCGGCCGCCTGGGCGATCAGGCGCAGGGCCGGCAGTTCGCAGGCCACGGATTCGTCGCCCAGCACCGCCTGCAGATGGCCGACGATGGCGTCGGGCGGCATCTGCTTCAGGTTGAACTGCAGGCAGCGCGACAGCACCGTGACCGGGATTTTCTGCGGATCGGTGGTGGCCAGGATGAATTTCACATGCGGCGGCGGCTCTTCGAGCGTCTTGAGCATGGCGTTGAACGCGTGCCCGGTCAGCATGTGGACTTCGTCGATCATGTAGACCTTGTAGCGGCCCGCCCCGGGCGCGTACACCGCCTGCTCGAGCAACTGGGTCATTTCTTCGACGCCGCGGTTCGAGGCGGCGTCGAGTTCCAGGTAGTCGACAAAGCGGCCCGCGTCGATCTCGGTGCAGGCGCGGCATTGGCCGCAAGGCTTGGAAGTGATGCCGGTTTCGCAGTTCAGCGACTTGGCCAGGATGCGCGACAGGGTGGTCTTGCCCACGCCGCGCGTGCCGGTGAAGAGCCAGGCGTGGTGCAGGCGCTGGGAGTCGAGCGCGTGTGTCAGCGCGCGCACCACGTGGTCCTGGCCTACCAGGGTATCGAACGAGCGCGGCCGCCACTTGCGGGCCAGTACCAGATAAGTCATGGACGGATTGTAGAGCCAGTTGCGCGCGGCCGGCGCGCCGGAAATGCAAAGGGGCGCCGCAACCAGGGCGCGAATTGCCATGAACCCACGGCAATTCGTTCCGATTACGGCGCCCCCTTGGGGAAACCGGTAGGCGAGCCTTACTCCGGCACTGATCCTAAACGACTATGGCTGCTTCGTTCCCGACCTGACCAGGTTCACCGCCGAACCATGCGAAGGGGCCCGCCAATTGAGATTCTAGCAGAGCGGCTGGAAGGCCGCCTGCTGGAATCTCAATTGGCGGGCCCCGGGGGGCTGTATGTGGGCTCCCTCCCCTGGCCCTCCCTCCTGGAGGGAGGGAGGGGGGCGTCTCTGGGTGAGAGATGGGGTTCTTTTGTTTGCTTTTTTGGTTGTTTTTTTTGATGGGTGTCAGGCTCCGCGAGGTGCCTGACACCGCTGTAGGCCGCAGTCGTCTCAGTCGTACGGTGTCTGACACCCTGCGGGAGTCAGACACCTGGCAAAACCACCTGGTAACCGCCGGCCCGCTAGAGGTCGATCCAGAGTTCGGCGCGCGGGAAGTACAGCGCGGCGCGGGCCGGGCGGTTGTCCAGCGCGGTGACCTGGGCGCAGTAGCGGGCCAGCTGGTCGGCGTGGCGTTCGCGCATGCGGGCGGCGAAATGGGCGGGCGGCTCGCCGGGGCGCGGGCGCGCGGTCTTGTAGTCGACGATCAGCCAGCCGTCTTCGGTGCTGAGCGCCAGGTCGATGACCGACACGCGGCCGGCGGCGTCGATCAGCGGCCATTCGCGCCGGGCGGCCGACTGCGACAGCAGCCAGCGGCCGCGTTCGTGCGCCAGGGTGGCCAGCAGCGTGTCGAGCACGGCCTGCGCGGCTTCCGGGGCCTGCGCGGCCGGCAGGCCGGCGCGGGTCAGCTGTTTTTGCATCACGGGCAGATAGCCGCGCAGCGTGTCGGCCGGCCAGGCGGGCAGGCCGTCCTGGCCGATGCGGGCCAGCCAGGCGTGCGCCAGCGTGCCGATGGCGGCGTCGTGCGCGGTGTCCAGCTGCCAGGCGGGATGTTCGGCGCCCTGCCCCATGGCCGCCCCCACGGCAAAGCCGGGACTGCCGATGGCGGTGCGCCGGGCATGCAGGGTTTCGATAGCCTGGTCGGACAATCGCCGCAGCGGTTCGCCGCGCAGCTGGCCGGCCGTTTCGTCGTCGGCGGGCGTGTCGTCCTGCCAGTCGGGCGGCGGGGTTTTCTGGTCGGCCGGCAGCCATTCCCACAGGCGTCCCAGCAGGCTGGCCGCGGGCGGCGCCTTGGGCTGGCCGGTGGCGCGATCGACGGCGACGTTGCCCACCAGGTGCAGGCGATGGCGCGCGCGCGTGGCGGCCACGTACAGCAGGCGGTCGGTTTCATAGGCGGCGCGCCGCTTTTCGCGCAGGCCCAGGTAGCGCGACACCGGGTCGGCCTCTTTGTCGGCGCGCGGCTTCACCGGCCCGAACAGCACGCGCTCGCCGCTTTGCTCGAAACTGACCAGCGGCGCGCGCTCGGCGCGCGGCGACTTGTGCAGGCCGTACAGAATGACAGTATCGAACTGCAGGCCCTTGGACTTGTGCATGGTCATGATCTCGACCACCCCGCCGTCGCCGGCGCCGCCTTCGGGCGCGGCATACAGGCGCGCCAGGGCGGCATCGAGCCGCGCCGGATCGAGGCCGCCGTGCGGCGCCAGGCGCTCGACCAGCACGAACAGGCTTTCGGCGTCTTCGGCGGCGCTGGGGCTGGCGTACAGGCCCGCCCCGCCCAGCCTGCGCCACAGCGATTCCAGCCAGGCCGCCAGCGGCATGGCGCCGCTGGCATTGGCCGCATCCAGCAAGATCGGGCCCACGTGGGCCAGGCGCGCGTACTCGGCCGCCGGCAGCAGGGCTTGCGCGCGGCAGGGCTGCGCGGCGGGCGCATCCCACAGCGACAGGCTCTGCCCGGGCGCGGCCGCATCGGGCGCCGGGCGCGGCGTGCGCAGCGCCTCGGCCAGCAGCACCGGCACCGGGGTCGCCAGGTCGTGGCCGAACAGCGTGTGCAGGGAATTCAGCGTCAGCCCGCACCAGGGCGCGCGCAGCACCGACAGCCAGGCCATGCGGTCGGCCGGATGCGACAGCGCGCGCAACAGCTGCACCAAGTCGGACACCACGTGGCGCTGCGCCAGCGGCACCAGGTCGACCGCGCGGCAGCGGATGCCCGCCTGGGCCAGCCGGCGCACCAGCTGGCCCAGGTGGCCGCGCGCGCGCACCAGGATGGCCACCGGATGACGGCTGGCGGGGTCGCTTTCGTCCAGCGCCTGGCGCACCAATTGCACCGTCAGCGCCTCGGCCGCGGCATCGGCCGCGCCGGCGCCGTCGGCGCTGAAAGCGGCGTGCAGGCGCACGGCCTGGCCCGGCATGGCCGGGTTGAACGCTGCTGAATCGGTATAGGCGATGGCGCCGGCGGCCGCATCGTTGCGCGCCGGCAGCAGGCCGCGGAAGGTGGCGTTCACCCAGTCCACCACGCCGGCCTGCGAACGGAAATTGTCGGTAAGCTGCAGGAAGGTGGGCGAGATTTCGCCCACGCCCTGTTCGGCGGCCTGCAGGAACAGCCCCACCTCGGCCTTGCGGAACCGGTAGATGGACTGCATGGGGTCGCCCACCAGGAACAGCGTGCGGCCATCTCCCGGCTGCCAGCCGGCGGTCAGTGTGGCCAGCAGGTGGATCTGGGTGAGGCTGGTGTCCTGGAATTCGTCGATCAGCAAATGGCGGATCGAGGCGTCGAGCTTGAGCAGCAGCTCGCCGGGATCGTCGGCGCTGCCCAGGGCATGCGCGGCGCGCTGCGCGATCTCGATGAAATCCACTTCGCGCGTTTCGGCGAAACGCAGGTGCAGCTGGGCCACCGCCAGTTTCAGCGTCATCAGCTGCGCGCCCAGCACGCGCCACTGCGCCTCGCTGAACTCGGCCGGCGGCACCTTGTCGACAGCCTCCAGCATCCAGATCCAGGCCGCTTTGGGGTCGGCCGCGTCCAGCCACTGGGTGAAGGGCTCTTTGTGATCGCACTTGGGCGGGAAACCCAGCTTCCTGGTGACGCCGCGCGCGCTGCGCAGCCCGCCCGCCGCCGTCAGCAGCAGATGGCGCACGGCCTTCCACTGATCGAGCCAGGCCGCGTCGGGTTCGAGCGGCGCGTGCCAGTCGCGCAGCGCGGCCAGCGCATGGGCCGGGCTGTCTTCGTCGAGCGCGGCCGCCGCCATGCGCGCCGGCCAGCGCAGGGCTTCGTCCCAGCCCATCGGCATGGCGCGCGCCAGCGCCTGCAGGTCTTCGCCGATGGCCTCGGCCAGGGCGTCCTGCAGGGCCTCGCGGTCGCTGCCGCGCGCCAGCAGCGGCAGCCACTGGTCGCGCTGCCCCAGCATGGCGGCAATGGCTTCGGCGGCCGCCTGGGTATCGACATCCAGGTGCGCCAGCAGGATGCGCACCGCCTCGAAATCGTCGGCCAGGGCCAGCGTGGCGCGCGCCGCCGCATCGTAATGGGCCTGCGCGTCGTCGGCGATGTCGGGCATGCCGCCCAGCTCGGACAGCCACGGCATGCCGCGCACCAGGCCCGCGCAGAACGAGTCGATGGTGCGGATCGACAGGCGCGCGGGATGCTGCAGCAGCTTCCAGCCCAGCGCGTCGTTGCGTTCCAGGGCGGCGCGCGCCAGGCGCCAGCTGCGCTGGCCGTGCTCGGTATCGGGCATGGGGCCGCCGCCGTCGCGCAGCTTGCCCAGCACGCGCGCATGCATTTCCGACGCGGCCTTGCGGGTGAAGGTAATGGCCACGATTTCTTCGGGCCGGCTTACCGTGGCCAGCAGCGCCAGGATGCGGTCGGTCAGCAACTCGGTCTTGCCCGAACCGGCCGGCGCCTGCACCAGGAACGAGGCGGCCGGGTCCAGCGCGCGGGTGCGCGCCAGGTGGTCGGAGGGCTGGCGGGCGGATCCGGTCATGCCGCGTCGTCCTCGTCTTCAAGGTGCAGCCGCAGGAACGGCATGGCATCGCAATATTTCAGGTCGTCGCGGCGATACGCCAGATTGGCGGCGTAGCCCGATGCGTACTCGTCGGCCAGGCCCTCGACCGCGCCGCGCCAGCGCAACAGAATGTCGCGCCATGCCAGGCCTTCGAAGCCCTTGCCGGCGTCGGCGGCGGTGACGCCCGCCAGGCCCAGTTCGGTGTCGGTGAGACCGGCCGCGGCAACCTGGCGCGCATGGACCTGCGCCAGCACCAGCGCGGCCACGTCGGCGTCGGGCGTGTCGCCGGACAGCACGGCCGCGTAGAACGGCAGCTGCAGGTTTACGGGCCGTGCGCGCGCCCAGTCGGATTCGGGGTTGCCCGGCGTCATGCCGGTCTTGTAGTCCAGGATCACGGCCCGGCCGTCGGGCAGGCGGTCCAGGCGGTCGAGCCGCACCGTCAGCGCCAGCGGCCCGCGCGACCACTGATGGGTTTCTTCGACTTGCGCCACCTGGAACGGCAGGCGCTGCGCTTCCAGGTCGAACCAGTCGGCCAGCACGGCGCAGGCGCGCTCGCATTCCAGTTCGCGCAGCGCGCGCGGATAAGCCTGCAGTTCTTCCTGGGCGGCCTGTTCCACCCCCTGCAGGATCAGGGCCGGCAGGCGGGCCTGCGCCATGGCTTCGTGCAGTTGTTCCTGGTCGGGCAGCATGCGCCATACCAGTTCGAGCGCGCGGTGCAGGAATTGCCCGCGCACATTCTGGTTGGCGGCATCGGCATAGTCGGCCAGCGCCCTGCCCCCCAGGCGGTGGCGCACGAAGGCCCACAGGGGATTGCGCGCCTGGGTGTCCAGCACGTCCAGGCCGCCGGTGGCGCCGGCCCGCGGGCTGTCGGGCGCGGGCGGGGGCAGCGGCGGGCCGCGTTCGTCGTCGAGCACCTGCTGCGGCAAGGCCTCGGCGGCGGCCGCCGCGGGCGCCTGCCATGCCATCGGCGCGACATCGGCGATCAACGGCGACGGCCGCAGTTCACGCTCGCCATCGAGATGGGCATGGCTGACCACGACTTCGGGCGCGCAACGGCACAGTGCGGCGTACAGCGCTTCGGCCCATTGCCGCTCGCGTTCAGGCGTGGCGCGCGGCGCCCCGGCCTGGCGCAGCACCGTCAGCGGCAGCAGCGGGTTGGGTTGCGGGGTGGCGGGCAGCACGTCGTCGGTCAGGCCCAGTATCCATATGCCGTCCCAGTGCCCGCCTTCGGCTTCGAGCAGGCCCAGCACGTCCAGGCGCGCCAGCGGATCGCGCTGCGGCTGGAATGACGCCGCGGCGGCTGCGCTGGCCAGCAGGCGCACGGCGCCGCGCCCGTCCAGCGGCCCGGCGGCGGGCGCCAGCGCCGCATAGCGGCCCAGCAGCTCGCCGAACGCGCCCATGACCTGGTAGCCGACACTGTCCAGCGCCCGCTCGCCGGGAAAACCCAGCGCCACCAGCGCGGCGCGGATTACCGGCATCCACCGGTCGGTGCCGAGCCGTTCGCCGGCCTGTTGCCAGATTTCGAGCGCGGCCGGCCAGGCGGCCGACATGGCGGTGCCGTCGGCCAGGTCGCGCTGCCAGCGCGCGGCGTCGATGCGCGCCCGCGCCTGGCGGCGCCAGCGCGCGTCGATGGCCGCCAGGCGGGCCAGGTCGCGGCGGTCGCCCGCACAGTGTCCGGCCAGCAGGGCCGCGCCCAGCACCGGCGCGTCGGCCGCGCCGGCCTGCGCCATCTCGGCCAAGGCGTGCAGCCAGGCCAGCGCCGCGCGCACGGCCGGCCATTCGGTCAGCGGCCGCCCCACCGCCACGTTGAAGGCATGGCCGCCTTCGGCCAGGGCCTGCCCGACCACGCGCCGCGCGAACGGCGATTCGGCCTGCAGCTGCGCCGACACGATCGCGAAGCGTCCGTCCGGCTGCCCGGCCAGCCGCTGCGCCGCCCAGGCGGCGGCGGCGCGCCATTCGGCACCGCGGTCATCGGCGCCGTAGCGCTGCGGCGCGGCGGCTTCGCCCAGCGTGCCGCCCAGCCAGGCAAGCGCCGCGCCGCCCTGCTGGAAAGCGTCGAGCAAGGCGGCGAAGCGCGGCGAGATATCGGTGAACCCGGCCAGCACCAGGTGCCGCGGCGCGGGCACCTCGCCCTGCTGCAGCGCGCGCAGCACGCGCGCGTAGCCCTGGCTGGCATCTTCGGCGTCGATGGCGGCCAGGCGTGCGCGGTAGCGGCGCCGCCAGCGCGAAAAGCCGCGGTATTCGTCGGTATCGGCGCCGTCCGGCACGCGCAGGCGCCATTCGTCCATCAGGGTGTCGGCGTCCATGGCCAGGGCCGCGGCCTGCGCGGTGTCGAGCAGCACGCGCCCGGCCTCTTCTTCGCCGATGGCGTCGGCCCACACCATTTGCGTGGCGAAGCTGTCGAGCCGGTGCGCGGGCAGTTCGGCCCCCGGCGCGAAGGCCAGTTCGCCCGCCGCCTCGGCCAGCCAGGCCGCCAGCGGCAACACGCGCGGCAGTTCGCTGACCTGCCGCTCGCGGCGCAATTGCGCCGCCAGGTCCAGCGTCAGGCGGCGCGCCAGCCGGTTGTTTACTGTAAGCACCAGGGTCTGGGCAGCCGGCAGCTGGCCGGCCTGTTCCAGCGTGATGAGCGAGTCCGGATCCGGGGCCTGGGGCATGCCGCTGCGCCTTAGAACCCGCACAAGGCGGCCAGGGTTTCCCAGTTGATGCGCAGCGCGGGCTGGGTATAGCCCAGGAACCCGAGCGCCAGCACGGCCGCCAGGGCGATGCCGCCCAGGATGCGCCAGACGGTGCGGCGCGCCATGGCTCAGGCCCCTTGCGGCAGGCGCTGTTCGAGCGGCTGTTCGCGCACCGGCAGGCACAGCAGCGCGGCGGCTACGGCCAGCGCCACGCCGATCCACCACATGAGATCGTAATTGCCCGTGCTGGCGTACACATAGCCGCCCAGCCAGACTCCGATGAAACTGCCCACCTGGTGGCCCAGGAAGGCGATGCCCGACAGCGTGGCGGCATAGCGCAGGCCGTAGATCTGCCCGATCAGGCCCTGCGTGAGCGGCACGGTGCCCAGCCAGAACAGGCCCATCCAGGCGGCGAACGCATACAGCACCCAGGGCGACAGCGGCAGCGCCAGCAGCAACAGCATGCCGAAGGCGCGCAGGCCGTATACGCCCGCCAGCAGCAGCTTCTTGCTGTGGCGGCCGCCCAGCTTGCCGGCGTAGAACGAGCCCAGCACGTTGCACAGCCCGATCAGGGCGATGGCCGTGGCGCCGTGGCTGGCGTTCAGCCCGCCATCGACCACGAAGGCCGGCAGGTGCAGCGTGATGAACGCCGTGTGGAACCCGCAGACGAAATAGCTGCCATACAGGAAATGGAACGAAGGGTGCCGCATCGCCTGGCGCACCGCGGCCGACAGCGACTGGCCGCCGGCATGGGCGTCCGGCTTGCCGCGCAGGAAATACGCCAGCGGCGCGCCCGCCGCCACCAGCAGCGACAGCGCCCACAGCGCGCCGGTCCAGTCGAATCCGGTGATTAGCAGCTGCCCGGCCGGCACCACCAGAAATTGCCCCAGCGAGCCGCCGGCGCTGGCGATGCCCATGGCGGTGCTGCGGTAGGCCGGCGGCACCGAACGCGCCACCACGGGCAGGATCACCGGAAAGGTGGTGCCCGCCTGGCCCAGCCCCACCAGCAGGCCGGCCGTCAGGTACAGGCTGAATTCATCGGTGGCGAAACGCGTGCCGATCATGCCGGCCACGTACAGCAGCGCGCCCAGCGCCACGGTGCGGCCCGAGCCGTAGCGGTCGGCCAGCATGCCCATCAGGATGCTGGCCGCGCCCCACACCAGGTTCTGCAGGGCGAAGGCCATGGAAAACACATCGCGCCCCCAGCCCTGGGCCAGGCCCATGGGCTGCATGAACAGCCCGAACGTGGCGCGCACGCCCATGGCAAGCAGCACGACCAGCGTGCCCAGCAGCACGGTACGCAGCGAAATGGAGGGCGAATCGGACATCGGGCCTGCCTGGCAAGGGGGATCGGCGCCTGCGCGGCGCGGGGCGGTTCGCGTGGGGACGGAACAGCAGCCATCATATACAAGTCTGCGCCCCGCCGCGCGGACGCGCGCGCGCGCCGATGCTAGAATTCCGCTCTTGCAAAGAGCCCCCGCGGCTGCCGTCGTGGCACACAATGCATCTTGTCATCAGTGTGTCGCAGCACCGGACGCGCCCGCAATGAAAACGGGTGCGAGTGAACCGGGGACGCCGCGGAGCCGGCTTTGCCGGTCCGCCAGCGTCGCCCCCTTGAGGGGGGAAGCGCGTAGCGCTTCGGGGGTAGGCTTCTCCTCTCGCCGTAGTTAAATGGATATAACCGGCCCCTCCTAAGGGTCAATTGGTGGTTCGATTCCACCCGGCGAGGCCATCGCGCCTGTTCATCCCGCCCTGTTGCAATCGCGTGCTTGCCCAACAGTTGAAAAAGCTGTTTAAATTCTGCACGTAAGTCTATAATTCATCTCGTTTTTCCCGGCTCCGCTCAAGCCGTTCCCGGCCATCCCCGGTCGCGCGCCTCTTTTTACCCTGCCTGTCATATGGTTTTTTTCTGGAAACGCGCCCTTGCGACCGCCCTGGTGCCCCTGGCACTGGCGCTGGGCACCCTGCTGCCGGATGCGGCACAGGCGGCCAAGTCCACCGATCCGTGCAAGGCCAGCGCCAAGTCGGCGGCTTGCAAGGCAGCCAAGGCCAAGGCCGCCAAGCAATCCACCGCCAAGACCACCAGCAGCACCACCAGCAAGAGCACCAGCAAGAGCACCAGCAAGAAAGCCACGGCCAAGGCGTCAGGCAAGACCTCGGGCAAGGCCACCGCCAAGAAATCGGCCTCGAAGAAAACCGTCACGAAAAAGACGGCCTCCAAGAAAAAAACCGTATCCCGGAAAACCCGCACGGCATCCAGAAGCAAGTCGCGCCGCTCCAGCGCCGCGGCCCTGCCGCCGCCGGCAGCGTCGGTGCGCGCCGAGATCGAAGCGCTGCGTTCCAGCACGGCCTATGTGCAAGACCTGGAAACCTCGACCGTGCTGTTCGCCAAGAACGACAACGTGGTGCGGCCCATCGCGTCGATTTCCAAGCTGATGACGGCGCTGGTGGTGGTGGACGCCAACCAGCCCATGGACCAGATGCTGGAAATCACCGAGGACGACGTCGACACCCTGAAGCACGCCTCGTCGCGCCTGGTGGTGGGCACGCGCCTGAGCCGCGGCGACATGCTGCACCTGGCCCTGATGTCATCGGAAAACCGCGCCGCGCACGCGCTGGGGCGCAATTACCCGGGCGGCCTGCCCGCGTTCGTCGACGCCATGAACCGCAAGGCGCGCGCGCTGGGCATGTCCAGCACGCATTTCATCGAGCCCACCGGCCTGTCCAGCGAGAACGTTTCGTCGCCGCGCGACCTGGCGCGCCTGCTGCGCGCGGCGGCGCAGCGCCCGCTGATCCACCGCTATTCCACCGACGACCAATACGAAGTGGATGTCGCCAACCGCACGCAGGTGTTCCGCAATACCAACCTGCTGGTGCGCAAGCCCGACTGGGACATCAAGGTATCCAAGACCGGCTACATCAACGAAGCAGGCGAATGCCTGGTAATGCTGGCGCGCATCAACGGCCGCGACGTGGCCATGGTGCTGCTGGACTCGCGGGGCAAGCTGTCGCGCATCGGCGACGCGGTGCGCCTGCGGCGCATCCTGCAAAGCGACGTGGCGATGGCCATGCTGTAAGGCGCGCGCCGCTTCAGGCGGCCGCGCGGCGCGGCAGCGCGCCATCGTGCAGTTCGCTCGACAGCCCCGCCAGCACCGCGCGGGCATCCAGCGACCGTATCGGCACCGCCGCGTCGGTAGGAATGCGGCCATCGGCCTGCAGCAGCTCATAGCGCAGGCAGCACACCCGCAGGAACGATGTGAAATTCGCGGCCTCGCCGCGGTATTCGACCAGTTCGTCGTACAGGCGCTCGATCAGCTGATTGACGCGCATGCCGTCGCGCGCGGCGATTTCTTCCAGCA
Source organism: Bordetella petrii (assembly GCF_017356245.1). Classification (NCBI taxonomy): domain Bacteria; kingdom Pseudomonadati; phylum Pseudomonadota; class Betaproteobacteria; order Burkholderiales; family Alcaligenaceae; genus Bordetella; species Bordetella petrii. Next base: position 615,355 of record NZ_JAFMZZ010000004.1, read on the forward strand.
CCGACCAGAACAGGCGTTCGAGCCGGACGCTGGTGGCGACCCCATGCAGGCGCAGCGAGCGGGTGTCGGATGAATAAGAATCGGGATGGGCGCGGATGAAGATTTCGCACATGGCGGCGGCTCCGGATAGGCGAGCTTCAATGTACGGCCAATGCGGGGCGAACAGCAAGGCGCGGGGCCGGGCTGTTCAGGCGTCTGGTTCCCGCGGGGTGCCGGACACCGTATGGTGAGATGGCCGCTGCCCACTTCGGTGTCTGGCACCCTGCGGGAGCCAGACACCTGAACCCGGGAGTGGGTTCCACTTCAATGCGTGATGGTGGTGCCCAGCACTTTCAGGAACTGCGCCAGCCAGGCGGGATGGGCCGGCCAGGCGGGGGCGGTGACCAGGTTGCCGTCGGTGTGGGCCTGGTCGATGGCGATCTCGGCGTAGGTGCCGCCGGCCAGCCGCACCTCGGGCGCGCAGGCCGGATAGGCCGAGCAGGTGCGCCCCTTCAGGATGCCGGCGGCGGCCAGCAGCTGTGCGCCGTGGCAGACCGCGGCAATGGGCTTGCCCGCGCGGTCGAACTGGCGCACGATTTCCAGCACCCGCTCGTTCAGGCGCAGGTATTCGGGCGCGCGTCCGCCCGGAATGACCAGGCCGTCGTAGGCGTCGGCGTCCACCTGCTCGAAATCGTGGTTCAGCGCGAAATTGTGGCCGCGCTTTTCGCTGTAGGTTTGCGCGCCTTCGAAATCGTGGATGGCGGTGGCGACGCTGTCGCCGGACTTCTTGCCGGGGCACACCGTGTGCACCGTGTGCCCCACCGCCAGCAGCGTCTGGAACGGCACCATGGTCTCGTAGTCTTCGGCGTAATCGCCTACCAGCATCAGCAGTTTTTTGGCCATGTCGGTCTCCTTGTGGTCGTGGCGCGGCTGCCGGGCCAGGCCGGCCCGGCGCAGGCGCCCGGCAAGCCGCATGCCCGGGCGGATCGCGGCCGGTATGCAAGGATTGTGCGGCAGGCGGATGCGCCGCGGGTGGTAACGGAATACCGCAAGCGGCGCCGCGGCGCCCGGGCTTATTCCAGCGCCACCGAGACCGGCCGCGCGTCCAGCAGGCTGACCAGCGCCTTGGGGTCGATGCCGACCAGGTAGCCGCGCCGCCCGCCATTGATATACACCACGGGATATTCCAGCACCTGGGCCTCGACCCACACGGGCATGCGCTTGCGCGTGCCGAACGGCGACGTGCCGCCGACCTGGTAGCCGGAATGCCGCTGCGCGGCCTCGGGATGGCAGGGCGCGACCTTTTTCAGGCCGGCCTGGCGCGCCAGGTTCTTGGTGGACACTTCGCGGTCGCCGTGCATGACCACCACCAGCGGCCGGGCGGCCTCGTCTTCCATGATCAGCGTCTTGACCACCGCGTGCGGGTCCAGCCCCAGCTGGCGCGCGGCCTCGCCGGCGCCGCCGTGCTCGACGTAGTCGTAGGTGTGTTCGGTGTACGCCACTTTGTGCCGCTTAAGCATCTGGGTGGCGGGCGTTTCGGATACGTGGCGGGCTTTGCTCATGGCGCCGGCAGGCCGCGGTGCGGCGAACGGAAAAGCCGGTAGTGTAGGCAGCGGCCGCCGGCCGCGCAACGCGGGTCAGGCGCGCGGGTGGTGCGCGGCGTGCAGCGCCTTCAGGCGTTCGCGCGCCACGTGCGTATAGATTTGCGTGGTGGAAATGTCGGCATGGCCCAGCAGCATCTGCACCACGCGCAGGTCGGCCCCATGGTTGAGCAGGTGCGTGGCGAAGGCATGCCGCAGCACGTGCGGCGACAGCGGCGCGCGCACGCCCGAAACAATGGCGTATTTCTTGATCAGTTGCCAGAAGGCCTGGCGCGTCATGGACTGCGCGCGGGCGGTAAGAAACAGCGCGTCGCTGACGCGCATGCCGGCCAGCTCGGGCCGCGCCGCCTGCAGGTAGCGGTCGATCCAGTGCGCCGCCTCGGCGCCCAGCGGCACCAGCCGGTCTTTGCCGCCCTTGCCCATCACCACGCGCACCACGCCTTCGTTCAGGCTGACTTCGAGCACCTTGATGTTCACCAGCTCGGATACGCGCAGGCCGGTGGCGTACAGGGTTTCCAGCATGGCGCGGTCGCGCAGGCCGCGCGCGGTATTCAGGTCGGGCGCGCGCAGCAGCGCGTCGACCTGCGCTTCGGACAGCGTCTTGGGCATGCGCGGCGGCTGCTTGGCCGCGCTGAGCGTCAGGCAGGGGTCGCGCTGGGCGCGGTGTTCGCGCAGCGCCCAGGCATAAAAGCGCCGCAGCGCCGCCAGCCTGCGGTTGGCGGTGGTGGCGCGGCTGTCGGCGTGGCGCGCGGCGAACCAGGCTTCGATGTCGCCGGTGCCCGCATCGCGCAGCAGGCCCGCCGCGGCCGCCCCGCCGTGTTCGGCCGGGGTTTCCAGCCAATGCGCGAAGGCGGTGAGGTCGCGCCGGTAGGCCGCCAGCGTGTTGGCGGCCAGGCCATCTTCGAGCCAGACGGCGTCGATGAAGGCATCGATATCGGCCTGCGAGGCCAGGGGTGCGGCGCTAGGCATGCGGGGCGAAAGGCAAGGGAATCGGCACGAGCGCTGATTCTACGGACTATACGGCCGACTTCAACCAGGCCTCGAAGGTGCGCAGGGCGTCGGAACGCTCGTCGCGCTGCGGGTAGCCGAAGTAATAGCCCTGCCCCACGGCCAGCACCTGCGGCACCGGCTGCACCAACTCGCCGGCCTGCAGCGCGGGCTGGGCCAGGAAGTGCGGCACCAGCCCCACGCCCAGGCCGGCCTGCACGGCCGCCAGCATCATGGTGAACAGTTCGTAGCGCGGCCCGCCCGCGGCCTGCGGGCCGTAGGCCTGGCGGTTGGCCCCGTACCACTGGCGCCAGGCGTCGGGGCGCGAACTCAGGTGCAGGTGGGTAAGCCCCGCCAGGCCGTCTTCGGCGCGGCGCGGCAGATGCGGCGCGCAGACCGGCACCAGCTCTTTTTCGGGAAACAGCAGCACGCCCTGTGTGCCGGGCCAGATGCCGCTGGCGTGGTACAGCGCGCCGTCGAAGGGCTGGTCTTTGAACTGGAACGGCAGCGTGCGCACCGACAGGCTGACGGTGATGTCGGGGTGCTGCCGCTGGAAGCCGGCCAGGCGCGGGATCAGCCAGGTGGTGGCCAGCGTGGGCAGCACCGCAATATGGATGCTGCGGCCCATGCCGGTGCGGCTGACCAGGCCGAAGGTGTCTTTCTCGATCTGGTCCAGATGGTGGCGGATGCGCCCGGCATACTCGGCGCCGTGTTCGGTCAGCACGATGCGGCGGCGCACCCGCGTGAACAGCTGCACGCCCAGGCGCGCCTCGAGGCTGGCCACCTGGCGGTACACGGCGCTGTGCGTCAGCGCCAGCTCTTCGGCGGCGCGCGAAAAGCTGCCCAGGCGGGCCGACGCCTCGAAGGCCTGCAGGGCGCTGAGATTGGGAATGCCGTTTCTCATGGGAAGATAGCGTTTATCTGCGGGACGACGTGCCGGCAGGTCACTACATTGTGCAATTTTATCAATTGCATTGTGCAACCCAGGAACATTATTCTCGACGGCTTGAATTCTGGCTGATTATGACGACTTCTACCTCCCCCACTCCCCGCCTGGGCGGGCACATCCTGGTCGACCAGCTGGCCGCCCACGGCGTCAAGCATGTGTTCTGCGTGCCCGGCGAAAGCTACCTGGCCGTGCTGGACGGCCTGCACGACGCGCAGATCGACGTGACCGTGTGCCGCCAGGAAGGCGGCGCGGCCATGATGGCCGACGCGCACGGCAAGCTGACCGGCGAGCCGGGCATCTGCATGGTCACGCGCGGCCCGGGCGCGGCCAACGCCATGGCCGGCATCCACATCGCCAAACAGGACTCCACCCCGCTGATCCTGTTCGTGGGCCAGATCGAGCGCGGCATGCGCGAGCGCGAAGCGTTCCAGGAAATGGACTACCGCGCCGTGTTCGGCACGCAGGCCAAGTGGGTCACCGAGATCGACCAGGTCGAGCGCATCCCCGAGCTGGTGTCGCGCGCCTTCCATGTGGCCACCTCGGGCCGCCCCGGGCCCGTGGTGATCGCGCTGCCCGAAGACATGCTGACCGAGACCGCCAGCGTGGCCGACGCGCCGCGCTACGAGGTGATCGACACGGCGCCGGCCGCCGGCCAGCTCGACGAACTGCAGCAGCTGCTGTCGCAGGCCCGCGCGCCCGTGGCCATTCTGGGCGGCTCGCGCTGGAGCGCCGAGGCGGTGGCCCAGTTCGCCGACTTCGCGCAGCGCCTGGCGCTGCCCACGGCGGTGTCGTTCCGCCGCCAGATGCTGTTCCCGGCCGACCACCCCTGCTTCATCGGCGACGTGGGCCTGGGCATCAACCCCGCGCTGGCCAAGCGCGTGGCCGATGCCGACCTGGTGCTGCTGGTAGGCGGGCGCATGTCGGAAAGCCCCAGCCAGGCCTATACGCTGCTGGACATCCCGGTGCCGCGCCAGAAGCTGGTGCACGTGCATCCCGACAGCGCCGAACTGGGCCGCGTCTACCGCGCCACGCTGGCCGTCAACACATCGCCGGCCGCCTTCGCGCGCGCGCTGGCCGGCGTGCAGGGTCCGGCGCAGCCGGCCTGGGCCGACGGCACCGCCGCGCTGCGCCAGTCGTACCTGGACTGGAGCGATCCGGCCAAGGTGCGCACGCCGGGCGCGCTGCAAATGGGCGAGGTCATGGCCTACCTGGAACGCACCCTGCCGGCCGACGCCATCATGACCAACGGCGCTGGCAACTATGCCACCTGGCTGCACCGCTTTCACCGCTTTACCCGCTACGGCACGCAATTGGCGCCCACCTCGGGCTCCATGGGCTACGGCCTGCCGGCCGCCGTGGGGGCCAAGCGGGTCCAGCCTGAAAAAACCGTGGTGTGCTTTGCCGGCGACGGCTGCTTCATGATGCACGGCCAGGAATTCGCCACCGCCGTGCAGTACGGCCTGCCCATCATCGTGGTGCTGGTCGACAACGGCATGTACGGCACCATCCGCATGCACCAGGAAAAGCACTACCCCGGCCGCGTATCGGCCACGGCGCTGCAGAACCCCGATTTCGCCGCGTATGCGCAGGCCTTCGGCGGCCATGGCGAACGGGTTGAAAGCAGCGAGCAGTTCGGGCCGGCCTTCGAACGCGCGCTGGCCAGCGGCAAGCCGGCCATCCTGCACTGCCTGCTCGACCCCGAAACCATCTCGCCGTCGACCACGCTGGAAAAAATCCGCGACGCGGCGCTGCAGGCCCGCAAGTAAGCGGGCGCGGCGCTCACCAATTCCCCTATTCCCACATACATACCGGAGACTCGCCCCATGTCCTCGAATCCTTCTTTCCACTGGCAAGACCCGTTGCTGCTCGACCAGCAGCTCACCGACGAAGAACGCATGGTGCGCGACGCCGCCGCGGCCTACGCGCAAGACAAGCTGGCGCCGCGGGTGCTCAACGCCTTCCGCAACGAGCAGACCGACCCGAAGATCTTCGCCGAAATGGGCGAGCTGGGCCTGCTGGGCGCCACCATCCCCACCGAATACGGCGGCGCCGGGCTGAACTACGTCAGCTATGGCCTGATCGCCCGCGAGGTCGAACGCATCGATTCCGGCTACCGCTCGATGATGAGCGTGCAGTCGTCGCTGGTGATGGTGCCCATCAATGAATTCGGCAGCGAAGCGCAAAAGCAGAAATACCTGCCCAAGCTGGCCAGCGGCGAATGGATCGGCTGCTTCGGCCTGACCGAGCCCAACCACGGCTCGGACCCCAACGGCATGGAAACCCGCGCCGTGCTGACCGACAGCGGCTACAAGGTATCCGGCAACAAGATGTGGATCACCAACTCGCCCATCGCCGATGTGTTCGTGGTGTGGGCCAAGTGCGTGGGCGGCGACTACGACGGCAAGATCCGCGGCTTCATCCTGGAAAAAGGCATGAAGGGCCTGTCGGCCCCGGCCATCCACGGCAAGGTGGGCCTGCGCGCCTCGGTCACCGGCGAGATCGTCATGGACGAAGTCGAAGTGTCGGCCGAGCAGATGCTGCCTGACGTATCCGGCCTGCGCGGCCCCTTCACCTGCCTGAATTCGGCGCGCTTCGGCATCGCCTGGGGCGCGCTGGGCGCGGCCGAGGCCTGCTGGCACACCGCGCGCCAGTACACGCTAGACCGCAAGCAGTTCGGCCGCCCGCTGGCGGCCAACCAGCTGATCCAGAAAAAGCTGGCCGACATGCAGACCGAGATCACGCTGGGCCTGCAGGGCTGCCTGCGCCTGGGCCGCATGAAAGACGAAGGCACGGCCGCGGTGGAAATCACCTCGATCATGAAGCGCAACTCGTGCGGCAAGGCGCTGGACATCGCGCGCCTGGCGCGCGACATGCTGGGCGGCAACGGCATTTCCGACGAATTCGGCGTGGCCCGCCACCTGGTGAACCTGGAAGTGGTCAACACCTACGAAGGCACGCACGACGTGCACGCCCTGATCCTGGGCCGCGCCCAGACGGGCATCCAGGCGTTCAGCTGAGCCGCCGCGGCGGTCGAGGTCGATCCAGGTGTCAGGCACCGCAGGTGCCCGACACCTGGATGCAGGCCGGCCGCTGCGCGGCTAGGCGCCCTCGCCCAGGTCGAACAGGCTGGTGGCGTCGAGTTCCAGTACGGCTTCGTCGTGCTGGTTCAGCACGATCCAGCTCCATGAAATGATGCCCAGGTCGGCGCGCGAGGTCGAGCGGCGCACCGCTTGCACACGCGCATCCAGGCGCAGGGTGTCGCCCGGGCGCACCGGCACGCGCCAGCGCACTTCGCCCAGGCCCGGCGAGCCGAACGATTCCGAATCGTGCAGAGCGGCATCGACCGCCATGCGCATGGCCAGGGCGCAGGTATGCCAGCCGCTGGCGATCAGCCCGCCCCAGCGTCCCTGCGCGGCGCGCTCGACGTCGGTGTGGAACCATTGCGGGTCGTACTGGCGGGCAAAATGCAGCATCTCGGCTTCGGTCACGGTGACCGGACCTGCCTGGATCAGCATGCCTTCCTTGAATTCTGCGAACTTCATGTCGGCTTCTCGAATGGAAACCGGCGTGCCAGGGCACGCCGGAGCATCTGGCCGGTGCGGGCCGCGTTGCGGGCGCGCGCCGGCTAATAGGTTTCGAAATGCAGCCGCCCCTCGCGGCGCAACGCATCATGCAGAATAGTCCAATCCTGGCCGGCTTGCACGGCCACGTCGCGCAAGGCGTCCAGCACGCCGGTCTCCATGCCCTTCAGGCCGCAGACATAAATACAGGTGTTGGCGTCGGCCAGCAGCTCCAGCACATCGGCGGCGCGCTCGCGAATCAGGTCCTGCACGTAGCGGCGCGGCTGTGAGGCATCGCGCGACAGCGCCAGGTTGATGTCGATGAAATCGCGCGGCAGCTTCATCAGCGGGCCGAAGTACGGCAACTCGCGCTGCGTGCGCGCGCCGAAGAACAGCATCAGCCGCCCGTTGGTGCCGCGCTCGATGCGGCGGCGGCAGCGCTCGGTCATGGCGCGCATGGGGGCCGAACCGGTGCCGGTGCAGATCATCATCAAGTTGGCGCGCGCGTGGTTGGGCATCAGGAAGGTATTGCCGAACGGCCCGATCACCTGCACGGTGTCGTTCCTGGCCAGGTCGCACAGGTAGTTCGAACACACGCCCAGCGCCGGCTGGCCCTGGTGGTCTTCGGTAACGCGCTTGACCGTCAGCGACAGGTTGTTGTAGCCGGCCCGCTCGCCGTCGCGCGGGCTGGCCAGCGAATACTGGCGCGCGTGGTGCGGGCGCCCCTGGGCATCGGCGCCCGGCGGCAGGATGCCGATGGACTGCCCTTCCAGCACCGGAAACGGCAGGCTGCCGAAATCCAGCACGATGTGATGGATGTCGCTGTCGGTGTCCGCGTCGGTGACGCGATAGTTGCCCACCACCGTGGCAATGGCGGGGGTCTTGTGCGTATACAGGTTCACGTACGGATGCGCGGCCGACCACGGCGGAATGCTGGCGCCCGGCAACTGCGCGGCGGGCATAGGCGGCGCCGCCTCGGGCGCGCTCGCCGCCGGCTGGGCGGCATCCGCCGCCGTGTCCGCCGCGGCGCCGGCGTCCTGGCCGGCCGGCAGCGGTTTTTCGCCGGGCAGCTCGTCCCAGCCGAACTGGTCCTGCACGCTGTACGCCTCGGCGCGCAGCACCAGCCGCCAGTTGTCGATCGACCCGGTCGGGCATGGCGGCACGCAGGCCATGCAGCCGTTGCAGATGTCCGGGTCCACCACATAGTTGGTGCCATCGTGCGTGATGGCGTCGATGGGGCAGGTTTCCTCGCACGTGTTGCAGCGGATGCAGATCTCGGGGTCGATCAGGTGCTGCTTGAGCACTTCGGGCGGCAAGGGGGCATTCATTGCCGGGCTCCTGTTCCTAGTTGAAGCGCACGTACTCGAAGTTCACCGGCTGGCGGTTCACGCCCATGACGGGGGGCGCGATCCAGTTGGCGAACTTGCCCGGCTCGTCCACGCGGCCCATCAGCGAGGCCACGAAGGCGCGGTCTTCCGCGGTGGGCAGCCACTTGTCGCGGTGGGCCTGCCATTGCGATTCGCCGAGCACCTCGCCTTCGGGCGCGACGCGGATGCCGGCCAGGGTGCCGATCTGCCGGTTGAAGGCCTTGTGCGGCACCGACAGGCGGAACGGTAGGCCGCTTTTCTCGATAACCTTGTTCCAGCGCCCGACGCCGGCCATCGAGTCGCGGATGAAGTCGTCGCGCAGCACTTCGTTCAGCGCATTCAGCATGGGCACTTCGATTTCGCGCAGCTTGCCGCCGTCCACGCTCAGCACGCGGTAGGTGTCGTTCTTGAGCTGGTGGTCGTCGGTGCGCTTGCCCTCTTCGTAGCGGCCTTTCAGGCCCGAGCTGTAGAAAATGGCGGCGTTGGACGACTGGTCGGCGCCGAACAGGTCGATGGTGACGCTGTAGTGGAAGTTCAGGTAGCGCTGGATGGTGGGCAGGTCGATCACGCCGGCGGCGCGCACGGTGGCGGGGTCGTCGGTCTTGAGCTGCTTCATCACTTCGCAGGTGCGCTGGATGATGCGCGACACGCCCGACTCGCCCACGAACATGTGGTGCGCCTCTTCGGTCAGCATGAACTTGGTGGTGCGGGCCAGCGGGTCGAAACCCGACTCGGCCAGGGCGCACAACTGGAACTTGCCGTCGCGGTCGGTAAAGTAGGTGAACATGTAGAACGCCAGCCAGTCGGGCGTCTTTTCATTGAAGGCGCCCAGGATGCGCGGGTTGTCGGCGTCGCCCGAGCTGCGCTCGAGCAGCGCGTCGGCCTCTTCGCGGCCGTCGCGGCCGAAGTAGCGGTGCAGCAGGTACACCATAGCCCACAGGTGGCGGCCTTCTTCGACGTTGATCTGGAACAGGTTGCGCAGGTCGTACTGCGACGGCGCGGTCATGCCCAGGTGGCGCTGCTGCTCGATCGACGCGGGCTCGGTGTCGCCCTGCGTGACGATGATGCGGCGCAGGTTGGCGCGGTGTTCGCCCGGCACGTCCTGCCACACGTCGCGGCCCAGGTTCTCGCCGAAATGGATCTTGCGCTGGCCGTCCTGCGGGGCCAGGAAGATGCCCCAGCGATAGTCGGGCATCTTCACATGGTCGAAATGCGCCCAGCCGTCGGGCTCGACACTGACGGCGGTGCGCAGGTACACGTCGAAACCGTGCGAGCCGTCGGGCCCCATGTCCTGCCACCACTGCAGGTAATTGGGCTGCCAGTGTTCCAGCGCGCGCTGCAGGGCGCGGTCGCCGGACAGGTTGACGTTGTTGGGGATCTTGTCACTGTAATTGATGCCGGACATGTCTGCTCTCTCCGTGATGGGCGGTGGGGTCTACACCCGATTCCAGTCAAATGAAGCCTGCTCGCCCTTGCCGTACAGCTTCAGCGCGCCCTTTTCACCCGCGGCGTTGGGGCGGTTGAATATCCAGTTCTGCCAGGCGGTCAGGCGGCCGAAGATGCGGGTTTCCATGGTTTCGCGGCCGCCGAAGCGCAGGTTGGCCTCGAGCCCGGTCAGCGCGTCGGGCGACAGCGCGCGGCGCTCTTCCAGCGCCAGGCGTACTTCGTCGTCCCAGTCGATACTGTCGGGCGCGAACGTGACCAGGCCCAGTTCCAGCGCGCGCGTGGCGGGCAGCAGCTGCCCCGCGGCGGCGCGCACGGCTTCGAGCGGCAGCGTTTCTTCATAAAAGCGGCGCTGCAGGCGGCTTTGCCCGTTCACCAGCGGATAGGCGCCGAAGTTGCGTTCGTCCACCACGATCTGTGCCGGCGCGTCGGCGTCTTCGTCATCCAGCATGTAGATGCGGTCGGCGGCCAGGGCCAGCTCGAACAGCGTGCCGGCGAAGCACGAGCCCGGCTCGATCAGCGCGAAGATCGAGCGCGAGGTCACATCCAGGCGCGCCAGCGTGCGGCGCAGCATGCCGGCGGTCTCGCGCACGAACCAGTGGCCGGCGTGCTGCTGCAGGGCCGCGTCGGCGGCCAGCACGGCCGCGCTGTCGCCTTCGGTCTTGAAAACCCAGGTGCCCAGGTCGGGCTCGTTGGTGCGCAGGCCGAGGATGGCGTCGTCGAGCTCGCGCGCCATCTGCAGCGGCCACCAGGCCGCGCCGGCCGCCACGATGGCGTCGATGTCCTGCTCCACCGGCGCCTGCGGGCCGCGGATGGTCCAGGTGGCCAGGCGCGCGGCGCGGTCGAACGCCACGTCGACATAGCGGTACGACAGGCGGCTGCCGGTTTCGGAGCGCTCCAGCGGCGTCAGCGCGACCCCGTGCTCTTGCGCGGGGCGGTCGCTGGCAGCCGCCAGCTCGGCCGCGCGCGCCTGCACCGCGGCGTCGAACTGGGCCGGCTTGACCACCTGGTCGACCAGCCGCCAGTCTTTGGCGCGCTGGCCGCGCACGCCTTCGACCAAGGTGCAGAAGATGTCGGCGTGGTCGTGCCGCACCCGGCGTTTGTCGGTCACGCGGGTCAGGCCGCCCGTGCCCGGCAGCACGCCCAGCAGCGGCACTTCGGGCAGGGCCACCGCGGAAGAGCGGTCGTCCACCAGGAATATCTCGTCGCAGGCCAGCGCCAGTTCATACCCGCCCCCCGCGCAGGCGCCGTTCAGCGCGGCAATGAACTTCAGCCCGCTGTGGCGGCTGGAGTCTTCAATACCATTGCGGGTTTCGTTGGTGAACTTGCAGAAGTTCACCTTCCAGGCATGCGACGACAGCCCCAGCATGAAGATGTTGGCGCCCGAACAGAAGATGCGGTCTTTCATGCTGGTCACCACCACCGTGCGCACCTCGGGGTGTTCGAAGCGGATGCGCTGCAGGGCGTCATGCAGCTCGATATCGACCCCCAGGTCGTAGGAATTCAGCTTGAGCTTGTAGCCGGGGCGCAGGCCGCCGTCTTCGGCCACATCCATGGCCAGCGTGGCGGTCGCGCCGTCGAATTTCAGCTTCCAGTGCCGGTAGCGGGCCGGCTCCGTCTGGAAGTCCACGCGGGAGGTGGGGCTGCTCATAGATGCGCTCTCCTGAATCTTGCCGTGACATGAAAAATACTGCATTTGATGAATTAAAGTGCAGATTAGTGCACAAAAAAAAGCTCGTCAAGCAAAACATGCAGAAAAGTGCAGGCCGATACCGAGAAGGGTTGCACAGGCATGCCCAGGCATCAGGCTCGATAGATGCCGTGCGGCGGCCCGAATTCACTGATCGAGTCCCGCGCCGTCCGGCCGGGCGGTGTCGGCGCGTTGGGCGGCGGGGCAGCCTGCGCAGCAGGCCGAGGGCGCNTCAACGTGACCAATCGTACCCACGTTCACGTGCGGCTTGGTACGTTCAAACTTGCCTTTTGCCATGGCTGACTCCTGACCTGGATTGAAGCTTCTGACTAAGAAGAGAACAAAAAGTAGTGGTGCCCATGACGCGGATCGAACGCGTGACCTCTCCCTTACCAAGGGAGTGCTCTACCACTGAGCCACATGGGCAAATTCTGGAGCGGGTGAAGGGAATCGAACCCTCGTCGTAAGCTTGGAAGGCTTCTGCTCTACCATTGAGCTACACCCGCAGGCTACCCTTTCACCACTCGCCCGTATTCTGCAGTGCCCGCCGCACAGCGAACCGTGCGGAAAAACCTGGGCCTTACATTGAGAATCCAGGCCCAAGCCTGGATTCGGAATATGGGTCTCTGGTGGAGGAGGTTGGATTCGAACCAACGTAGGCGCAAGGCCAACAGATTTACAGTCTGCCCCCTTTAACCACTCGGGCACCCCTCCAGCGGAGAACTAGGGATTATGGACACTTTTAAACTGGAAGTCAAATCAGGTGGCGCGCCGGCCTAGTAGCGATCAAAGAAATCCTGCAGCCTGGCCGGGTCGCGGGTCAGCGACAGGCCCAGCATCAGCAGGATGCGGGCTTTTTGAGGGCTGAGTTCGCCTGCGGCGATGAAGCCGGCGGCGGCGTCATCGACTTCGACGTTGCGGCCGACCCGGCCGCTGCCCGTGCGGCTGGCGCGCACCACGGCCACCCCGCCGGCCGCCGCGCGCCGCAGCGCCTGCAGGGCGACATCGGTGGCATTGCCGTCGCCCACCCCCGCCAGCACGATGCCGCGTGCGCGCGTGGCGAGAAAGTCGATCAGGTCGGCGCCCAGGTCGACCCCGGCGTGGACGATGTCGACGCGGGGCCAGCCGGCGGCGTCGAGGGCTTCCAGCGAAAAGGCGCTGGCGCCGGAATGCACGGTGTCGTTGCGCGAAAAGAAGCTGGCCTGCGCGCCGCGCATGACCCCTGCCCTGCCGCGATTAGGCGAGGCAAAGGCGTTGACGCCCGCGCAGGCGATTTTTTGCACCTCGCGCGCATAGTGGATGTCTTCGTTCATGACGACCAGCGGCCCGCGCCCGCGCGCGGCGGCACAGCCGGCCAGAGCCACGGCGTGGAACAGATTGGCCGGCCCGTCGGCCCCTGGCGCGGTGGCCGGCCGCATTGCGCCGACCAGCACCAGCGGCTTGTCGTGGCGTATGACCAGGCTGAGGAAATACGCGGTTTCTTCGAGGGTGTCGGTGCCGTGGGTGACGACGATGCCATCGACCGCCGGATCGCCGCACAATGCCTCGATGCGGCGCGCCAGGCTGGCCCATACGCCATGCGTCATGTTCTGGCTGCCGACACTGGCCACCTGCTCGGCCTGTATGCGCGCCAGCCCGGCCAGGCCGGGCACGGCGTCCAGCAGCTGGCCGACGTCCAGCGCGCCGGCACGGTAGGCGTGCGACGCGGTGTCAGCCTGGGCGCCAGCGATCGTGCCGCCGGTTGCCAGCACGGCAATTGCCGGCAGGCGGGCTTCAGGCATCCAGCACCCCGGACAGACCCTGGCGCTCGAGCAGCGAGTTGAGATGTTCCCAGCCGTGGAAATCGATGACGATCTGGCCCTTGTCACGGGCGCCCACTTTCAGGGCCACGCGCGTGCCCAACTGGTCGGACAGGGCTTCTTCGAGGCGCGCCACATCGCGCGAGGCGCCATTGCTTTTCTTGCGCGGCGCCGCTTCGGATTCTTTGGCGGTTTTGGCGACCAGCTTTTCGGCTTCGCGCACCGACAGGCGCTTGGCGATGATCTGGTTGGCCAACTGGATCTGCATGGCGGCATCGACCGCCAGCAGCGCGCGCGCGTGGCCCATGTCGATGTCGCCGGCCAGCAGCATGGTTTGCACCGCGGCAGCCAGGTTCATCAGACGCAGCAGGTTGCTGGTGGCCGAACGCGAGCGGCCGATGGCCTGGGCGGCCTGTTCGTGCGTGAGGCCGAACTCGTCGAGCAGGCGGCGCACGCCCTGCGCTTCTTCGAGGGGATTGAGGTCTTCGCGCTGGATGTTTTCGATCAGCGCCATGACCGCGGCGTTTTCGTCGGCGACTTCGCGCACCAGCACGGGCACTTCTTTAAGGCCTGCCAGCTGGGCGGCGCGGAACCGGCGTTCGCCGGCAATGATTTCATAGTGGCCCGGGTCGTCGCTGAGCGCGCGCACCAGGATGGGCTGCATGATGCCCTGGGTGCGGATGGATTCGGCCAGTTCGTTCAGGGCGCCTTCGTCCATGCGCGTGCGCGGCTGGTATTTGCCGGCCCGCATCTTGATGACGGGCAGCGTCGACGGCGGCCCTTCGGCCTTGGCCGGGGCTTTGCCGATGGTATCGATAGCGGGCCCGTCTGCGCCGAGCAGGGCATCCAGCCCGCGGCCCAGACCCTTGGGTTTTTTGGTGGCCATGTCGAGTGATCCTTTTACAACTTTCGATTCTTGCTGCGGCCGCCTTGCGGACCGCATGCCAGGGCGCCGACCACGGCAACGCCCCCTTCAGGCGCAAACTGGAACGATACGCCCGGCCGCGAACGCGGTGAACGTGTGGATAACCCCAGCATGGCGAGGAAGGCGTCCATGGCGCGGCATCAATCCATGGTTTCGACGCGCTTGACCATCTCGGCGCCGAAGGAAATATAGGCCTGGGCCCCGCGCGAGGCCTGGTCGTACACCACGCCGGGCAGGCCGTAGCTGGGCGCTTCCGCCAGACGGACGTTACGGGGAATGACCGTGGAAAACACCTTGTCTCCGAAGTGCGATTCAAGCTGGGCCGATACCTGCTGCTGCAGTGTCATGCGCGGGTCGAACATGACACGCAACAGACCGATCAATCGCAGCTCGCCGTTGATGTTGCGGTGCACGCGCTTGATGGTGTTGACCAGGTCGGACAGCCCTTCGAGCGCGAAGTATTCGCACTGCATGGGAATGATGACCCCGTGCGCGGCCGCCAGGCCGTTGAGGGTAAGCAGCGACAAGGTGGGCGGGCAGTCGATGAGCACGAAATCGTATTGGTCGACGATGTTGTCGATGGCCGATTTCAGCTGGCGTTCGCGCTCGTCCATGTTGACCAGGTCGATCTCGGCGCCGGAAAGTTCGCGGTTGGCGGGCAGTACGTCGTAGCCCCCTGCTTCGGACCGTACGCGGGCCTGCTCGATGGACGCATCGCCGATCAGCACCTGGTACAGATTGGATTCCAGGCTGCTTTTGTCGATGCCGCTGCCCATGGTGGCGTTGCCCTGCGGATCGAGGTCTACCAGCAGCACCCGCTTGCCATAGGTGGCCAGGCCCGCCGCCAGGTTGATGGCGGTGGTGGTCTTGCCGACGCCGCCTTTCTGGTTCGCAATGCAGAATACGCGGGCGCCACGCGGGCTGGACGATGTGGTGTTCATAGAGTTCCTTAACTGCGACGCATCCAGATCAGGCAGCGTTGCGCATCCAGCGTCGGGACTTGCAGCGCCTGGATGTCTTGCACCTGCCATTCGCCCTGCTGGCGCAAGGCTTGAATCTCGTCTTCCGGGACCTTCCCTTTCATGGCGACGAGCGTACCATCGTTGCGCACATGGCGACCCGCCAGCGACGCAAAATCATTGAGCGAAGCGAATGCGCGCGAGATGACGATATCGCAGCCGGCCGGCGGCAGATCTTCGACCCGCGCATGCAGCGCGCGCAAATTGGGCAACGCCAGCACGCCGGACATCTGCCGCACGAAGGCCATTTTCTTTTCCACCGCATCGACGCAAGCCACTTGCCAGCTGGGCCGCATGATGGCGAGTACGACGCCGGGCAGGCCTGCGCCCGAGCCGATGTCGTACACGCTGGCCGCCGCGCCCGCTTCGATGGCGCGGCTGAGCGGATTGACGACGCTCAGGCTGTCGAACAGATGCTGCACCAGCATCTGCCGAGGGTCGCGAATGGCGGTGAGGTTATAGGTGCGATTCCAGCGCTGCATTTGCGCCAGATAGGCCAGCAGTTTGCCGGCTTGCGGTTCATCCACCTGCAGGTCCAGGGTTTCGCTGGCTTGGCGCAAGCGCTGCGCCAGGTCGGCGTCGGGCGCCGCGCCTTCGTGCTGCGCAGGCGGGCTCATGCGGCTTGCTTGCGCGAGCCGTAGTGCAGGCGCTTGAGATGGATGAGCAGCAGCGAGATGGCTGCGGGTGTCACGCCGGAAATGCGGGCGGCCTGCCCGATGGTTTCCGGACGGTGCGCCTTGAGCTTCTGCCGCACTTCAAACGACAGGCTGCTGACCGCGTCGTAATCGATATCGGCCGGAATGCGCTGTTGTTCATGCGCCAGGTGCTTTTGCACTTCGTCCTGCTGGCGGGCAATGTAGCCGGCGTACTTGACCTGTATTTCAACCTGCTCGGCCAGGATCTCGTCGCCCGCCACGCCGGGGCCGGCCAGCAAGCTGCCGTCGGTGTTCCGGGCCTGCATCAGCGCGGCATAGGAAACCGCGGGCCGCTTGAGTAAATCTGATAGTGAGTACTCACGTTCAATTGCTTTGCCGAGCAAGGGTTCGGCCGCTTCTACGGGGAAACTGCGCGGATTGACCCAGGTGGACTTCAGGCGTTCGACTTCCGCCGCAACGGCGTCGCGCTTGCGGCTGAACGCGTCCCAACGCGCGTCGTCCACCAGGCCCAGTTTGCGTCCGATTTCGGTCAGGCGCAGATCGGCATTGTCTTCGCGCAGGCTCAAGCGGTATTCAGCGCGCGATGTGAACATGCGGTACGGCTCGGTTACGCCGCGGGTGACCAGGTCGTCGACCAGCACACCCAGGTAGGCTTCGTCGCGGCGCGGTGTCCAGGTGTCGCGGTCCAGTGCCTGCAGTGCGGCATTGGCGCCAGCGAGCAGGCCTTGCGCCGCGGCCTCTTCATAGCCGGTGGTGCCGTTGATCTGGCCCGCAAAATACAGGCCGCTGATGGCCTTGGTTTCCAGGGTGCTCTTGAGCGCGCGAGGGTCGAAGTAGTCGTATTCGATGGCGTAGCCCGGCCGCAGAATGTGCGCGTTCTCGAGCCCCGGCAAGGAGTGGATCAGATCCCACTGCACATCGAAGGGCAGGCTGGTAGAGACGCCGTTGGGATAGACCTCGTGTGTATCCAGCCCTTCGGGCTCCAGAAACACCTGGTGCGAGGCCTTGTCGGCAAACCGGTGGATCTTGTCTTCGATAGACGGGCAATAGCGCGGGCCGACGCCTTCGATCACGCCACTGTACATGGGCGAGCGATCGAGCCCGCCGCGAATGATGTCGTGGGTGCGCGCATTGGTATGAGTGATCCAGCAGGGCAGTTGCCGCGGGTGCATGGCGGCGCTGCCCAGGAACGAGAATACCGGCACCGGGTCCAGGTCGCCTGGCTGCTCTTCCAGAACGCTGTAGTCGATGGTGCGCCCGTCAATGCGTGGAGGCGTGCCCGTCTTGAGCCGCCCTTGCGGCAACTGCAGCTCTTTCAGGCGCTGCCCCAGGGAGTTGGCTGGCGGGTCTCCCGCGCGACCGCCGGAGTAGTTCTGCAAGCCCACATGAATCAGGCCGTTCAAGAACGTTCCAGCCGTCAGCACGACTGTACGAGCGCGAAACTTCAGGCCGATCTGTGTCACCGCCCCAACCACATGATCGCCCTCGACCATCAGGTCATCTACCGCCTGCTGGAATATCCACAGATTTGGCTGGTTTTCCAGACGGCTGCGGATAGCCTTGCGATACAGCACACGATCAGCCTGGGCGCGCGTGGCTCGTACCGCTGGGCCTTTCGAGCCATTCAAGATCCGGAATTGGATACCTGCTTCATCAGTGGCAATCGCCATTGCGCCACCCAGCGCGTCGACCTCTTTGACCAGATGTCCTTTCCCAATACCGCCGATTGACGGATTGCAGGACATTTGCCCCAGAGTTTCGATGTTGTGCGTCAGTAGTAGTGTCTTGGCGCCAATACGGGCTGCGGCTAACGCGGCCTCGGTGCCGGCGTGACCGCCACCGACGACGATCACGTCAAATTCGCGGGGGTAATCCATGATGAAAAGCGAGAGGAAAGAGCTGGTTGACTCCATTATAGAGGCGACCTCGGTAATGTTTCACGTGAAACCTTGAGCGGAGTTGCAACTACTGGCGTCTCTGCAACAACGCTCGATGTTTCACGTGGAACATTCGAATAGCGCCAGGCTACCGCCGCTACTCATGGTTTCACGTGAAACAATAGCGACGCAGAGCACCCCGTCGCGAGACAACAAACGGGCGAATGTATCGACAGACCGAGGCATGCCCTGGGCAACTATCCACAATCTACTCACAGGCGCTGCCTCGCTTTTGACGCATCAAATGACGTTCAGACGCCCTGGGGATATCTCTGTGAACAACTCCAGCCCCTGTGCCGCGCTGCAGCAGCAACAGCCTTCACGCAAGCAACAAGATGCGCGGCCAAAGCAGAAGCCCGTGGCCCGCCCTCGGGCTTAAACACCGGAAAACACGGAGCTTTTTCATGCCGTAGGCCGGCAAACGCCGGCCCGTGGCTGCCGATAGTCTTCTACCTATGGGCCGGCATGTTCTTATAACCATGCTGTGCAAAACTAAGCGCGGGCCCGTTCCAGCCGGCGACGGCGCACAAGACCAAGGGCCGCGGGCCTGAAAACTATCCACAGAGTTATGCCCGCAGTTACCCACATGCCGCCCCCTCTGCGCGACACACATACGGCAGGCCGGCAAAAGTATCTGCCGGCCCACCGGGTTCTGCGCGAATGCCCAGATGTGAAAAGCAAGTGCGGTA
This sequence comes from Bordetella petrii, assembly GCF_017356245.1. Lineage (NCBI taxonomy): Bacteria > Pseudomonadati > Pseudomonadota > Betaproteobacteria > Burkholderiales > Alcaligenaceae > Bordetella > Bordetella petrii. Next base: position 633,956 of record NZ_JAFMZZ010000004.1, read on the forward strand.
CGCGCCGCCAACGGGCCTGGATATAACAACGCCCCGGAAGCCATGCGGCTGCGGGGCGTTGCACCAGGGGGAGGGCCCCTGGTTTACGGGAAAGCGGGATTTCCCGATTTAAAGCGGCCGAATATCGGCCGCTTGAGGCCCTTTCGGGCCGTCCTTGACTTCGAATTCGACTTCCTGGCCTTCGTTCAGGCTGCGATAGCCGCGGCCCTGGATAGCCGAGAAATGCGCGAATACGTCGGTGCCGCCGGCGTCCGGCGTGATGAAGCCGAAACCCTTATCGGCGTTGAACCATTTGACCTTGCCCTTCTGAACCATTTGTATAGCGTCCTGGAAATAAAAACGAATGCAAGTGAATCAAGGACGCCAACGCCTGAGAGATGCCTGTGCAACACTTGAATCAACTGCGAAAGTCAGCATACTCACGCGTCTTGGACAAAACAAATAGTTGTTTACCCCTATGTGGCTTTTTCCCCATGATGGTGCCCGGAAATATGCCTGTCACCGGCACTGCCACCGGCCCTTGCCCGCGGCCTGGTTAGTGGGATACTTACGCGGGTTCTTCTTCCACTCTTACCACGCTGCTTCATCGCCATGATCCGATCCAAGCTGCCAGATGTCGGCACGACTATCTTTACCGTCATGAGCCGGCTGGCCATTGAACACCAAGCCATCAACCTGGGGCAGGGCTTTCCCGACTTCGACCCGGACCCCCGGCTGTGCGAGCTCGTGGCGCGGGCCATGAGCGCGGGCCACAACCAGTACCCATACATGCCCGGCGTCGCCCCGCTGCGCCAGGCGATTGCCGAGAAAACCCAGGCACTGTACGGCCGGGCCTACGACCCTGAAACTGAAATCACCGTTACCAGCGGCGCGACCGAAGCCCTGATGGCCACCGTGCTGGCGGCAGTCAACAGTGGCGACGAGGTGGTGGTGATCGAGCCGTGCTACGACTCGTATCTGCCGGCGATCCGGCTGGCCGGCGGCACCGCGGTGCCCGTGCCGCTGCGCGCCCCCACACCCGACGACCCGTACTACCGCATCGACTGGCAGCGCGTGCGCGACGCGATTACCTCGCGCACGCGCCTGCTGATGCTGAATTTCCCGCACAACCCGACCGGCGCCGTGCTGGACGACAGCGACCTGGATGCGCTGGAAAGCATAGTGCACGACACCGGCGTGCTGTTGCTGTCGGACGAGGTTTATGAACACATCGTGTTCGACGGCAAGCCGCACGCCAGCCTGGCCCGGCGGCCGCTGCTGGCCGAACATGCTTTCGTGATCTCGTCATTCGGCAAGACGTACCACACTACCGGATGGAAAGTGGGCTATTGCTGCGCGCCCCGCCAACTGAGCGCCGAGCTGCGCAAGGTGCATCAGTTCATGGTGTTCACGGTGTCGTCGCCCATGCAGTTCGGGCTGGCTGAATACATGCGCGACCCCAAGCCGTACAACGACCTGCCGGCGTTCTACCAGGCCAAGCGCGACCGCCTGGCCGCGGGCCTGGCGCGCACGCGCTTCAAGCCGCTGCCCAGCCCGGGCACGTTTTTTATGCTGGCCGACTACAGCGCCATCTCGAAGCAGTCTGAAGCCGATTTTGCTCGCGACTTGACCGCGCAGCATGGTGTAACGGTGATCCCCGTGTCGGCCTTCTACCAGCATCCCGATGCCGAATCATCCAACCACCAACTGGTGCGGTTCTGCTTCGCCAAGAAAGACGCCACGCTGGACGCAGCCATCGAGAGACTGGCGAACGTATAAAAAAATGGGGCCGGATGGGCGTCCATCCGGCCCCGGCAGAAGCAGCGCGGTCAGACGGCCGCTTTGCGCGCCTGGCGGCTTTCGCGAACCCGGCGCAGCAATTGCGGAACGACAACCACGGCTGCGGCGGCAATCCACAGGCCCACCGACACCGAGCTGCTGTACAGCACGGAGACGTCGCCGTTGGTGATGGACAGTGCGCGGCGCAGGTTCTGCTCCATCATGTCTCCCAGCACCACGCCCAGTACCAGCGGCGCCATGGGCACCCCGAACTTGCGCAGGAAGTAGCCGATCGTGCCGATGCCGACCACCATCAGCAGGTCGAAGGTGCCCGAGTTGATCGCATACACGCCGATGTAGCTGATGCTGAGAATACCCGGCACCATCAGCCAGCCCGGCACCGACAGCACCTTGGAGAACACGCGAACCATCGGCACGTTCATCAGGAACAGCAGCACGTTGGCGATGAACAGCGAAGCGATCAGGCCCCACACCAGTTCGGGCTTGGTATCGAACAGCACGGGGCCCGGCGTGATGTTGTACAGCGTCAGGGCGCCCATCATCACGGCAGTGGTGCCCGAGCCCGGCACACCGAGCGTCAGCATGGGCACGAACGAACCGATGGCCGACGCGGTCGCGGCGGATTCGGGCGCGACCAGGCCGCGCATGTCGCCCTTGCCGAACTTGGCGTCGGGATCCTTGCTTTCGATAATGCGCTTTTCCTGCGAGTACGCCACGGCGGCGGCCACGCTGGCGCCGGCGCCGGGCAGCACACCCACGCCGAACCCGACCAGCGCACTGCGCCCGATGCTGCCGGCGGTGAAGGCCAGCTCTTTCAGGTTGAACAGCTTGCGGCCGCTGGACTTGACCTCGACGCTGTGGCCGGCCACGACCTTTTCCAGCATTTCCAGCATTTCGGCCACCGCAAACAAGGCAATGACCACCACGACGAAGTCGATGCCGTCAGCCAGGTGCACAGAATCGAAGGTGTAGCGATACACGCCTGAGTTGGAATCGACGCCGATCACCGAAATTCCCAGGCCGATCATGGCGGCCAGCACGCCCTTGACCGGCTGCTTGCCCAGCAGGCTGGTCAGGCAGCAGAAAGCAAAGACCATCAGCACGAAATACTCGGCCGGCCCGAATGCCAATGCCCATCTGGCCAACAGGGGAGCCAGCAGGATGATGCCGATGACCGAGACGATGGATCCGGCGAACGCCGAGGCGGCCGACAGCGACAGGGCTACGTTGGCCATACCCTGCCGGGCCAGCGGATAGCCGTCGAGCGTGGTCATGATGGCGCTGGCCTCGCCCGGCACATTCAGCAGGATGGAGGTGATGCGTCCCCCATATTCAGCCCCTACGTACACCGCGGCCAGCAGAATCAGTGCGGTTTCCGGCGGCAGGTTCATCGCGAAAGCGATGGGTATCAGCATCGCCACGCCGTTGATGGGGCCCAGGCCGGGCAGTACGCCGACCATCGTGCCGATGAACGAACCGATGGCCGCCACCAGCAGGTTGGTCAGCGAAAAGGCGACGCCGAAACCGATAGACAGGTGATCGAGAATGGCGCTCATAGCAGGTCTCCCAGTACGCCGACAGGCAGCACCACATCCAGCGCCTGGTCAAACAGCAAAAAGAAGAACACGCCCATGATGACGCCGCCCAGGGCGCATTTCAGCCAGGTTCCGCCAAACAGGCGGCCCACGAAAATCGTCATCAGGGCCGTGGAGATGATGAATCCGAGCCACTGGAACAAGAATGCGTAAGCCGCCGCGGCCAGCACCATCAGGGCGATGCGCGAGTTGGCGCCCGCCGAATTCTTTTCCACGGGGTTGCCGCCCTTGATGGCCAGGCGCAACCCGCACAGGCCGATGATCAGCGCCACCAGCATCGGAAAGGCGCGCGGCCCTACCGGTTCGTAGGCAAACGGGGCTTCGATATCCCAGCCCAGCCACGTCATGAGGCCAGCCAGGATCAGGGCGAAAATGCCCAAAGTTCGATCATTCATGATCCAGTTTCCAGAAATCGGAAAGCCGCCAGCGCACCGGCGCAGGGGTCAGGCGCGCGGCGGCGTGGAACGGGGCGGCCGGGCGCCGCCCCAGGGGCTTACTTTTTGACCAGGCCGAAGCTGTCGGCCAGTTCGCGGTACATCTTCACGCGTTCTTTGACGTAGGCATCGAGTTCGGCGCCGGTCTTGTTGAACGGGAACAGGCCCTGCTGCTCGCGCAGCTTGGCGTATTCCGGCGAAGACATGGTCTTGTTGAAGGCATCTACCCAGAATTGGTAGTCTTTGTCGGACACCTTGGGGCCAACGTAGAAGCCGCGGATGATGGGCCAGTCGATGTCATAGCCCTGTTCCTTCGCGGTAGGCACCGAGTTCAGCTTGCCGGGCAGGCGTTCGTTGTTGAACACCGCCAGCACGCGGATCGGCGCGCCACCTTCCAGCATGGTGAAGGCTTCGGCCGCGTCACCCATGTAAGCCTGGATATGGCCGCCGCGCAGCGCGGTCACGGCTTCGCCGCCCCCTTCAAACGCCACGAAACGCATCTTGCGGAAATCCACGCCGGCCGCCTTGGCGGTCAGGGCGGCTTTCATCCAGTCCTGGCTGCCCACGGTGCCACCGGCGCCCAGCACGATCTTGGTGGGGTCTTTCTTGAAAGCCTCCATCAGGCTCTTCAGATCGGTATAGGGCGAATCATTGCGCACCACGGCCACGCCGTAGTCGGTACCAATGCCCGCCAGCCAGCGCACGTCGTCGACGTTGTACTTGCCGAACTTGCCCTGCGCCAGGTTCAACAGCGAACCGCCCGAGAACGCCACGATGGTGCCGGGCTCGTCGGGATGCTGGGCCACGATGTTGTTGTAGGCCACTGCGCCGATGCCGCCGGGCATGTAGATGATGCGCATGGGTTCTTTCAATGCGCCGCTTTGCTTCAGGCCTTCGGTGGCCAGCCGGCAGGTCAGGTCGAAACCGCCGCCGGGCTGGGCCGGCGCGATACATTCGGGCCGGCGCGGCTCGTCGGCCGCGTGGGCAGCCATGCCCACAGACAGCGCACATGCGCCAATAACCGCCGCCAGGCGGGCTTTCAGGAAGGATTGCATCTTGCGGTCTCCGTGAATCGCTTTTTGGATGTCATCGTCAGCGGACCATGCCCATACAGCGGGACCATGGCCAACGGATCAGAACCGTACTCAATGCAGGCTTTCCGGAAGCTTTCAGAATCAGGCAATTTCATGCCGCAATGCAGCATTCGGGAAGGAATCTAGGGTAAACACCAATGCCGCGCGCAGCCCGGGAAGCGGCGCGCGGTTTTCCAGCACCATTTTGCCGCCATGGATTTCCACGATGGTGCCCACGATGGCCAGGCCCAGGCCGGCGCCAGGCTTGTTCTTGCCGGCGGCGCCCCGGCGGAACCGCACGCTGGCGCGGGCGATGTCTTCCGCCGACATGCCCGGGCCGCTGTCTTCCACGGTAAGCCGGGCGTAGCGCTCGTCGGCATAGACCCGCACCGTGACCTGGCTGGCCGGCGCGGTATAGCGGATGGCATTGTCCACCAGGTTGCTGAGGGCTTCGCGCAGCAGCCAGTCGACCCCCTGGATGCGCACCGGCAGGCTCGAAGCCTCGAGTCCCAGGTCTATCTGGCGGGCCCGCGCGGCCGGCAGCAGAGTTCGGATCACGCCCTGGGCCACTTCCGCGAGGTCTACCGGCGCCGGCGCCAGGCCGCCTTCGGCCAGCGGTGCATCCTTGGCGCGCGCCAGCGCCAGCATCTGGTTGGTAGTGCGCACGGCCCGATCCAGGCCTTCCTGCATGGCCAGCAGCACCGTGCGGACTTCCTGGGGATCTGATTCGCGCAGGGCGTAGGCAGTCTGGGTGCGCAAAATCGACAGCGGCGTGCGCAACTGATGCGAGGCGTCGTCCAGAAACTGCCGCTGCAGCCTCGCCTGGGCCGCAAAACGGGCCATGTGCAGGTTTACGGCGTCGACCAGGGGTGCGACCTCACCCGGGATATCCGGCGCGTCTACGGGGCTGAGATCGTCTGCAGACCGGCCTTCGACCTCCTGGCGTAGCCGCTCGAGGGGGCGGACCGCCATGAAAACGCTCCAGACGACGACCAGCACCACGATGGCAATGACCACGATATCGCGTTCCAGCGCCCGCACCAGCGCGCGCTGCAGGAAGTCTTGCCGCGATTCGAGTGTTTCGGCCACTTGTACGATGACGCGGCCGCCCAGGTTGTTGTACAGCGGCGGATCCATCGGCCGCGCCAGGGCCGCCACACGCAGCGGCACGCCCTGGTATTCGGCATAGAAGAACTGTGGCTGCCCGGAAATCAGGGGCTTGTCGGGCAATGGCAGGTCGGGGTTGCCGATTTCCGCCAGCCCGTCTTCGGTGGCCACCCGGTAATACACGCTGCCGTTGGCCGTGAGTTCGAAAAATTCGAACATCAGGTAGGGCTGCTCCATGGCCAGGCCGCCGCTGGCTGTGGATATGTTGTGGTCGATGGAACGCAGCGCGCCGGACAATGACCGGTCATAGGCCAGATCGACCTGGTGACGCAGCTGGTAATTGGACAGCCACAGGGCAGCCAGCATGATGCAGACCAGGGCCGGAATCAGCCACCACAGCAGCAAGGATTTCAAGGTGCGGTGGTGCGCGGATTTTGCCCAGCGGCCGGGCCTAGGTTTCAAGAACGGCCTCCAGGCAGTACCCCATGCCGCGCAGCGTGACAATCTGCACACCGGTGTCGGCCAGTTTTTTGCGCAGCCGGTGCACCAGCACTTCGATGGCTTCCAGGTTGACGTCGGAATCGTCGGTCTGGATGCGATCGAGGATCTGCTGCTTGTTCATGGGTTCGCCGCTGCGCTGGATGAGCACGCGCAGCACGGCGTGTTCGCGCGGTGAAAGCTGCAGCGGCTGGCCACGCACGGTAAACCGCTGGGCGGAAGTATCCAGCAGCAGGTTGCCCAGCGCCAGGCGCGGGTGTTCCCGGCCGCGGCTGCGGCGGATCAGCGCGGTCAGCCGGGCTTCGAGCTCTTCCAGCACAAACGGTTTGGGCAGAAAGTCGTCGGCGCCTTCGTGCAGGGTGCCCACCCGTTCAGCCAGCGAGTCGCGGGCGGTCAGCACCAGTACCGGCGTGCGGTCGTCGCGGGCCCGGATCCTGGACAACAGAGTGTGTCCGTCCATGCCCGGCAGGCCCAGGTCGAGAATGACAGCGTCGAATTCCTCGACGGCCAGGCGCCGTTCAGCCAGCAGGCCGTCGTCTGCCCATTCCACCACGAATCCGGCATGGCGGGCCAGGCTGCGCGACAGCCATCTGGCCAGTTCGGCCTCGTCTTCTATGAGCAGGATACGCATGACCCGAATTTTGGCATTGGCGCGTGGTGGTGGGGCATTGATGTTTTTTCTCTTTTCTTTTTCTTTATATAAAGACTAATGATTAATAAGGCCTGTGGACAACTGCATCAACTCAGAATTACCTAATATTTTCATGTGCTTGCGGCTGTTTTTGGCTGTGCACGACTTCTGTGTGGAGTTCTGGACCAAGTTGAACAACTTTTCGGGAAAGGATGGAAACCGGGTTTGTTCAGCCTGGATCCACATGCTGTGCACAGTAGCGTTGCTTAGACGTTATCCACAGGCATGGGTGCAGCGGGTTTGACCCGATATTTAACAGGGTGAGTACTCACTTTCAAGAATGATTTGATCGCAAGAATCAGGATTCTTGCGTTCGAATTCTGCTTTACAGTGGGCTTGCGTCCACTCACCAGGTTGCCATGAAAGCTCCATATTCCGTTGCCAGCCACTATACGACCGACGAAGCTCGCTGGCTGGCTGTCTGCGCGCGCGACGCCGCGGCTGACGGCCATTTTGTCTATGCCGTGCGCACCACGGGCGTGTACTGCCGGCCCAGCAGTTCGTCGCGCCTGCCGCGGCGGGAAAACGTGCAGTTCTTTGACACGCCACAAGCCGCCGAGGCGGCGGGCTACCGGCCCAGCCGCCGGGTTGCCGCCGATCGCAGCGCCGTGGCGGCGCGCCGGGCGGCGCTGGTGGAACAAGCCTGCCGCCTGATCGAAAATGCCGAAACGCCGCCCAGTCTCGAATCGCTGGCGTCGCAGGCGGGGATCAGTGCTTTCCATTTCCATCGCCTGTTCAAGGCCGAAACCGGGTTGACGCCCAAGGCCTACGCCAATGCGCACCGCGCCCGGCGGCTGCGCAATGAGCTGGGTGAATCCGGTACTGTCACGCAGGCTATCTATGAAGCCGGTTTCAATTCCAACAGCCGCTTCTACGAAGCGTCGGACAGCCTGCTGGGCATGCTGCCGCGCGACTACAAGGCGGGGGGACACAACACCGAGATCTACTTTGCCGTGGGCCAATGCGCGCTGGGCGCCATTCTGGTGGCCTGCAGCCAGCGCGGCATTTGCGCCATTTCATTGGGCGATGATCCGGATGCCCTGGTGCGCGAGCTGCAGGACCGCTTTTCCAACGCCCGGTTATGTGGCGGGGACCCCGCCTTCGAACAACTGGTCGCCCAGGTGGTGGGGTTTGTCGAGGCGCCGGCGCTGGGCCTGAACCTGCCCCTGGATGTGCGCGGCACGGCGTTCCAGCAGCGGGTGTGGCAGGCGCTGCGCGACATTCCGGTAGGCGCCACGGCCAGCTACGCCGAGATCGCCCAGCGCATCGGCGCACCCAAGGCGGTACGCGCGGTGGCCCAGGCGTGCGGCGCCAACCATTTGGCCGTGGCCATACCCTGCCACCGGATCGTCAGGCGCGACGGCGATATTTCCGGTTACCGCTGGGGTGTGGAGCGCAAGCTCGAGTTGCTGAGGCGCGAAGCGGCCAAGGCCGCCTAGGACGGACAGGCCCCATTCAACCGGCGAACCCGCCCTGGTCCAGAAACGCCTGTTCTTGCGCCGTGGTCTCGCGCCCCAGCAGCGGATTGCGGTGCGGAAAGCGGCCGAACAATTCGATGATGCGCAGGTGTTCTTCGGCATGGTGCAGCCACGGCGCGCCCAGCACCTGGTTCAATTCGACCGCCTGGCGCTGGTCCGCCAGGTTTTCCGAGTGCGATAGCGGCAGGTAGCAAAAGACCCGCATGCCCGCCTCGATGTCGGCGTCTTTGCCGGCCTGGATCAGGCGCCGCGCGTAATGACGCGCCAGCGGATCGGTAGCGTACATGTGGCCGGTGCTGCGAAAGGTATTGCGCGGGAACTGGTCCAGCAATATCAACAAAGCCAGCGCACCGTACGGAGTGTCTTCCCAGGCATCGAACTGGCGCCGCGCGGCAGCCATGTGCAGATCCAGGAAGCGGGCGCCGAACTCACGGTCGAAGGCCTCGTCTTTGCGGAACCAGCGCGCCGGGCCCGCGTCGCGCCAGAAATCCACTACGCCGTTCGATGCGTTCGTGCTCATTGTTTGCCCGTACAGAAGGAGAAATGCGGCTCAGCATACCCAACCCAGGCGAGAAGAACTAGTCACATTGATTCACGCCGACAGGTCTGTCGGCGAATGGTCAGGCATGGGCCTTGTGATTATCTTGCTTGACATGTCCAACAACGACATGAGCAAGCCCATCATGGCACATCAACCGTCCACGGGAGCCGCGACCCGTGTCCTGATCTCAAGCACCTTCGCTTTCACGATCTGCTTCGCGGTATGGATGATCTTCGCCGTTCTCGGCATTCCCATCAAGGCCGAACTCGGCCTGTCCGAAACGGAATTCGGCCTGTTGGCCGCCATGCCCGTGCTCAGCGGATCGCTGATCCGCGTACCCCTGGGAATCTGGACCGACCGTTATGGCGGCCGCATCGTGTTCTTCCTTCTGATGCTGGTGTCGGTGCCGGCGGTATGGCTGCTGGCCTATGCCACCGAATACTGGCAATTCCTGCTGTTAGGGCTGTTCGTGGGCTTGGCGGGTGGTTCGTTTTCGGTGGGCACGCCCTATGTGGCGCGCTGGTTCCCGCGCAACCGGCAGGGCCTGGCCATGGGAATCTTCGGCGCCGGCAATTCGGGTTCGGCCGTTACCAAGTTCGTCGCGCCCGCACTTATCGCCGCGGCCGGCGGCGCATGGGTCATCGTGCCCAAGGTCTATGCCGTGGCGCTGCTGGCAACCGCCATCCTGTTCTGGATGTTCTCGGCCACCAACCCCGCGCACAATGTGCGCAGCGGCGCCAGCCTGTCGACGCAACTGGCCATGCTGCGCGACCCGCGCGTGTGGCGCTACTGCCAGTACTACTCGGTGGTGTTCGGCGGATACGTTGCGCTGGCGCTGTGGATGACCAAATACTACGTCGGCGAATATGGCTTCGACATGAAGCTGGCCGCGCTGCTGGCCGCCTGCTTCTCGTTGCCGGGCGGCGTGCTGCGAGCCGTGGGCGGCTGGATCTCCGACAAGTACGGCGCCTATCGCACCACCTGGTGGGTGATGTGGGTGTGCTGGGTGGCGTTCTTCATTCTCAGCTATCCGCAAACGCACTTCATCATCGAAACCGACGTTGGCCCGCGTGAATTCTTCCTGGCCATCGGCCCCACGGTATTCACCATCCTGATGTTCGTGGTGGGCATCGCCATGGCTATCGGCAAGGCGTCCGTCTTCAAGTTCATCTCAGACGAGTTCGGCGAAAACATCGGCGCGGTATCCGGCATCGTCGGGCTGGCCGGCGGGCTGGGCGGGTTCGTGCTGCCTATCCTGTTCGGCGCGCTGCTCGACATCACCGGCGTGCGGTCCAGCGCGTTCATGCTGATGTACGGCACGGTGTGCGTGTCGCTGATCTGGATGCACTACAGCTTCCGTCCCGAATCCGCCGGCCGCGCATTGCAGGCCGCCTGACCCTTTCCCCGCCAACCCCCGCAGCCGGCCGCCCGCGCGGCCGGCGCCCCTCGACTGCGAGAACACCATGTCCAGCTATGTCCTGACCCGCTGGGAGCCAGAAAACCGGAACTTCTGGCACAGCACCGGCGCCCGCATCGCCAATCGAAACCTCTGGATTTCCATCCCTGCCCTCAGCCTGGCATTCTGCATCTGGATGCTCTGGAGTGTCGTGGTAGTCAACCTGGACAAGGCAGGTTTCGAACTGTCGAAGAACCAGATGTTCTGGCTGACGGCCCTGCCCGCACTGTCTGGCGCGACCCTGCGCATTTTCTATTCATTCCTGGTGCCGATATTCGGCGGCCGGCGCTGGACGGCCATTTCCACCGCCACCCTGCTGATTCCCGCGCTGGGCATGGGGTTCGCCCTGCAAGACTCCACCACGTCATACCCCACGCTGCTGGCTCTGGCCCTGCTGTGCGGGTTTGGCGGCGGCAATTTCAGCTCCAGCATGGCCAACATCAGCTTTTTCTTTCCCAAAGAGAAAAAAGGCTTCGCCACCGGCATGAACGCCGGCATCGGCAACCTGGGCGTGTCGGTCGTGCAGTTCGTGGTGCCGGTCATCATCACCATGGGCGTGCTCGGCACCCTGGGCGGCGACCCGCAGCGCTTCGTGGTCGATGGCGTCGAACACCAGATCTGGCTGCAGAATGCAGGCTTCATCTGGGTGCCGATCATCCTGGCATCGTCGCTGGCGGCCTGGTTCGGCATGAACGACATCGCCGATGCCAAGGCTTCCTTTGCAGACCAGGCCGTGATCTTCAAGCGCAAGCACAACTGGCTGATGTGCTGGCTGTATGTCGGCACGTTCGGTTCGTTCATCGGGTTCTCGGCTGGCTTCGCCATGCTGACCAAGGCCTTGTTTCCCGACGTCAACCCCGTTACCTATGCGTTCCTGGGGCCGCTGGTGGGCTCGCTGACGCGGCCGATAGGCGGCTGGGTGTCCGACAAGATCGGCGGCGCGCGCGTCACCCTGCTGGTGTTCGCCGGCATGATCGCCGCGGTACTGGGCCTGCTGGCCTTCGTGCCCACCGGCACCAGCGCGGGCAACTTTCAGGGCTTCCTGACAATGTTCATCGTGCTGTTCGCGCTGACCGGCGTCGGTAACGGCTCGACCTTCCGCATGATCCCCGTGATCTTCCTGCACGAACGCACGCACGCCGCGCGGGGGCGCGGCGCCGCCGCCGAAAAGCAGGCCCTGATCGACGCCGGCAAAGAATCCGCCGCGGTGCTGGGTTTCTCGGGCGCCATCGGGGCCTACGGCGGATTCTTCATTCCCCGCAGCTTCGGTTCCTCGATCGAACTCACCGGTGGCGTCGGCGCGGCGCTGTACTGCTTCATCGCCTTCTACGTTACCTGCCTGGCCATTACCTGGTGGTATTACGCGCGCCGCAATGCGCCGGTGCCCTGCTGAGCCGCGCCGGTGATTAGTCAACTCGGCCACAAGAACTAGTGCGCATGGCGTGTCTATCCTCTACCAGCGATGAATGGCCGGACACGCCCTGCCTCAATAAAGTAGTAGCCAGATCGCGCCGGCGTTGCCGGCGCACACGGAGAAAAGAATGAGTCATTTCCTGGACCGGCTGAAATTCATGTCGCGGGTGAAATCCACCTTTTCCAGTGGCCACGGTGAAGTCGTCAACGAAGACCGTACCTGGGAAAACGCCTACCGCAGCCGCTGGCAGCACGACAAAATCGTGCGTTCCACGCACGGGGTGAACTGCACCGGCTCATGTTCCTGGAAGGTTTACGTCAAGAACGGCCTGATCACCTGGGAAACCCAGCAGACCGACTACCCGCGCACCCGCCCCGACCTGCCCAACCACGAGCCCCGCGGCTGTCCGCGCGGCGCCTCGTACAGCTGGTACGTGTACTCGGCCCAACGCGTCAAGTATCCGATGATCCGCGGCCGCCTGATGCAAATGTGGCGCGAGGCCCGCAAAACCCTCGACCCCATCGCCGCCTGGGAATCCATCAGCCAGGATCCGGCCAAGGCCAGGCGCTACAAGTCGGTGCGTGGCCTGGGCGGCTTCGTGCGGGCCGACTGGGACACCGCCACCGAGATCATCGCGGCGGCCAACGCCTACACCATCAAGCAGTTCGGCCCCGATCGCCTGGTCGGCTTTTCGCCCATTCCGGCTATGTCCATGGTCAGCTACGCCGCGGGGGCGCGCTATCTGAGCCTGCTGGGCGGCGCCTGCCTGAGCTTCTACGACTGGTACTGCGACTTGCCGCCGGCCAGCCCCCAGGTCTGGGGTGAACAGACCGACGTGCCCGAATCGGCCGATTGGTACAACTCTACCTACCTGATGGTGTGGGGTTCCAACGTGCCCCAAACGCGTACGCCCGACGCACACTTCTACACCGAGGTGCGCTACAAGGGCACCAAGACGGTAGCCGTATCCAGCGATTTCGGCGAAATGGTCAAGTTCGGCGATATCTGGCTGGCGCCCAAACAGGGCACCGACGCGGCGCTGGCGCTGGCCATGGGCCACGTCATCCTGAAAGAATTCCACCACAGCGGCGCGTCCGACTACTTCCGCGACTACGCCAAGCGTTACACCGACATGCCCATGCTGGTGCAGCTGAAAGAACGCGACGGCTGCCTGGTGCCGGACCACTTCCTGCGCGCTTCGCAACTGGCCAATTCCCTGGGCCAGCCCAACAACCCCGACTGGAAGACGCTGGTCATCGACAACAACACCGGCGATCTGGTGGCGCCCAACGGCAGTATCGGCTTCCGCTGGGGCGAGGCGGCCATCGACGGCGGTGCCAAGGTCGGGCGCTGGAACCTGGAGTCGCGCGACGGCGGCAGCGGCCGCGAAATCGACCCGGTGCTGTCTCTGCTCGACGCCCACGACGCCGTGGCGGGCGTGGGATTCCCGTATTTTGGCGGCGAGCACGGCAGCGTGCTGGTGCGCAACGTGCCTGTGCGCCACATCGTGCTGGCCGACGGCAGCCAGGCCTGCGTGGCCACCGTGTACGACCTGCAAATGGCCAGCTACGGGGTCGACCGCGGCCTGGGCGGCGACAACGTGGCCGCCTCGTACGACGATGATGTGCCCTACACGCCGGCCTGGCAGGAAAAACACACCACCGTGCCGCGCCACCTGGTCGTGCAGGTGGCGCGCGAGTTCGCGCAGAACGCGCACGACACCCAGGGCAAGTCCATGGTGATCGTCGGGGCCGCGCTGAACCACTGGTACCACATGGACATGACTTACCGCGGCATCATCAACCTGCTGATGATGTGCGGCTGCGTGGGCAAGAGCGGCGGCGGCTGGGCCCACTACGTGGGTCAGGAAAAGCTGCGTCCGCAGTTCGGCTGGGCGCCGCTGGCCTTCGCCGCCGACTGGTCGCGCCCGCCGCGCCACATGAATGGCACGTCGTTCTTCTACGCGCACACCAGCCAGTGGCGCCACGAGAAGCTGCCCGTCAGCGACATCCTGGGCCCCACCGCCGACGCGGCGCGCTACAGCCAGCTCAGCATGATCGACCTGAACGCCAAGTCCGAACGCATGGGGTGGCTGCCTTCGGCACCGCAGCTCGAAACCAACCCGCTCGATGTCGTGGCGCAGGCCGAGGCGGCCGGCGAAGACCCGGTGGCCTACGCCGCCCGTCGCCTGAAAAGCGGCCAGCTCAACTTCAGCTGCGACGACCCCGACAACCCCGCCAACTTCCCGCGCAACATGTTCGTGTGGCGTTCGAACATCCTGGGGTCCAGCGGCAAGGGGCACGAATACTTTCTGAAGTACCTGCTGGGCACCCAGAACGCGGTGTTCGGCGACGAGGCCGACGCCATCAAGCCCGCCGAAGTGCGCTTTCGCGCGGAAGCCGCCGAGGGCAAGCTCGATCTGCTGACCGTGCTCGATTTCCGCATGAGCACCACCTGCCTGTATGGCGACATCGTGCTGCCCACCGCCACCTGGTACGAAAAAGACGATCTCAACACGTCTGACATGCACCCCTTCATCCACCCGCTGTCCGAAGCCGTGCAGCCGCTGTGGGAAAGCAAGACCGACTGGGAAATCTACAAACTGCTGGCGCGCAAGTTCAGCGAGGTTGGCGGCCCGTACCTGGGCAAGCGCAAAGACCTCGTCCTGACGCCCCTGCTGCACGACACCCCGGGAGAACTCGGCCAGGCGTTCGAGCCCAAAGACTGGAAGCTGGGCGAATGCGACCTGGTGCCGGGCAAGACCGCGCCGTCCATGACGGTGGTCGAGCGCGACTACAACGACATCTACCGCAAGTTCACCTCGGTGGGCCCGCTGCTCGACAAGCTGGGCAATGGCGGAAAGGGCATCACCTGGAACACCGAGCACGAAGTGCGCGAGCTGGGCGACCTGAACCGCCGCGTCGACGACGCGGGCGTCAGCGAAGGCCGGCCGCGTCTGGATACCGCGATCGATGCCGCTGAAATGATCCTGACCTTCGCGCCGGAAACCAACGGCCACGTCTCGGTCAAGGCCTGGCAAGCCCTGGGCAAGATCACCGGCCGCGATCACACGCACCTGGCAGTGGGCCGCGAGCACGACAAGATCCGCTTCCGCGACATCCAGGTGCAGCCGCGCAAGATCATCTCGGCCCCGACCTGGTCGGGTCTGGAAAGCGAAGAAGTCAGCTACAACGCCGGCTACACCAACGTGCATGAACTGATCCCCTGGCGCACCCTGACCGGCCGCCAGCAGTTCTACCAAGACCACCGCTGGATGCTGGATTTCGGCGAAGGGTTCTGCGCCTACAGGCCGCCCATCAACACGCGCACGGTGGCGCCCATGCTGGGGCAGTATCCCAACGGCGAACACGAACTGGTGCTGAACTGGATCACGCCGCACCAGAAGTGGGGCATCCACAGCACTTATACCGACAACCTGCGCATGCTGACTCTCAGCCGCGGCGGGCCGCATGTCTGGGTGTCCGAAACCGAGGCCCGACAGGCCGGCCTGGTCGACAACGACTGGGTCGAGGTCTTCAACGTCAACGGCACCCTGACGGCGCGGGTGGTGGTCAGCCAGCGCGTGCCGGTGGGCATGTGCCTGATGTACCACGCCCAGGAAAAGATCATCAACGTGCCCGGCGCCGAAACCAGCGGCATGCGTGGCGGCATCCATAACTCGGTGACGCGCGCGGTGCTCAAACCCACCCACATGATCGGCGGCTACGCCCAGCAGGCTTATGGCTTCAACTACTACGGCACGGTTGGCAGCAACCGCGACGAATACGTGGTGGTGCGCAAGATGAAAAAGGTCGATTGGATGGAAGGCCCGCTGGGGCAGCAGCTCGAAGAAGGAAGCGCAAAATGAAGATCCGTGCCCAAGTCGGTATGGTGTTGAACCTGGACAAGTGCATCGGCTGCCATACCTGCTCTATTACCTGCAAGAATGTCTGGACCAGCCGCGACGGCGTCGAGTACGCCTGGTTCAACAACGTGGAAACCAAGCCGGGCATCGGCTACCCCAAAGAATGGGAAAACCAGTCGCGCTGGAACGGCGGCTGGACGCGCACGCCGGCCGGCAAGCTCGAACCGCGGCAGGGCGGCAAGCTGAAGATCCTGGCCAATCTGTTCGCCAATCCCAACCTGCCCGCCATCGACGACTACTACGAGCCGTTCACCTACGACTACGAGCATTTGCAGAATGCTCCGTTGAGCCAGACCCCGCCCACGGCCCGGCCCGTGTCCGTGCTGACCGGCCGGAAAATGGACAAGATCCACTGGGGCCCGAACTGGGAAGACGACCTGGGCGGCGAATTCAGCTCGCGCGGCCGCGATGCGCTGTTCGAAGGCGTGCAGAAAGAAATGTACTCGACCTTCGAGAACACTTTCATGATGTACCTGCCGCGTCTGTGCGAACACTGCCTGAATCCCGCCTGCGTGGCCAGCTGCCCGTCGGGGTCCATCTACAAGCGCGAAGACGACGGCATCGTGCTGGTCGACCAGGACAAATGCCGCGGCTGGCGCATGTGCATCTCGGGCTGCCCATACAAGAAGGTGTACTACAACTGGCAAAGCGGTAAGGCCGAGAAGTGCACCTTCTGTTATCCGCGCATCGAGGCGGGCCAGCCTACCGTGTGCTCTGAAACCTGCGTGGGCCGCATCCGTTACCTGGGCGTACTGCTGTACGACGCCGACCGCATCGAGGCGGCCGCCGCCAGCGCCAGCGAGCAAGACCTGTACCAGGCGCAGCTGGATGTGTTCCTGGACCCGCATTCGCCCGAGGTCATCGCCGAAGCGCGCCGCCAGGGCATACCCGATTCGTGGCTGCAGGCCGCGCGCCAGTCGCCGGTGTACAAGATGGCATGCGAATGGAAGGTGGCCTTTCCGCTGCACCCCGAATACCGCACGCTGCCCATGGTCTGGTACATACCGCCGCTGTCGCCGATCCAGTCGGCGGCCGAGGCCGGCCACATGCAGCACAAGACGGTGGGCAAGACAGGCGTGATTCCCGATGTGTCCACCCTGCGCATTCCCATGCGCTACCTGGCCAACCTGCTGACGGCGGGCGACGAAGCCCCGGTGCAGCAGGCGCTGGAGCGCCTGCTGGCCATGCGGGCCTACATGCGCGCCGAATCGGTGCATGGCGAGCAAGACGAGGCCATTCTGGCCGACGTCGGGCTGGACCGCGCCACGGTGCGCGACATGTACCGCATCATGGCCATCGCCAACTACGAAGACCGCTTCGTGGTGCCGTCCAGCCACAAGGAAATGGTCGAAGACAGCTTCAACGACAAGGGCAGTTGCGGATTCACGTTCGGCAACGGCTGCTCGGGCGGCGTGTCCGATGGCGCGCTGTTCGGCAAGAAGCCGCGCGGCAGCGAGATCTTCATCGAGATGCCCAAGTCGCGCAAGAAAGCCGCCCTGGCCTGAGCACGGAGCCCAACCATGAGCCCATACCGCATACTTTCCGCGCTGCTGACCTATCCCGAGCAGGACCTTGTCGATGCCCTGCTCGAGATCGACGACGCGCTCGACGCCTATCCCGAGGCGCAAGACCAGCTCTCGCCCCTGACCGACTACCTGAAAACCCACGGCCTGATCGAGCTGCAGGAAAACTACGTCGCCACCTTCGACCGGAACCCGTCGCATTCGCTGCACTTGTTCGAGCACGTGCACGGCGAAAGCCGCGACCGCGGCCAGGCCATGGTAGACCTGCTGCAAGAGTACCGCCGCCACGGTTTCGAGCCGGACGCGGCCGAGCTGCCCGACCATGTGCCGCTGTTCCTGGAACTGCTGGGCCTGATCGACCCCGGACAGGCGCGCCAGTTGCTCGACGAGGCCATTCACGTGCTGGCCGCCATCGGCGCGCGCCTGGCGCGGGCCGGCAGCCCGTATTCGACCGTGTTTGCCGTGCTGCGCGGCATGACCGACGTGGTGCCGCGCGAACAGACCGAGCCGCCGGTGCGCGACATGGACGAAGCCATGGAAGCCTACGGCGTGGGCGTCGATGGCGTCGAGCCCCTGCTGCCGCTGGCCGCCGCGGGCACGCACGTGATGCATTTCCACCCCCGCTCGCGCGGCGCCCAACAATAAAGGCCGGGAGCCCTTTCATGAACACCCTGCATCAGTTCCTATTCGGCGTCTATCCGTACATTGCGCTCAGCATCTTCCTGCTGGGCAGCCTGGTGCGCTTCGAGCGCGAGCAATACACCTGGAAGAGCGACAGTTCGCAGCTGCTGTACCGCGGCCAGCTGCGCCTGGGCAACATCCTGTTCCACATCGGCATCCTGGGCCTGTTCTTCGGGCATCTGGTGGGCCTGCTGACGCCGGTGGTGGTATGGGACACCCTGGGCGTGTCGCACAGCGTGAAGCAGGCCGTGGCCATGGCGGCCGGCGGCATCATGGGGATGCTGTGCCTGGCCGGCCTGCTGATCCTGCTGCACCGGCGCCTTACCCATCCGCGCATTGCCCACGCCACGCGCCCGGGCGACAAGATCCTGCTGCTGTGGCTGCTGATCACCCTGCTGCTGGGCCTGTCCACTATCGTCGTGTCGGCCGGCCACATGGACGGCCACATGATGGTGCTGTTCATGACCTGGGCCCAGCACATCTTCACGTTCCGGGGCGACGCGGCCAGCTATATCGCCGATGCGCCGGTGTTGTTCAAGGCCCACCTGTTCATGGGCATGACGCTGTTCGTCATCTTCCCCTTCACCCGGCTGGTGCATGTCTGGAGCGGATTCGCCTCGGTGGGATACCTGGGCCGCGCCTGGCAGCTGGTCCGGCCGCGTTGAACCATGGCGCCGCCGGCCAGCCCGGCGGCAACGGAAACCAACATGCCAGTCATCGTCAATGGCGTCGAACTCAGCGATGCCGATCTGGAACAAGAACTGCCTCGCCATGGCGACGCGGCCAATCCGCAGCGCCGCGCCATGACCGCGCTGGTGCTGCGCCGCGTAATGCTCGACGAAGCCCGGCGCCTGGGCCTGTCCGCCGACAGCGACGAAGCCGCCATCGACGCCCTGCTCGACACGCAGGCCGGCACACCCGAGCCCGACGACGCCGCGTGCCGTCGTCACTATGACACGCACCCCGACCGCTTCACCGTGGGCGAACTGGTCGAGGCCGACCACATCCTGTTCCAGGTGACGCCCCAGGTCGATCTGCAGCGCCTGCGCGAACGCGCCGAGGCGGCGCTGCAGCAAGCGCGGGCCGAGCCGGAACGCTTCGCGGAGCTGGCGCGCGCCTTGTCGAACTGCCCGTCGGCCGCCGTGGGCGGCAGCCTGGGGCAGCTGGGCCGCGGCGATACCGTGCCCGAATTCGAGCGCGCGGTATTCGGCCAGGCTGCCGGTACGGTGCTGCCGCGCCTGGTGGAAACCCGCCATGGGCTGCACGTCGTGCGCGTCGTCCGCCACGTGCCGGGCCGCCTGCTGCCGTACGAGCAGGTGGCGCCGCGCATTGCGCAGGCGCTGGCGGCGGCCAGCCGCGATACGGCCTGGCGGCAGTACGCGCGCATGCTGGTCGGGCGCGCCCGCATCGAAGGCATTGAACTGGAAGGCGCCGACGGCCTCCTGGTGCAGTAAGGCGGCGGCGATGTCTGGCGCGACTTCCCTGGTAGACGGCCATGGCCGGCGCATCGACTATTTGCGCGTGTCGGTCACCGACCGCTGCGACTTGCGCTGTACCTACTGCCTGCCTGCCGATTTCAAAGACTTCGACGCGCCCGCGCACTGGCTGAGCCATGCCGAGATGGCGCGGCTGGCCGGCGTTTTCGTGGGCCTGGGCGTGCGCAAGCTGCGCCTGACCGGCGGCGAACCCCTGACCCGGGGCGGCTTGCCCGCCCTGGTGCGCGGGGTGGCCGCGCTGCCCGGCCTGCAAGACCTGTCGTTGTCCACCAACGGCACGCGGCTGGCGCGCCATGCGGCCGCGCTGCGCGCCGCCGGCGTGGCCCGCCTGAATGTCAGCCTGGACACGCTGGACGCGGGCGCCTACGCGCGCATCACGGGCCGCGACTGCCTGGACGATGTGCTGCGCGGGCTGGACGCCGCGCGGGCCGCGGGGTTTTCGCCCATCAAACTCAACGCCGTGGTGCAGGCGCACACGCCCGAACCCGATCTGGACCGGCTGCTGGCCTATGCCTGCCGGCAGGGATTCATCCTGCGCCTGATCGAGCCGATGCCCGTGGGCGATACCGGCCGGCGCGGCGCCGGCGCCGATCTTTCGGTGCTGGGCAGCCAGCTGGCCGTCCGCCACGGCCTGATGCCGGCGCTGGCGGGATCGGGCGCGGGCCCGGCACGCTACTGGAGCAACACCGACGGCTGTCTTGTCCTGGGCGTCATCACGCCCATGTCGCAGCATTTTTGCGCGGCCTGCAACCGGGTCCGGCTGGGAGCCGACGGCACGCTGTACCTGTGCCTGGGCCAGCGCGACAGTGTGCCGCTGGGGGCCCAGATGCGCCAGGGCGCCAGCGATGCCCAACTGGCCCTGGCCATCAGGGCCGCCATCGCCGCCAAGCCCGAACGCCACGACTTCCACGCCCGCCCCGAACACATCGTGCGCTTCATGTCGCAAACCGGCGGCTGACCATGCGCGACCTGCCCGCCACACGCACCCACGACCTGGAACGCTTCATCAGCGGGTTCCAGCGCTTCCAGCAGCACTATTTCGACGATGCGCCGGCCCTGTTCCGCGACCTGAGCCGCGGCCAGAATCCCGGCACGCTGCTGATCGGCTGCTGCGATTCGCGGGTCGACCCGGCCTTGCTGCTGGGGTGCGACCCCGGCGATATCTTCACCGTGCGCAATGTGGCCAACCTGGTGCCGCTGGCCGAAGACGATGGCGGGCAACAGGGCGTGCTGGCCGCCATCCAGTTCGCGGTAGAGCAGTTGCAGGTCGGCCGTATCATCGTGCTGGGCCACGGCCAGTGCGGGGGGATCCGCGCGCTGATGGAACAGCGCCTGGACGGCCATGCCCACGACGATTACATCGGGCGCTGGGTCAATATCGCCGAACCCGCGCGCGCGCAGATACTGCGGCAGATGCCGCATGCCAGCCCGGCCGAACAGCGGCGCGCCTGCGAGCAGGCGTCGATCCTGATTTCGCTGCGCAACCTGGAATCCTTCGCCTGCGTGCAGCGACAGCTGGCACGCGGCGCCATCAGCCTGCATGGCTGGTATTTCGACCTGGAGGCCGGCGCCCTGCTGGCCTATTCATCGCGGGCCGACGCCTTCCTGCCGCTGACCTGAGCGGGCATCCAGGGTAGCCTCGCATCCCGTCCGGCACCCATGAAAAAAGCTAAACTTCCTACGTCCACCCGTTGGCGTCGTGACATGACCTCTACAGAATTTTCCGTGGGCCCGGACGGCCTGCCCACGCTGCGCGACAGCCTGCCTACCCGCATTATTGCCAGTTCGCTGGTTGCCCTGGCGGTCGTGCTGAGCATGGTGGCCTGGACGCTATGGCTGTCCTGGGGACTGGAAGGCGCGGGCGCGGCCATCAACGACACTGGCAGCCTGCGCATGGTGGCTACACGTGTGGCGGTCGAACTGATGCGCCCGGGCGCCGATCGCGGCGCGCAGGTCGACGAATTCGTGCACGCGCAGGACGAAACCCTGGCCCTGCTCGAGCGCGGCAATCCGGCGCGGCCGCTGTTCCTGCCGGCCGATCCCGCCGTCGGAGCCCAGCTGGGCGTGGTAACAAAATTGTGGGGCCAGACCATGAAACCGGCCGTGGCGCGGGCCCGGCAGGAGGGCGACATGGCCCCCTATCTTGACGCCCTGCCCGACTTCGTGGCCGAGGCCGACAAGCTGGTGCGCATGATCGAGCTCGACAACGCCGACAAGACCGCCTTGCTGCGCCTGACCCAGGGCGTGTTGGCGGGCATAGGCAGTGTGGGCACGGTGGCCATGATCTACCTGCTGTACCTGTGGATCATCTCGCCCGTGCTGCGCCTGCGCGACGGCCTGCAGCGCATGACGGCCGGCGAATTCAGCACCCGCCTGCCGGTCGAGACCCGCGATGAGTTCGGCGTGCTGGCGCGCGGTTTCAACCTGATGGCCGACAAGCTCGAGAACCTGTATCACAGCCTGGAAAACCGGGTGCGCCGCAAAACGGCCGAACTCGAGGCGCAGAACCGCGAGATCGGCGCGCTGTACGACATGGCGGCGTTTCTGAACCAGCCCAACAGCATCGAGGCCATCTGCCGCGGGTTCCTGCAGCGCGTGATGAGCCAGTTTGGCGCCGCCGGCGGCACCATTCGCGCGCTGGATCCATCCGATGAAAAGCTGAACATGATGGTGTCCGAAGGCCTGTCGCCCGAGCTGGCCGAGGCCGAACGCTGCATGCGCGCCGACCACTGCTATTGCGGCGTGGCCACGCAAGAGGGCACGCAGATCGTGCGCGATTTACGCAAAATCGCGCCCATCGAGGCATTTCATTGCGCCAACGAGGGCTTTCGCAGCCTGGCGGTGTTCCGCATCGTGGCGCGCGACAAGGTGCTGGGCTCGTTTTCGCTGCATTTCAAGATGCGGCGCCAGGTGTCGCCCGCCGAGACCCAGATGCTGGAGACCCTGGGCCAGCACCTGGGCGTGGCGCTGGAAAACCGCCGGCTGGATGCCCACGCGCGGCAGCTGGCCGTGGTGCGCGAACGCAGCCTGATGGCCCAGGGCCTGCACGACAGCATTGCGCAGGGCCTGAACTTCCTTAAACTGCAGTTGCAGCTGCTGGACGATGCCGTGGCGCGCGGCGACCAGAACGACGTGCGCGAGATCGTGCCGCTGCTGCGTACCGGCGTGGAAGAAAGCTACCAGGATGTGCGCGAGCTGCTGGTGAATTTCCGCACCAAGCTCGACCAGGGCGAATTGCCCGACGCCATCGAAGAGGCCGTGCTGCGGTTCCGGCGCCAGACCGGCATCGAAGTCGACCTGGACATGCAGTACGGCACCGACCGGCCGCTGCCGCCCGAGCAGCAGTTGCAGGTGCTGTTCATTTTGCAGGAGGCCCTGTCGAACGTGCGCAAGCATGCCCAGGCCAGCCACGTGCGGGTGCGGTTGAGAAACAACCAGGATTTCGAAATGGAGATCACCGATGACGGCATCGGCTACGATCCCGACGAGGTGGGACAGCGGGAAGAAAGCCACATCGGGCTGCATATCATGCGCGAACGGGCCGCCCGTCTCAACGCTGTGATAAAACTGATGTCCCGGCCCGGCGCCGGCGCCACGGTACGGCTGGTGCTGCCCCGTGCCGCGCGCCGCGCCGCCTGAGTTTTCCGCTATCCCATGGCTATCCGTATCCTGCTTATCGACGACCACAGCCTGTTTCGCTCGGGCGTGCGGCTGCTGCTGCAGCGCCAGCCCGATTTCGAAATCGTGGCCGAGGCGGCGGATGGCCTGGAGGGCGTCAAGCGCGCCAAGGAATTCCAGCCCGACGTCATACTGCTGGACCTGAACATGCCCGGCCTGTCGGGCCTGGAAACCCTGCAATTGCTGGTGCAGGACGTGCCGCGCAGCACGGTGGTCATCCTGACGGTCTCGGAAGAAGCCGACGAGCTCAGCCAGGCCTTGCGCGATGGCGCGCGCGGCTACCTGGTCAAGAATATCGACGCCGAGGCGCTGACGGCCGCGATCCGCCGCGCCGCCACGGGCGAGCCCGTGATCGCCGACAACATGACCGCCAAGCTGGTCGACCGCTTCCGCGAGCAGGCCACGCAGGGCGCCACGGGCGGAGCCAGCGGCGAACGCACCCGCCTGACCACGCGCGAGCGCGAGATCGTCCAGTGCCTGGCGCACGGCGCCAGCAACAAGGTCATTGCCCGGCAGCTGGACATTGCCGAAAGCACGGTCAAGATCCATGTCCAGAACATTCTCAAGAAACTGAACCTGACCAGCCGGGTACAGGTGGCGGTGTATGCCGTCGAACACGGGTTGGTTGCGGACGATTGAATCCGGCAGCCGGCCGGACCACAGGGGAAATCCATGGCAGTAGAAGGCGACGCGGGCGAGCTGGCCAAGGTCGTGGTGTTGTTGGGCGCGGCGGTGGTAGCGGTACCACTGTTCCGCCGCCTGGGGCTGGGGTCGGTGCTGGGCTACCTGGCCGCCGGGCTGGTCATCGGGCCGTTCGGGCTGGGCCTGTTCCGCGATCCGCAAACCATCTTGCACACGGCCGAGCTGGGCGTGGTGATGTTCCTGTTCATCATCGGCCTGGAAATGCGCCCGTCGCACCTGTGGGCCCTGCGCGGCGAGATATTCGGGCTGGGCAGCCTGCAGGTGCTGGTGTGCGGCCTGTTGCTGACCGGCGTGGGGCTGGCGTTCGGGTTTCCGTTGGCCGTGTCGTTCATTTGCGCCATGGGCTTCGTGCTGACTTCCACGGCCATTGTCATGCAACTGCTGGGTGAACGCGGCGATATCGCGACCCCGCGCGGGCAGAAGATCGTATCCATCCTGCTGCTGGAAGACCTGCTGATCGTGCCGCTGCTTGCGCTGGTGGCGTTCATTGCGCCGCCGGGCGCCCAGCACGCCGAGGCGCCCACCGCCGCGTCGCGCTGGCTGGACGTGGGCATCGGCGTGGGCGCATTGGCGGCGCTGGTGGTGGCGGGCATCTGGCTGCTGAACCCGCTGTTCCGCCTGCTGGCGCGCGCCAAGGCGCGCGAGGTGATGACCGCCGCGGCGCTGCTGGTGGTGCTGGGCTCGGCCCTGCTGATGCAATGGGGCGGGCTGTCGATGGCCATGGGGGCGTTCCTGGCCGGCGTGCTGTTGTCGGAATCCACGTTCCGCCACCAGCTGGAAGCCGACATCGAACCCTTCCGCGGCCTGCTGCTGGGCCTGTTCTTCCTGGGCGTGGGCATGTCGCTGGATCTGACCGTGGTGGCGCGCAACGCCTCGCTGATCGTGGCCGGCGTGCTGGCCATGATGGCCGTCAAGGCATTGTGCATCTATGGCACTGCAAGGCTGGCCAAAAGCTCGCGGGCCGAGGCGCTGGACCGCGCCGTGCTGATGGCCCAGGGCGGCGAGTTTGCGTTCGTGCTGTTTTCGGCCGCGCTGGCCAATGGGGTCATCGACCCGGTGGTGAATGCCAACATGACCGCCATCGTGGTGCTGTCGATGGCGCTGACGCCGCTGGCCGTGCTGGCGCACAAGCGCTGGGCGCCGCGCCCCGGCGTATCCACCGAAGGGCTCGAGGCGCCCAGCGACCAGATCGGCCGCGCGCTGGTGATCGGCTTCGGCCGCGTGGGCCAGATCGCCAGCCAGCACATGCTGGCCATGGGCGCCGAGATCACCATCATCGATAACGACCCCGAGATGATCCGCAGCGCGGCCAATTTCGGTTTCAAGGTCTATTACGGCGACGGCACGCGCACCGACGTGCTGCATGCCGCCGGCGCCAAGCACGCCCAGGCCATCCTGGTGTGCGCCAACGGCTGGTCCACGGTGACGCAGATGGTGGAACGCATCAAGGCGGTGTGCCCGCATTCGCGCATTCTGGCGCGTGCGTTCGACCGCGAGCATGCGCTGGAGCTGCACAAGGCGGACGTCGATTTCCAGGTGCGCGAGACCTTCGAGTCGGCCATGGTGCTGGGCCGCCAGGCCACCATGGCGCTGGGCGCCACGCCCGAGGCGGCGGACGAGATCGCCGAGGAGATCCGCCGCCGCGATGCCGAGCGCTTTCAGCTGGAAGTGACGGGCGGCCTGTTCGCCGGCCGCGCGCTGCTGCTGAACAACCAGTCGGCCGAGCACGACCGCTAGAGGGCCCGCGCACGGGATTCAGCGCAGCGCCAGCAACACCACCAGCGCCAGCGCCAGCAGCAGGCTCAGGCCCTTCCAGAAAGCCAGCGGATTGCGCTCGAGCAGCGGCGGGCGGGCCCGCGCGTCTACCGGCGCGCACGGGTGGCGCAAGGCATGCGTGAATTCAGAGAGTTCCTGGTAGCGCCGCCGCGGATCGGGGTGGACCGCCAGGCTGAGCACGCCGTCGACCCAGGCCGGAATGGCGCGTTGTTCGTCCAGCGCCGATTCATACCGCAGCTGCCGCTGGGCCGCGCGGGTGCGGGCCTGGGCCGCCTGGGCGCCATAGGGCAGCCGTCCGGTCAGCATCTGGTAGGCGATGGCGCCCAGCGAATAGATGTCGGATACGGTGCTGCCCGGTTCGCCCAGGAAATATTCGGGCGCGGCATATTGCGCCGTGCCCAGCATCGGCGGTGCCTGGCCGGTGGCCGCCATTTCGGCAATGCCCGCCACCCGTGTCGAACCGAGGTCGATGATGCGGGCCGTGCCGGCGGCGTCGATCAGAATGTTCTCGGGCCGCAGGTCCTGGTGCACCATTTCCTGGCGGTGGAACGCCTGCAGGCCCTTGGCGACCTGTTCGACGATGTCCACGACCTGTTCCAGCGGCGGCGCGCGATGCGCGGCCATCCAGCGCGCCAGGGTGATGCCTTCGAGATGTTCGCTGACCGTATACAGGCTGCGGCGCGGGCGCGCCGCCGGCCAGGCCCGCACAACGTGGCGGCTGTCGAGGCGGCGCGCAATCCATTCTTCCATCAGCAGGCGTTCAAGGTAGGCCGGATCATGGCGCTGGTCCAGCGACGGAATCTTGATCGCCACCACGGCGCCGGTGGCGATGTCGGTGGCCCGGTAGACATGGCTGCGGCTGCTGGCATGCAGTTCCTGGTCGATGCGAAAGCCCTCGAATTCCATGCCGGCCTGCAGCAGCGGCGGGCACGGCAAGGCGCGGACCCGGCGGGCCGCCTCGCCGGCATCCGGGGCAGGCAGCTCGTCGATCCGCAGGATCTGCACGGTCAGGTTGTCGGGGCTGCCGCAGGCATAGGCCAGCTCGGCCAGCGATGCCGCGGCGCCGTCCAGGTCCGGGGCATGAGTGTGCACCGCCTGGACCACGGCGGCGGCATCCACGTGTTCGTGCACGCCATCGGTGGCCAGCACGAAGATATCGCCGGCTTCGATGCGCCGCGTGTGATAGTCGACCTGCAGGTGCGGCGCCAGGCCCAGCGCGCGGCCCAGGCAGCTTTTGTCGTGCGATACCCAGATGCGGTGGTCGTCGGTCAGTTGTTCCAGGATGGCCCCGCGCAACCGATAGATGCGCGCGTCGCCGACGTGCAGGATGTGCGCGGTGGTGGACTTCAGCACCAGCACGCTCATGGCGCACACGTAGCCGCGGTCGCGGTCGTGGCGGTGCGGCCCCTGGCGGGTTTGCGCGTGCAGCCAGGCATTGGCGGCCGACAGCACCCGCTGCGCCGACTTGTTCACCGACCAGGATTCCGGGGTGCAGTAGTAGTCTTCCAGAAAGCCGGCCACCGCGGTTTCGCTGGCGATGCGGCTGACCTCGCTGCTGCTGATCCCGTCGGCCAGCGCCGCCGCGATGCCCTTGGCGGCCAGCAGCGCGCCCTCGGGAATGCACAGGCCATGGAAGTCCTGGTTGGATGGCTTGCGGCCCCGGTCGGAATACTGGCCAGCCGCCACGCGCAGCTGGCCCGCGCCGGGGCGGGATGCGGAGCGGTCCATGCGCCTGCCCGGCGATCAGCCGAAGCTGCGTTTGGGCGCGGTTTTCATGTGCGTGGTGTAGAGCGTCAGGCCGGTGAGCGAGATGCCGCCCACCAGGTTGCCCAGCACCACCGGGATCTCGTTCCAGATCAGGTAGTCCATGATGGAAAAGTTGCCGCCCAGGATCAGCGCCGACGGGAACAGGAACATGTTCACCACCGAGTGCTCGAAACCCATGTAGAAAAACAGCATGACGGGCATCCACATGGCGATGACCTTGCCGCTGACCGTGGTGGAGATCATGGCGCCCACCACGCCCAGCGACACCATCCAGTTGCACAGCACGCCGCGGATAAAGATGGTGAGCATGCCGGCCGCGCCGTATTCCTTGTAGCCCAGCGTGCGGTTCTCGCCGATGTGCGAGATCACTTCGCCCACCTTGCCGGCCGGGATCGAGAACCCGTAGGTGAACACGATTGCCATCAGCACCGCCACCGTCAGCGCGCCCAGGAAATTGCCCACGAACACCACGCCCCAGTGTTTCAGGATGGCGCGCGGCGTGACGCCGGGCCGCTTGTCGAACCAGGCCAAGGGCGTCAGCGTGAACACGCCCGTCAGCAAATCGAAGCCCATCAGGTACAGGATGCAGAAGCCCACGGGAAAGAGCGCGGCGCCCAGGATGGGCGAGCCGGTCTGCACATTGATGGTGACGGCGAACACCGCGGCAATGGCCAGGATGGCGCCGGCCATGTAGGCACGGATCAGCGAGTCGCGGGTCGCCATGTAGATTTTCGATTCGCCCGCATCCACCATCTTGGTGACGAATTCTGAAGGGACCAGGTAGGACATGATGTGTTCCAGTTGGAATGAGTTGTGGCGGCGCACCGGGGACCGTCAGAAGGAATCAAGCAACAAGCGTGCCAAGCGGCTGCGCGCGCGGCCCGCGCGAGCAGCGAGGCGGGGGCGCCGCGCGGGCGGGCCGGAGCGGTTCAAAGCGGTGCGGAGGACCGCAAATGGTGCGCGGCGGCGCACCGGCCTGGGGCGTGGAGGGCCGTGGCTTGCGGCCGGAGGGCGGCTTACTTCCCGATGCAGAAGCTGGAGAAGATCTCGCCCAGCAGATCGTCGCTGGTGAACTTGCCGGTGATGCTGCTCAGGCTGTCGTGCGCCAGGCGCAGTTCTTCGGCAAACAGGTCCAGCACGCGGTCGTCCTGCGCCGCGTGTTCGGTGGCCGCCGCCAGGTGCTCGGCGGCGAGCTGCAGCGCATGTACGTGGCGTTCGCGCGCCAGCCAGGGCGATTCCGCGCCGGGATTCCAGCCGGCCAGCGCCAGCAGGCGGGCGCGCAGTTCGTCCAGCCCCGCCCCTTCGCGCGCCGAAATTCCCAGTTGCCCTGCTTCGGCCTGGAACGGCTGATCGAGCAGGTCTACCTTGTTGAACACCGTGAGCAGGGGCGTGCGGGCCGGCAGCCGCGCCACGATCTGCGCGTCGAGCGCGTCGGCCGGCTGGGTGGCATCCTGCAGGTGCAGGATCACGTCGGCCCGCTCGATTTCTTTCCAGGTGCGCGCGATGCCGATGCTTTCCACCGTATCGTCGGTGTCGCGCAGCCCGGCCGTGTCGACGATGTGCAGCGGCACGCCGTCGATATGGATTTCCTGCACCACCTTGTCGCGCGTGGTGCCGGCGATGGGCGTGACGATGGCGATGTCGTCGCCCGCCAGCGCGTTCAGCAGGCTGGACTTGCCCACATTGGGCTTGCCGGCCAGCACCACGTGCAGGCCCTCGCGCAGGATGACGCCCTGGCGCGCCTGGGCGATCAGGGTGGCTAGGTCGGCGGCCAGCGCCTGCAGCGTGGGCCGGGCCTGGTATTTTTCGAGGAAGTCGATTTCTTCTTCGGGAAAGTCGAGCGTGGCCTCGACCAGCATGCGCAGGTGCACGATGCGGTCCGACAGGGCGTTGACGCGGGCCGAGAATTCGCCCGATAGCGAGGCCATGGCCCCGCGCGCCGCGGCAACCGATGACGCATCAATCAAGTCGGCCACGGCCTCGGCCTGGGCCAGGTCCATGCGGTCGTTCAGGAAGGCGCGCCGGGTGAATTCGCCCGGCTCGGCCAGGCGCAGGCCCAGGTCGGCGCCAGCCTGCAGGCAGCGGTCGAGAATGCGCCGCAGCACGGCTGGCCCGCCGTGGCCCTGCAGTTCCAGCACGTCTTCGCCGGTGTACGACTGCGGCGCGCGGAAATACAGCGCAATGCCTTCGTCCAGGGCTTCTCCGGTATCGGCGGTGAACGGCAGGTAGTGCGCGTGGCGGGGCGTAAGCTCGCGGCCGAACAGGCGCCGCGCCAGTGCCGATAAATCAGGGCCGGACACGCGCACCACGCCGATGCCGCCACGACCCGGGGCGGTGGCGATGGCGGCGATGGGGGCATGCGTGGAGAGAGCCATGAGTAGCGGATTCCGGGCAGTTTCAGGACGGCAATAAGGGAATATAACTGTTGCGTGTCTTTGCGTTTGCTGGTTAAGTTGTGCGGCGGCAGTCCAACCTGCAGAACAGACACGGGGAGAGCATGATGGCGTCTCGATGGTTACGTTTATTGGCTGGCAGCACACTCGCAATGGCCATGGCGCTGGGGGCCACGGCGCCCGCCGCGGCGCGTGACCTGGTGGTGGCGTTGAAAACCGAGCCCAGTTCGCTGGACCCGCAATACCACGCGCTGACGCCCAACACGCAGATATCCCACACGCTGTTCGACCCGCTGGTGCGCGCCGACGCGAAGCTGCAGCCGCAGCCGGCGCTGGCCGAATCCTGGACGGTGGACGGCAACGTCTGGACCTTCAAGCTGCGCCCGAACGTGAAGTTTTCGGACGGCTCGCCGTTTACGGCGGAAGACGTGGTGTTCACCTATGACCGCGTTCCCAAGGTGCCCAACAGCCCGTCGCCCTTTACCCTGTACCTGGGTTCGGTGGCCAAGGCCGAAGCCGTGGATCCGCTGACGCTGCGCATTACGACCAAGGGCCCGGCGCCGCTGCTGCTGATCAACCTGGCGCAGCTGCCCATCCTGTCGAAGAAGGCGGCTTCCGGCCCCGCGCCCGAAGGCAAGACCACCACCCAGCTCAACAGCGGCGACGGCCTGGTGGGTACCGGCCCGTACAAGTTCGTGTCCTGGAAGCGCGGCGCCCAACTGGTGTTCGAGCGCAATGAACACTACTGGGGCAAGAAGCCCGACTGGGACAAGGTGATCTATCGTCCCATGTCGAATGCCGCCGGCCGCGTGGCCGCCCTGCTGGCCGGCGATGTGGACATGATCGAGGATCCTCCTACCGACGACCTGCCCAACCTGAAGAAGAACAAGGACCTGTTCATCGAAGAAACGCCGTCGGTGCGGGTGATGTACGTGGCCATGGACCAGTACGCCGAACCCACGCCGGGCATTCCCGACCTGAAGAAGAACCCGCTGAAAGACAAGCGCGTGCGCGAGGCCCTGTCGCTGGCCATCAGCCGCGATGCCATCGTCGACCGGGTGATGGGCGGGGTGGCCAAGGCGGCCGGCAATGCGCTGCCGTACCCGATGTTCGGCGCGTCCAAGGAACACGCCGAAGCGCCCAAGGCCGACCCGAAGAAGGCCAAAGAATTGCTGAAGGAAGCCGGCTATCCGGACGGGTTCTCGATCACGCTGGGCGCGCCTTCGGGCCGCTACGTGAACGATTCGAAAATCGCGCAGGCCATCGCGTCGATGTGGTCGCGCATCGGGGTCAAGACCAGTGTCGAGGCGCTGGCGCCTTCGGTGTTCTTCAAGAAGCGCGACAGCTACAGCTTCAGCGCCTATATGGCGGGCTGGTCGGCCACCAGCGGCGAGATGTCCAACCCGCTGACTTCGCTGCTGATGACGCGCAACCCCGAAGCGGGCGAAGGCACCACCAACCGCGGCCGCTACTCGAACCCCGAGATGGACAAGCTGGTGCGCGAGGCCTCGCGCACCATGGACGACGACAAGCGCGCCAAGCTGCTGCAGCAGGCCAGCAACCTGGCCATGGACGACTACGCGTTCCTGCCGCTGCATTTCGAGTTGTCGGTGTGGGCCATGAAGAAGGACATCCGCTACGAGGGCCGGCCCGACCAGACCACCCTGGTGCAGTACGCGACCCTGAAGAAGTAGGGCCGAGGGTAGCGCCGACGTGCTGGCAACCATTATCCGCAGGCTGCTGCAGACGCTGGTCGTGATGCTGGTGATGTCGGCGCTGGTGTTCGCCGGCATTTACCTGGTGGGCGACCCGGTGTCGATGATGGCCAGCCCCGAGGCCACCGATGCCCAGCGCGAGGCCATCCGGGTGTCGCTGGGGCTGGACAAGCCCCTGGTGATGCAATACCTGGTGTTCATCGGCCAGGCGGTGCAGGGCAATTTCGGCAACAGCTTCCTGACCGGCGAGCCGGCCATGCGCCTGATCCTGGAGCGCATGCCGGCCACGCTGGAGCTGGCCAGCGTGGCCATGCTGCTGTCGGTGCTGATCGGCGTGCCGCTGGGCATCCTGGCGGGCCTGCGGCCCAAGGCGGCGGGTTCGCGCGCCATCATGACCGGTTCGGTGCTGGGATTTTCGCTGCCCAACTTCTGGGTGGGCCTGATGCTGATCATGCTGTTTGCCGTGCAGCTGGGCTGGCTGCCGGCCAGCGGGCGCGGCGCCACGGTGTCGGTGCTGGGCGTGCCGCTCAGCGTCCTGACGCTGGACGGCCTGGCCAGCCTGGTGCTGCCGGCCAGCACGATTGCCCTGGCCAAGTGCGCCATGATCGTGCGGGTGACGCGCGCGGCCACGCGCGAATCGCTGCCCATGGACTACATCAAGTTCGCGCGCGCCAAGGGCCTGTCGGAAAAGCGCGTGCTGGGCGTGCATTTGCTGAAGAACATCCTGATTCCCATCGTGACGGTGGCCGGACTGGAGTTCGGCCAGGTGGTGGCTTTTGCCGTGGTGACCGAGACGGTGTTCTCGTGGCCCGGCATGGGCAAGCTGCTGATCGATTCCATCATCAACCTCGACCGCCCGGTGGTGGTGGCCTACCTGATGCTGATCGTGTTCTTCCTGGTCATGCTGAACCTGGTCGTGGACATCATCTACACGGTGCTGGATCCGCGCGTACGCCTGGAGCGCCGAGCATGACGACGCCTGTTTCTTCCGCCCCGCCCGCGCCCGCCGCCGCGCGCGTCGAGACGCCGCTGCGCCGCTTTCTGGCCGACTTCTGCGCCAGCAAGCTGGCGCTGCTGGGCGTGGTGCTGCTGCTGCTGACCGTGGGGGCGGCGCTGTTCGCGCCCTGGATCGCGCCGCAGAACCCGTTCGACATCGGCACGCTGGACATCCTGGATTCGAAACTGCCGCCCGGCAGCGCCAGCAGCGACGGCAGCATGACCTACTGGCTGGGCACCGACGGCCAGGCGCGCGACGTGTTCTCGGCCATTCTGTACGGCATGCGCACCAGCCTGATGGTAGGCACTATTTCCGTATTGGCGGCCTTTGCCATCGGCGCCACGGTGGGCCTGATCGCGGCCTATTTCGGCGGGCGGATCGACGCGGTGCTGATGCGCACCGTGGATATCCAGCTGTCGTTCCCGGCCATCCTGGTGGCGCTGATCCTGCTGGCCATTCTTGGCAAGGGCGTGGACAAGGTGATCATCGCGCTGGTGGTCGTGCAGTGGGCCTACTTCGCGCGCGCCGCGCGCGGCGCGGCGCTGGTCGAGCGCGGCAAGGAATATGTCGAGGCGGCGCGCTGCATGTCGCTGGGCTGGGGGCGAGTGCTGTTCCACCATGTGCTGCCCAACTGCATGCCGCCCTTGATCGTGATCGCCACCATCGACCTGGCCCACGCCATCGCGCTCGAGGCCACGCTGTCATTCCTGGGCGTGGGCGTGCCGGTGACCGAGCCGTCGCTGGGCATGCTGATCTCGAACGGTTTCGAATACCTGCTGTCGGGCCTGTACTGGATTTCGTTCTTTCCCGGCATTGCGCTGGCCGTCGCCATTATCGGCATCAATCTGGTGGGCGACCACCTGCGCGATGTGCTGAACCCGCACAACGCGGCCTGAACAGGATGCCGGCCATGGACAACGCCAACCCTGCCGCCGCCGCGCCCATGCTCGACGTGCGCGGGCTGAAGACGCATTTTTTCACGCGGGCCGGCGTGGTCAAGGCGGTGGACGGCGTGGATCTGTCGGTGGCGCCGGGCGAGATCCTGGGCCTGGTGGGCGAGTCGGGCTCGGGCAAGAGCATTACCGGGTTCTCGCTGCTGGGGCTGGTGGACGCGCCGGGCCGCGTGGTCGACGGCGAGATCCGCCTGAACGGCGAAGACCTGCGCCAGGCTTCGCCGCGGCGCTGGCGCGAGCTGCGCGGCAGCGACATCGCGATGATCTTCCAGGATCCGATGATGACGCTGAACCCGGTGCTGCGCGTCGATACGCAGATGATCGAGACGGTGCGGGCGCACCGCCGGGTCGGCCGGGCCGAGGCGCACGCGCGCGCGCTGCAGGCCCTGACCAAGGTGGGGATCCCGTCGCCGCAGGAG
Organism: Bordetella petrii; assembly: GCF_017356245.1. Lineage (NCBI taxonomy): Bacteria > Pseudomonadati > Pseudomonadota > Betaproteobacteria > Burkholderiales > Alcaligenaceae > Bordetella > Bordetella petrii. The sequence goes on from NZ_JAFMZZ010000004.1 coordinate 668,047, forward strand.
CGCCTGCGCGCCTATCCGCACCAGCTTTCGGGCGGCATGCGCCAGCGCGTGGCCATCGCCATTGCGCTGCTGAACGCGCCGCGCCTGATCATCGCGGACGAGCCCACCACCGCGCTGGATGTCACCATCCAGGGACAGATCCTGTACGAAATGCAGAAGCTGTGCCAGGAGACCGGCACCGGGCTGATCTGGATTACGCATGACCTGGCCGTGGTGGCGGGCCTGGCCGACCGGGTGGCGGTAATGTACGCGGGCCGCGTGGTGGAAACCGGCACCACGGCCGACGTGATCGGCCGGCCGCTGCATCCTTATACGCACGGGCTGATCGCGTCGATTCCCACGCCGCAGACGCGCGGCCATGCGCTCGACCCTATTCCGGGCATGACGCCGTCGTTGTTGAACCTGCCGCAGGGCTGTGCGTTCCGCACGCGCTGCGCGCGCGCCACCGATGCCTGTACGCAGGCGCCGCAGGCGGTCGAGCACCGGCCCGGCCACTGGGCCCGCTGCTGGCACGCAGGAGAACCGTAGTGCAGACCGCCGCGCCCATTCCGTCGCCCCGGGCGGCATCGCCCGATGCGGCGCCGATCCTGTCGCTGCGCGAGGTCGAGCAGCATTTTGTGCAGCCGGTGGACCTGGCCGGCCGCATCGCCAACCTGTTCGGCGCGGGCCTGAAGACTTTGGTGGTGCAGGCCGTGGCCGGCGTCGACCTGGATGTGCGCCCCGGCGAGGTGATCGGCATTGTGGGCGAATCGGGCTGCGGCAAGTCGACGCTGGGCCGGATGGTGTCGGGCATTCTGCGGCCCACCAACGGGCAGATCCATTACCAGGGCAAGCCGGTGGCGCAGATGCCGGCGGCCGAGCGGCGCGCCTATGAGCTGGGCGTGCAGATGATTTTCCAGGACCCCTACGCGTCGCTGAATCCGCGCATGCGGGTGCTGGACATCATTGGCGAGGCGCCGGTGGCGCACAGGCTGATCCGCGCCGGCGAGAAGGCCGATTATGTGGCGGGCCTGATGCGCCAGGTGGGCCTGGACGCCGCTTATGCGCAGCGCTACCCGCACCAGTTTTCGGGCGGCCAGCGCCAGCGCATCGGCATTGCGCGCGCCCTGGCGTTGAAGCCGTCGGTAATCGTGTGCGACGAGGCCGTGGCGGCGCTGGATGTGTCGATCCAGGCGCAGGTGCTGAACCTGTTTGCCGAGCTGCGCCGCGACCTGGACCTGACGTATCTGTTCATCAGCCACAATCTGAGCGTGGTCAGCCATATTTCGGACCGGGTGGCCATTATGTACCTGGGCCGCATCGTCGAGATCGCGTCTACCGATGCGGTGTTTTCGCGCGCCAACCATCCCTATACGCAGGCGCTGCTGAAAGAGCTGCCCGACCTGCGGCCGGGCCGGCGCGACTACCGGCCCATCAAGGGAGAGCTGCCTTCGCCGCTGGCGCCGCCGACCGGCTGCGCTTTCCATCCGCGCTGTCCGCATGCGATGCCGCGCTGCTCGGTGGAGCGCCCGCTGCTGCGGGACATCGCGCCGGGGCATGCCAGCGCATGTCATTTGAATGATGAGCCGGGGCGGGGGGCCGATTGAATGGCTGTTGTGTGTTGGTGTCCGGCACCTGCGGAGCCAGACACCTGGATCTAGAACCAATCTGTCCACTGCGGCATACCCGCCCGGCGGTATGCTACAAAACCTGGACACAAAGCCCCTTTTCAGCAGAACACCGAGCCTCGCCATGAAAACCCTAGATGAAATCGAATGCGCCCATGCCGACCTGACCACGCTGCGGCGCGATATCCATGCGCATCCTGAGCTGGCGTTCAACGAGACGCGCACCTCGGCGCTGGTGGCCGAGCGGCTGCGCAGTTTCGGTATCGAGGTGCACACCGGCTTCGGCAAGACCGGCGTGGTGGGCGTGCTGAAAGCGGGTACCGGCGGCAAGACCGTGGCCCTGCGGGCCGACATGGACGCGCTGCCGATGCCCGAGCACAACCGCTTCGCGCACAAATCCACCATCGACGGCCGCATGCACGGCTGTGGCCACGATGGCCATACCACCATGCTGCTGGGGGCGGCCGAGTACCTGGCCAGGCACCGCGATTTCGACGGCACGGTGATCTTCATTTTCCAGCCGGCCGAAGAAGGCGGCAATGCCGGCGCGCGCGCGATGATGCAGGACGGGCTGTTCGACAAATTTCCTTGCGACGCGGTGTTCGGGCTGCACAACATGCCCGGCATGCCGGCCAACCAGTTCGGTTTTCGCAGCGGGCCGGCCATGGCGTCGAGCAATCGCTGGGACATCACCATCCGCGGCGTGGGCGGCCATGCCGCGCAGCCGCACCGCGCGGTCGACCCCATCGTGGTGGCGGCCGACATGGTGCATGCGCTGCAGACGCTGATCTCGCGCAGCAAAGATCCGCTCGAATCGGCGGTGCTGACCATTACGCAGATCCATGCGGGCGACGCATACAACGTCATTCCCGGCGAGGCTGTGCTGCGCGGTACGGTGCGCACCTACACGGTGGACGTGCTGGACCAGATCGAAGACGGTATGCGGCGCATCGCCACCAGCCTGCCGCAGGTCTACGGCGCCACCGGCGAACTGGATTTCGTGCGCTCGTACCCGCCGCTGGTGAACTGGGAAAAAGAAACCGCCTTTGCCGCCCAGGTGGCGCGCGAGGCGTTTGGCGACGAGCAGGTCAATTGCGAGATTCCGGCCTTCATGGGAGCCGAGGACTTTTCCTTCTACCTTGAGAAGGTGCCGGGCTGCTACCTGTTCCTGGGCAACGGCGACGGCGACCACCGCATGGCCACCTACCATGGCATGGGCCCCTGCCAGCTGCATAACCCCAATTACGACTTCAACGACGCCCTGCTGCCGGTGGGCGCCACCTACTGGGTGAAGCTGGTGCAGAAGTTCCTGCCGGCCGCCTGAAGCCCCCGGCGGCGCCTATATGACGCCAGGCTCTGTTCAAACACCGATAACTTCGTTTGAATTGGCGGGCCGCGTTTGCATAATGGGCTGCTCTGAATGCCGGAGCCACCCATGTCTGTTGCCAGTAATGCCGTGCGCCGCGAAAGCCCCGCGGCCGATTCGCGCCTGGCTCGCTATGCCGGCGCCATGGCGCTGGCGCTGGTGATCGCCCTGCTGGCGCTGCTGTCGCCCACCCCGGCGCTGGCCCAAGCCGCATCGCCGGTCGATGCCCCGGCCGGCGCGGCCGCCGTACAGCGCTAGCCGGCTCAGCGCCGGCCTGCCGCGCGCAGCACCAGGTCGGCGCCCTTTTCGCCGATCATGATGCTGGCGGCGTTGGTATTGGTGGACACCATCGTGGGCATGACCGACGCGTCGATGACCCGCAGCGCGGCAATGCCGTGCACCCGCAGTTCCGGGTCTACCACCGCGGACGCATCGTTCCCCATCTTGCACGACCCGCTGGCGTGGAAAACCGTGCCGCCATGGTGGCGGGCGAACTGCTCCAGGGCGGCGTCCTGCGTGATCGCGTTGCCGGGCAGGTATTCGTCCGGGGTGATCAGGCCGCGGAACGACGGCTGCTGGAAGATGTCGCGCAACTGCTTCAGCCCCGACACCAGCACGCGGGCATCGTGCGCCTCGGTCAGGTAGTTGGTGACGATGGCCGGCGGCTGCAGCGGATCGGCCGCGCGGATGCGCACATGGCCGCGCGACAGCGGGCGGCACTGCGTGGCAGACGCCGAGAAGCCCGAAAAGCGGTGCAGCGGGTCGCCGGGCTTGTCTACCGACAGGGGCATTACATTGAACAGCAGGTCGGGCCGCCCGCCCACGGCGTGCTCGCTGCACACCATGCCGCCCACCTGCCCGGCGCCGACGGTCAGGGGGCCCGACTGGCGGAACAGCCAGCGCGCGCCCATCGACAGCAGGCCCGGTACGCTGCGTGACTGGTCGTTCAGCGACATTTTCTTGCGCAGCTTGACGATGACGCGCGCCTGGTAGTGGTCTTGCAGGTTTTCGCCCACCCCGGGCAGGTCTGCGTGAACCGCGATGCCGTGCCGCTGCAGCAGATCCGCCGGGCCGATGCCCGACAATTGCAGCAGCTGGGGCGATTGCAGGGCGCCGGCCGCCAGCAGTACTTCGGACTCGGCGCGCGCCGAGTGCGGCGCGCCGTCGCGCAGCCATTCGACCCCGGTGGCCCGCCCCTGCCTGACCAGTACGCGCGTGACGTGCACGCCGGTCAGCACGGTAAGGTTGGGCCGCCGCAGGACGGGCGCCAGGAATGCCGAGGCGGCGTCGCAGCGCCAGTGGCCGCGCAGGGTCAGCTGGTAGGCGCCCAGGCCCTCGGTGCGCGCGCCGTTGAAATCCGGGTTCCGGCCGTAGCCGGCCTCGGCGCCGGCCTCGAGCCATGCCTGGCAGTAGGGATGGTCGTTGCGCAGCTCGGAAACGCACAGCTCGCCCGAGCCGCCGTGGTATTCGCTGGCGCCGGCCTCGTGGCGCTCGGAACGCTTGAAAAACGGCAGCACCTGGCGATAGCCCCAGCCGTCGGCGCCCGATTGCTGCCAGTCGTCGAAGTCGGCGTGCTGGCCGCGGATATACAGCAGGCCATTGATGGCGCTGGATCCGCCCAGCACGCGCCCGCGCGGCCACACGATGGACCGGTTGCCGGTGGCGTCCTGCGGCTCGGTCTGGAATTGCCACGAGAAGCGCGGGTCGTAGATGGTGCGGAAATAGCCGATGGGCAGGCGCAGCCAGAAGTTGCCGCCTTTGCCGCCGGCTTCCAGCAGCAGCACGCGGCAGCGCGGGTCGGCGCTGAGGCGGTTGGCCAGCACGCAGCCCGCCGAGCCGGCGCCCACGATGATGTAGTCGTAGCCGCCCCTGGCCTGCCTGCCGCCGTTCATGGCGCGGGCACCTGCAGGCCCAGGCGCTGGTAGGCCTCGGGCGGCGCGTCGTTGTCGCACATGATCTTCATCATCAGCTCCTGCAGCCGGCGCTCGATGGCGGCATCGCGGAACGGATGCTGCTGCGCGTAGTCGCTGTCCAGATCATAGAGCACCGTGGTGGTGTCTTCGTATCCGCCACCCTGCCCCTGGTGGCCGGTGGGCTGCCCGCGGTCGTTGCGGCGCGCCGGCACTTTCAGCACCGGCACGCCCTGCGTGAACGCGAACGGCGGCGCGAGCTCGGCGCCGCGCAGGTCATCGACGTGGAACATGGTTTTCAAGTGCATGGGCATCAGCGTGTATTCGTACAGCTGTTGCCGGGTCATGTCTTCGGGGTACAGAAAGTAGGTATAGCGGCCGTCGGTGATATTGGTGCCGGCGCCGAACATGCCGTACAGCGCGGCTTCGCGGCCGGGGCCGTCCTGCTTGAGCAGCGGCAGCAGCGAGCGGCCGTTGCAGGTGGGCGGCGCGGCCACGCCATGCAGCGCCAGCAGCGTCGGCATGATGTCGATGGTCTGCGTCAGCGCCTGGCGGCGTTCGCCGGCCTGGGCGGCGCAGTCGGGATGGTGGACGATCAGCGGGATATGCGCGATCTCGTTGTAGAACGGCATGCGGTTCTTGCCCCACCAGTCGTGCTCGGCCAGCAGGAACCCGTGGTCGGTGGTCAGCACGACGGCCGTGTCTTTCCACATGTCGTGCTCGTCCAGGAAGTCGAGCAGGCGGCCGAAATGGCGGTCGCACATCGCCACCAGCGCGGCGTAGTTGGCGCGCAGTTCGGCGATTTCGGCGGCGGATTCAGTGCTGCGCTTGTAGCGCGGCCAGTCCAGGATGGGGCCGTCGTAGTCGCTGGGATAGCGTTCGCGGTAATGCGCCGGCGCATGAAAGGGCTCGTGCGGGTCGAAGCATTCCAGGTGCAGCAGCCAGTTGTCGGCCGTACGGTTGCGTTCCAGGAACTCGAAGCCGGCGGCGAACGTGCGGGGGCAGCAGTAGTCGGCCTCGTCGCGCATGAACTCGCGGTTCACCATCGCCTGGGTGCGGCCGTCGTTCTTGCCCGCGGGCTGCTGCATCGGGTGGTACATGGCGCGGAAACGCTCGAGCGGCGGCTGCACCATGGCCTTCCACTTGTCCCATTCCTGGCCGCGCACGAATTCCCAGGTGTTGTAGCGGTTGTGATAGGTGGCGCCGCCGTCTTCCCAATAGTGGTAGTGGTCGGACACCAGGTGCGTGTAGATGTCGTGCGCGCCCAGCAGCTGGGCGAACGACTGGTCGAAGGGTTCCAGCGGGCCCCAGCTGCGGTGCAGGAAGTTCAGCCGCCCCGTATGCATCTCGCGGCGCGCGGGCATGCAGGGCAGGCTGCCCACGAAATGCCGCTCGAACGTGATGGCGCGCTGCGCGAACCGGTTGAAGTTGGGCGTGTCGATGGCCGTGCCGCCGTAGCATTGCAGCGCCGAGCGCATCAGCGAGTCGAACAGCACAAAAATGGTGCGCATGAGCCTACTCCACCTTGATATGCGCGCTGCGGACGATACCCGTCCATTTGTCGAGATCGGTGCCGACCTCGGTGCTGAAGGCCGCCACGCTGGCGGGTTCGGCCGCCGTGATGCCGCTGCGTGTCATGGCGTCGCGAACCTTGGGGTCGGCCAGGGCCTTCGAGGCGGCCTGGTTCAGGCGTTCGATTACCGCGGCGGGCGTGGCCTTGGGCGCCAGCAGGCCGATCCACTGGTCGGTGTTGAAGCCGGGCTCGCCGGCTTCGGCCATGGTGGGCACTTGCGGCAACTGCGGCATGCGCTTGTCGCTGGCCACCGCCAGCGCGGTAATTTTGCCCGCTTTGATTTGCGGCAGCGCCACGGCGGCATTGGCAAAATGGAAGTCGACCCGTCCGCCGATCTGGTCGGTCATGGCGGGCGGGCCGCCCTTGTAGGCCACGTGCACGATGTCGAGATGTTCGCGGGCCTTCAGCCATTCGCCCGCCAGGTGGCCGGGCGTGCCGTTGCCGGCCGACGCGTAGTTCAGCTGCCCCGGCGTCGCGCGGGCGCGCGCGATCAGGTCGGCCAGCGATTTGGGCCCGCGCGTGGGATGCGTAACCAGCAACAGGGGCGCATAGGCCAGCGGCGCCACCGGCTGGAAGTCTTTCAGCAAGTTGAAGGGCTGCGGCAGCCCGATAGCCTGGTTGATGGCAATGGCGCTGGTGGTCACCATCAATGTGTAGCCATCGGCCGGGGCCTTGGCGACCGTGTCGGCTCCGATGGTGCCGCCCGCGCCCGTCTTGTTCTCGACGATCACGGTGCCGCCCAGCTCCGCCTGCAGCTTGTCGGCCAGCAGGCGGGCCGGCAGGTCCACCAGCCCGCCCGCCGGCCAGGGCACGATGATGCGGATGGGCTGGTCGGGATAGGCGGCCTGCGCGGCGGCCATGCCGCCGGCCAGCATGGCGCCGAGCGCGCCGGCGATGATCCTGCGGCACCAGTGCGCGGGGCTGCGGCGGGTGCTGTGCTTCATGGTTGTCTCCTTGGGTGTGCCTGGCCGGTGCCGTGGCGCGCGGCGACGTGCGGGGTAAGGCACGCCGGTGCGTTGCCGGCCCGGCCGGATCGTTGTTATGAAAAGGGCGATCGCGGTCGATTCATCTAAAGGTTCTATAAACCATACGACCGTCACACAGTCTATGTCAAGGAGATTTATGTAGCTGCGGCCGCGTCGGCATGGAGCCGGAAATGGCAACGCCCCCAAGGCGTGGCATGCCTTGGGGGCGTCGTATGCCGTCGGCAGCGCCGGCGGCCGCTAGCGGTTGGCCGCGGCCTCTGTCTTGCGCTGGAGGTTGCGCGTGATGGTCCACTGCTGCGCGATGGACAGCGTGTTGTTGACGCACCAGTACAGCACCAGGCCGGCCGGGAAGAAGAACATCATCCCGCCGAACACCAGCGGCATGATCATCATGACCTTGGCCTGGATGGGATCGGGCGGCGTGGGGTTCAGCTTGATCTGCAGGAACATGGTGGCCATCATGACCGCCGGCAGGATGAAGTACGGGTCGCGCACCGACAGGTCATGCACCCACAGGATCCACGGCGCGCCGCGCATTTCGACGCTGGCCAGCAGCACCCAGTACAGGGCGATGAACACCGGGATCTGCACCACCATGGGCAGGCAGCCGCCCAGCGGGTTGATCTTTTCGGTGCGGTACATCTCCATCATGGCCTGATTGAGTTTCTGGCGGTCGTCGCCGTACTTTTCTTTCAGGGCCTGCAGGCGCGGGGCCACCTGCTTCATGCGCGCCATCGAGCGGTAGCTGGCGGCGGCCAGCGGGAAGAACACCGCCTTGATGATGACGGTAAGGGCGACGATGGCCCAGCCCCAGTTGCCCAGCAGGCCGTGCAGCCAGGTCAGCAGCGAGAACAGCGGCTTGGCGATGATGGTCAGCCAGCCGTAGTCGACCACCAGCTCCAGGCCGGGCGCCACGGCGGCCATGGCTTTCTGGTCTTGCGGGCCCACCCACAGGCGGGAATCGACCTGGGCGGTGGCGCCGGGCTGCACCGCGCCGACGGCCTCGATGCTGCGCGCGGCGTACAGGTTGGGCTGCACCTGCAGCAGTTCGTTGGTGCGCGGCTTGCCCTGCGGGGGCACCCAGGCGGTGGCGAAGTAGTGCTGCACGATCGCCAGCCAGCCGTTGTCGGCCTGCTTGATGTAGCTGCCCTTGCCCTTGGCGATGTCCGAGAAGGTGATCTTCTGGAACTTGTCTTGTTCGGAGTAAACCGCGACACCGGTGAAGGTGTGATAGAAGCTGGACGTGTCGGCCGGGTCGTTGCCGTCGCGCTCGAGCTGCAGGTACAGCGACGGCGACAGCGGTGCGCCGGAGATATTGGCCAGCGAGTGCTGGACGTCGATGTCGTAGCGGCCGCGATGCAGGGTGTAGGTCTTGGTGACTTTCAGGCCGCCCGAGTCGGCCTCGAACACCACCTGCAGGCTGTCGCCCTTGAGCTCGTGGTCGCTGGATACCAGGCGGAACGGGGTCTGGTGGTTGGGGAAGCTCTGGCCGTCGGGGGCGCCGATCAGGCCGGACTGCACCACGTAGGTGAGTTCGGGCGAGCGGTCGAGCAGCACGGTGGGCTTGTTGGGCTGGCCCGAGGTGGGGAACTTGAGCAGTTCGGCGCGCACCAGCTGGGCGCCGGTGGTGTCGAAGGTCAGGCGCAGGACGTCGGTGGTAACCACCACCTGCTCGGCCTTGGCGGCGGCCGGCGCGGCCGTGGCGCCGGGCACCGTGCTGGGCGCGGCGGCGGGCGTGGTGGGCACCGAAGCCGTGGCGGCCTGCCCGTTGGCGGCCGGCTGCTGCGCTTCGGCCGGCTTGGCGCTGCTGGCTGCGGGGGGCGTTCCGAACAACGACGGCTTGCCGTTATGGATTTGCCAGTTGTTCCACAGGAGCAACAGCGAGAAGGAGAAGATCATCCAGAGGATGGTTCGTCGGATATCCATAGTGCCTACGGTAAGGATGCGGGCCGGCCGGAAAGGGAGCGGCAAACCCGCGAGTTTAGCGTCAATTGGGACCGGTGCGGCGCTGATGCGTGCAGCACGGGGGCGAATCGGGATGGTGCGGGGGCGGAACCGGGTCGTGTCCGCCCGGCGACCACGGGTGGCATCGGCCGATGCGGCGCGCCGCCATCCAGCTGCCGCGCCAGGCGCCATGCCGCTCGATGGCTTCGATGGCGTAGGCCGAGCAGGTGGGCGTGAACCGGCATTGCCGCCCCAGCCAGGGGCTGAGGAAAAACCGGTAGAACCGCATGGGGGCGATCAGTAGAGCCTTGATCATTGCCGTACCCGAGCGAAGTGAGCGTCTACTTCGTCACGCGCCAGCCGCTTCAGCGCGGTTAGCGAGGCCGGCGCGGGCTTGCTGTGCAGCCGCAGCACGTAGTCTTGCGGCGGCAGCTGCAGCCGGCAATGCCGGAAGGCTTCGCGGATGACGCGCTTGAGGGCGTTGCGCGTGCTGGCGTGGGCCGCGTAGCGCTTGGCGATGACCATGCCCAGGCGTGCCTGGGCGGCCTGCCCGGGGGGCTGGCTGGCGGGCGCGGCGCTGAGAATGAAGAAAGCCCCTCGGGCCAGCCGGCGCCCTTTCAGGGCAGCGGCAAACTCAGAGGGGCGATGCAGCCGCGCCTCGGGAGGAAGCGTGGCGCGCGGCATGAACGACCGGTGCGGCGATACGCGAAAGGCGGAAAGACCCGGTGCCGGCCTTACACGGCCAGGCGCTTGCGGCCCTTGGCGCGGCGGGCGTTCAGCACGGCACGGCCGCCGCGGGTTTTCATGCGCACGCGAAAGCCGTGGGTACGCTTGCGGCGGGTAACGGAAGGTTGGTAGGTGCGTTTCATGGACGATCCACAAAAAGAACAACGTCAGAAGGGACCTGCCCGACGGGTTCCCGGCCAGGGCGGGCCCTGGCGCAAATAACGGCGGGGGCGGCCCCCGGCGTACATAAAAAGAACCTTCTGACAGACAGAATTCGGAAAAGCCCATCATTTCAGCAAGTTTTCTCTGCCTTGTCAAACAGTTACGGCCGAAAGACAGGGACGCAACAGCGGCAGCCTGTGGATAACCCACCCCCAGGCAAGGTAGAATCGAGGTTTGAATAAGAGCGACATGAAAGAATTCTGGCAGACCTGCGTCAGTCGTCTAGAGCAGGAACTTCCCCCCCAACAGATCAGCGCCTGGATACGGCCGCTGGTGCCGCTTGCGTACGACGAGACGCAGGCCGTGTTACGCGTTGCCGCGCCCAACCGGTTCAAGCTGGACTGGGTGCGCAAGAATTTCTCCCACCAGATAGAGGCCCTGGCGGCCGAATGGTTCCAGCGCCCGGTGCAGGTGGCTTTCGAGCTGCCCGCCGGCGGCGCGGGGCCGCGCATGCCGGCCGCCCCGCGGGCCGCCGTGCCGGCGCCGGCTCCGGCCGGCGGGGCAGCCGCGCCGGGCGCCGCGCCCATCCAGGCGCCGCCGGCGGTTGCGGCCACCGCCGTGGCGGCGGCGGTGCAGGCCGATGCGGCCGGCGTGGTGTACGAGCGTTCGCGCCTGAACACCGACCTGACCTTCGAAAACTTCGTCACCGGCAAGGCCAACCAGCTGGCCCGCGCGGCGGCGCTGCAGGTGGCCGAGAACCCCGGCATCTCGTACAACCCGCTGTTCCTGTACGGCGGCGTGGGGCTGGGCAAAACCCACCTCATCCACGCCATCGGCAATGCCATGGTGGCCGCCGGCACCGGCGTGCGGGTGCGCTACGTGCACGCCGACCAGTACGTGTCCGACGTGGTCAAGGCGTACCAGCGCAAGGCGTTCGACGACTTCAAGCGCTACTACCATTCGCTCGACCTGCTGCTGATCGACGACATCCAGTTCTTTTCCGGAAAAAGCCGCACCCAGGAAGAATTCTTCTATGCGTTCGAGGCCATGGTCGCGCAGCGCAAGCAGATCATCATCACCAGCGACACCTACCCGAAAGAACTGGCCGGCATCGACAGCCGGCTGATCTCGCGCTTCGATTCGGGCCTGACCGTCGCCATCGAGCCGCCCGAACTCGAAATGCGCGTGGCCATCCTGCTGCGCAAGGCCGAGTCCGAGGGCGTGCCCATGCCCGAAGAAGTGGCCTTCTTCATCGCCAAGCACCTGCGCAGCAACGTGCGCGAACTGGAAGGCGCGCTGCGCAAGGTGCTGGCCTATGCCCGCTTCCATGGCCGCGACGTGCTGTCGGTCGATGTCTGCAAAGAAGCGCTGAAAGACCTGCTGTCGGTGTCCAACGGCCAGATCACGGTCGAGAACATCCAGAAGACCGTGGCCGACTTCTACAAGATCAAGGTCGCCGACATGTACTCGAAACGGCGGCCCGCCAATATTGCCTTGCCGCGCCAGGTTGCCATGTACCTGGCCAAGGAGCTCACCCAGAAAAGCCTGCCGGAAATCGGCGATCTGTTCGGTGGCCGCGACCACACCACCGTGCTGCACGCGGTACGCAAGATTTCCGACGCCCGCGCCAAGCAGGCCGAGCTGAACCATACCCTGCACGTGTTGGAACAAACTCTAAAAGGATGAACATGCAACTCGTACAAACCACGCGCGATGCATTGCTGAAACCGCTGTCGACCGTGGCGGGAATCGTCGAAAGACGCCATACCCTGCCCATCCTGGCGAACATCCTCATGCGCAAGGAAGGCAACAAGGTTTCCTTCATTGCGACCGACCTCGAAGTCCAGATCACCACGCATGCCGATTTCGGCGTAGGCCAGGACAACGAGTCCACCACCGTGGCGGCGCGCAAGCTGCTCGATATCCTGAAGGCCCTGCCCGACACCGGCGAGGTCAAGCTGGGCCTGGCCAACAACAAGCTGTCGGTGCAATCGGCAAAAAGCCGCTTCGCGCTGCAAACGCTGGCGGCCAGCGAATTCCCCACCGTTGCGCAACCTGAAAAATGGGATGTCTCCCTGACGCTGCCGCAACGCACGCTGCGCCACCTGTTCAACATGGTGCACTTCGCCATGGCGCAGCAAGACATCCGCTATTACCTGAATGGCATGCTGCTGGTATTCGAAGCCGGCCATGTGCGCGCGGTGGCCACCGATGGCCATCGCCTGGCCCATTGCGCCACCGCAGCCGACGGCATCGCCCAGCGCCAGGAAGTCATCGTGCCGCGCAAGACCGTGCTGGAAATGCAGCGCCTGCTTGAAGACTCCGACGAGCCCGTCGCCATCGACGTGGCGCCGGGCCAGATCCGTTTCCGTTTCGGCGACGTCGAGCTGGTGTCCAAGCTGGTGGAAGGCAAGTTCCCCGATTTCACGCGTGTGATTCCCACCAACTACACGCGCCAGTTCGTCATCAGCCGCGAGGCCCTGCAGGGCAGCCTGCAGCGCGCGGCCATTCTTACCACCGACAAGTTCAAGGGCGTGCGCCTGCAGCTGGCGCAGAACCAGATGAAGATCTCGTCTTCCAACGCCGAACAAGAAGAGGCGCAGGAAGAGCTCGACATCGACTACGGCCACGAGGCCCTCGACGTGGGCTTCAACGTCAGCTACCTGCTCGACGTGCTGGCCAACGTCAAGACCGAGAACATCCAATGGTCGGTCATGCCCGATGCGAACGCGTCGGCGCTGCTCACCCTGCCCGACGACGACCAGTTCAAGTACGTCGTCATGCCCATGCGGATCTGATCCGCGCCCAGGGGTTTATGCCGCGCGGGCGCGTGCCGCCCGCCGCGGTCCGGCCGTCAGGCCGTCTTTTGAAGTCTTAGCGATACCAACATGTCAGATCAGCAGAACAGCAATCCCGAGAACAGCGGCTACGGCGCCGATTCGATCAAGATGCTCAAAGGGCTGGAGGCCGTGCGCAAGCGCCCAGGCATGTATATCGGCGACACTTCCGACGGCACGGGCCTGCACCACATGGTGTTCGAAGTGGTCGACAACGCCATCGACGAGGCGCTGGCCGGCTACTGCGACGACATCGTTGTCACCATCCACACCGACAACTCGATTTCCGTTACCGACAACGGCCGCGGCATTCCCACCGCCATCCACAAAGACGATGAATTCGGCCGCAGCGCCGCCGAAATCGTCATGACCGAACTGCATGCCGGCGGCAAGTTCGACCAGAACTCGTACAAGGTGTCCGGCGGCCTGCACGGCGTGGGCGTGTCGTGCGTGAACGCGCTGTCCGAATGGCTGCGGCTGACCATCCGCCGCAACGGCGAGGTTCACCAGATGGAATTCCGCCAGGGCGAGCGCGTGGCTCCGCTGGCGGTGACCGGCACCACCGACAAGCGCGGCACCGAAGTGCGCTTCCTGGCCGACCCGGTCATCTTCAACAACATCGAGTACCACTACGACGTGCTGTCCAAGCGGCTGCGCGAGCTGTCGTTCCTGAACAATGGCGTGAAGATCCGCCTGGTCGACCAGCGCCAGGGCAAGGAAGAGAACTTCGCGTTCTCGGGCGGGGTGCGCGGCTTTGTCGAATACATCAATCGTTCCAAGACCGTGCTGCACCCCAACGTGTTCGCGGTGTCGGCCGAATCCAGCGCCGGCGGCGTGCCGGTGGGCGTGGAAGTGGCCATGCAATGGAACGACACGTACAGCGAAACGGTGCTGTGCTTCACCAACAACATTCCGCAGCGCGACGGCGGCACGCACATGACCGGCCTGCGCGCGGCCATGACCCGCGTCATCAACAAGTACATCGCCGACAACGAACTGGCCAAGAAGGCCAAGGTCGAGACCTCGGGCGATGACATGCGCGAAGGCCTGGCCTGCGTGCTGTCGGTGAAAGTGCCCGAACCCAAGTTCAGCAGCCAGACCAAAGACAAGCTGGTGTCCAGCGAGGTGCGGCCGGCGGTTGAAGAAGCCGTGGCGCGCACGCTGGAAACCTGGCTGCTGGAACACCCCAACGACGCCAAGGCGCTGTGCGGCAAGATCGTCGAAGCGGCGCGCGCGCGCGAGGCCGCCCGCAAGGCGCGCGAAATGACGCGCCGCAAAAGCGTGCTGGAAGGCGCCGGCCTGCCCGGCAAGCTGGCCGACTGCCAGGAAAAAGACCCGGCGCTGTGCGAGCTGTACATCGTCGAGGGCGACTCGGCCGGCGGTTCGGCCAAGCAGGGCCGCGACCGCAAGTTCCAGGCCATTTTGCCGCTGCGCGGCAAGGTGCTCAACGTCGAGAAGGCGCGCTTCGACCGCCTGATCTCCAGCGAGCAGATCGCCACCCTGATCACGGCGCTGGGCACCAGCATCGGCCCCGACTTCAACGTCGATAAGCTGCGCTACCACCGCCTGATCATCATGACCGACGCCGACGTCGACGGCGCGCACATCCGCACGCTGCTGCTGACGCTGCTGTACCGCCAGATGCCCGAGCTGATCGAGCGCGGCTATGTGTATATTGCGCAGCCGCCGCTGTACAAGGTGAAGGTCGGCCGCGAAGAGCGCTACCTGAAAGACGACCAGGAAGAAGCGCAGTTCATGCTGCAGCTGGCGCTGAAAGACGCCGAGCTGGTGCCCGCGCAGGGCGCCGCGCCCATCACCGGCGAGGCGCTGGCCGAGCTGGCGCGCCAGTACGTGCTGGCCGACGCCGTGATCGCGCGGCTGACGCGCCTGTTCGATGTGGATGCCCTGTCGGCCATGGCCGAAGGGGTCGAGATCGACCTGTCGTCGGGCGAGGCCGCCGCCGCGTCGGCCAAGCGCCTGTCCGATGCCATGCACGAAGCCGTGGCGGGCAACGGCGTGGAGGTCGTTGCCGAATTCGACGAAGCCCACGAGCAGCATCGCCTGATGGTGCGCCGCATGCACCACGGCAATGTGCGCGTCAGCGTCATCGACGCCGATTTCGTGCAGGGCGCCGACTACGCCGTGCTGGCCAAGTCGGCCAAGACCTTCCTGGGCCTGATCGGCGCCGGCGCGGTAGTGGCGCGCGGCGAAGGCGACAAGCGCAAAGAGCAGTTCGTGGCCGACTTCCGCGAAGCCATGCAGTGGCTGCGCAGCGAAGCCGAGCGCGGCATCTCGAAGCAGCGCTACAAGGGCCTGGGCGAAATGAACCCCGAGCAGCTGTGGGAAACCACCATGGACCCCACCGTGCGCCGCCTGCTGCGCGTGAAGATCGAAGACGCCATCGCGGCCGACGAGATCTTCACCACCCTGATGGGCGACGACGTCGAGCCGCGCCGCGCGTTCATCGAAACGCATGCGCTGTCGGCGTCGAACATCGACGCTTAGCGTAAGCCGCCGCGGTATCGGCAAGGGCCCGCCTTCATGGCGGGCTTTTTTTCATGCGCCGGCAGGCGCAAAGCCCAATGACGCCGCCTGGGCCCGCGGGCGTATCACCTTGATCAGCGCCGCCAGTTCCTGGTTGCCCAGCCCGGCCGCGTCGGCGCGTTGCAGCCAGTTGTCGACGAAGGCGGGCATGTCGGTATTGATGCCGGCGGCCTTGCTGCTGTCGAGAATGCGGCGCGCGGCTTCGACCGAAATGCGCAGCGGGCTTTCCGAAACGGTGAAATCGCCGCTCTGGATGACCTTGCCCTCGTGCTGGAAGAAGGCGCCGAAGCTGGGCGAGATGCCGGCGACGATGCTGCCCAGCTGCGCCACGTCCAGCCCCTGCGATTCGGCGATCAGGGCGCCGTGGATGAAGCCGGCGGTGGCGCCGTACACGTACGAGAGCGTGGCCAGGTCCATGGCGGCGGCGGCGTCGATCTGGCTGCCCAGGTAAGTGATGTTGCCGGCCAGGTCGCGCAGTGTGCCGGCCACCCGCGCATAAGCCTGCGGATCGCCCGACAGCAGCACCGGGGTGTCCGGCTGTCCCATCTGGCTGGGGGCGGCCTGGATGGCGCCATCCAGGTAGGCAGCGCCGTGCGCCGTGGCCCAGGCCAGCGCCTCGCGCGCCTCGGCCGGGCTGCCCGTGGTCAGCTGCACCAGTGTCTTGCCCCGCAGCGCGGCGGCTACGCCCGGCGCGGCCAGGATGGCGTGGGCGGCGGCGTAGTCGTACACGATCATCACGGCCAGGTCGCTGGCGCGGATGGCCTCGGCGGCGGTGGCGGCCGCCCGGGCGCCCAGCGCGGCCAGGGGCGCCGCCTTGCCGGCGCTGCGGTTCCAGACGGTGACCTGGCGGCCCTGTTCGAGGAACAGGCGGGCGATGGCGGCGCCCATGGTGCCGAGGCCCAGTACGGTAACGGTGGTGGACATGATGGAATTTCCTGGAAGTTGGTGTGGCAGGCATGTTGAAATAGTGCTTTCTTATCGTCAAGTACCTACAATAAAGTCAGGTACTTACCATTTAGTAAGTTTAGGAAAGCCCGATATGAAGAATCTGCCCGTGAATTGCGGCATCGGCCCGGCGTTCGAAGTGATCGGCGGCAAGTGGAAAGCCGTGATCCTGTGGGAACTGCACGCGCAGGCGCGCCGCTTCGGCGAGCTGCGCCGCCTGGTTCCCGGCATCAGCGAGAAGATGCTGATTCAGCAATTGCGCGAACTCGAGGCCGACGGCCTGGTCGGCCGCCACGTGTTCCACGAAGTGCCGCCGCGCGTGGAATACAGCGTGACCGAATGGGGCCATGCGCTGAACCTGGCGATGGGGCCGCTGGCTGACTGGGGCGAGCGATATCGGAACAGCGAGGCCGGGCGCGCGCGCGCCGGCCATGCCTGACGGCGTTGCGCCGCGGCCTGCCTACGGCGTGTGGCGCCTGCGCGACGCCGCCGCGCGGCGCGGCAGCAGCAAGTTCATGAAGCCCGCCACGGCGGGATTGCGGCCATCGTGGCGGCGCACCGCGAACAAGGTGGACATGGCGGCCTGCCCGCCGCCGGCCAGCGGGCGATAGCGCACCGCCGAGCCGCGCAGCCCGGTAACCGAGGCCGGGACCAGGGCCAGGCCGACATTGGCCTCGACCAGGGCCAGGATGGTGGGCAGCACGCTCTGGTGCACCACATGCGGCCGCACGCCGGCCTGGGCGAACAGCTTGGCCAGCAATTCGTGAAAGTAGCGCGAGCCGCTGGCCGAAAAGCCGACCAGGTCTTGCCCATGCAGGTCTTGCAGGGCGATGCTCGGGCGCCGCGCCAGGCGGTGGCGCGCGGGCAGCGCCGCCACCAGGGGCTCGCGTTCGGCCACGTCGAACAGCAGGCGCGGGTCGTCCAGCGCGTCGTGGCGGCGCATCAGGGCGATATCGATGCGTTCGGCCAGCAGGCTGTCGAGCAGTTCGGCGGATTCGCGTTCCACCAGCGAGAGTTCGATGCCGGGGCAGGCATCGCGGTAGCGCGCCACGATGTCGGGCAGCACTTTGTAGGCTGCGCTGCTGGTGAAGCCCACGGTAAGGGCGCCCAGTTCGCCGCGGGCGGCGCGCCCGGCGCGTATCAGCGCGGCTTCGCTGTCGTGCAGGATCTGCCGCAGGCTGGCCAGCAGCTGCGCGCCCGCCAGCGTCAGCTGGACCGAGCGCGTGTTGCGCACCAGCAGGGGCATGCCCATCTGTTCTTCAAACTGCCGCACCTGCTGGCTGAGCGGCGGCTGGCTGATGTGCAGGCGCTGGGCGGCGCGGCCGAAGTGCAGTTCTTCCGCGACGGCGATGAACGCGCGGGCCTGCCTGGAGAACAATGAGATCGCATCCATTAAGATAAAAAACGACCTGATGACGGGCTAATTTTATATTGGATATATGAATCCGGGCTTCCTATGATGTGCCGCACGTGCCGGGCTTTGGCGCCCGGGCACGGATCCGTCATTCGACACGGCCGTCAGGCCGGACATCGGGGAACCATCCATGCCGCAATTTCAATTTCTATCCAGGACAATACGCGCGGGCCTTGCCGCGCTGCTTGCCGCCGGCGCCTGCGCCGCGGCGCAGGCCGCCGGCTATCCGGACAAGCCCGTGCACCTGATCGTGCCCTTCGGCCCGGGCAGCGTAACCGACCAGCTGGCGCGCATCACGGCCGACAAGCTGGGCAAGGCGCTGGGCCAGACGGTGATCGTCGAGAACAAGGCGGGCGCGGGCGGCAACATCGGCGCCGGCTATGTGGCCGGCGCGCCGGCCGACGGCTATACGCTGCTGCTCGGCCCGGCCAGCACCAATGCCATCAATCCCAGCCTGTACCACGACCTGAAGTTCGATCCCATGAAGGACTTCGCGCCGATCACCAATGTGGCCTCGGTGACCAACGTGCTGGTGGTGCCCGCCGCGGTGCCGGTGCATACGGTGCGTGAACTGATCGACCAGCTGAAGCAGCACAGCGGCGCCTACAGCTATGCGTCGGGCGGCGCGGGCGGCTCGCAGCACTTGTCGGCCGAGCTGTTCAAGACGATGTCGGGCACGCAGATGCTGCATGTGCCCTACAAGGGCGGCGGCGCCGCGCTGGCCGACCTGCTGAGCAACCGGGTGCAGGTGATGTTCTGCAATCTGCCGGTGTGCCTGCCGCACATCAAGGCGGGCCGGCTGACGGCGCTGGGGGTGTCTTCGGCGCGCCGTTCGGAATTGCTGCCCCAGGTGCCCACCATCGCCGAGAGCGGCCTGCCGGGCTACGAAGTGGATGGCTGGTTCGGTCTGTTCGCGCCGGCGGGCACGCCGGACCCGATCGTGGCGCGCCTGAATGCAGAGATGACGCGCATCCTGGACACCGCCGAGGTGCGCCAGCTGCTGCTGGCCCAGGGCGCCACGGCCGAGCCGGGCACGCAGCAGGAGTTCGCGCGCTTTGTGCAGAGCGAACACGACAAGTGGGCGCGAGTGATCAAGCAGGCCGGCATCACGCTGGAATGAGCCGGACATGAAATCGCTGACTGAACTGACCGCCCTGCAGGCCGCCGCGGCGCTGGAAAGCGGGCAGGCCACCGTGGGCGCGCTGGCCCGGGCCTACCTGGACCGCATCGCGCAGCGCGATGGCGACGTGCGCGCCTACGTGGCCCACGATCCGGCGCGGGTGCGCGATGCGGCGGCCCGCGCCGAAGCCGGGGGCGGCCTGCTGCGCGGCCTGCCCTATGCCGTGAAAGACGTCATCGCGACCCGCGACTACCCCACCACATTCGGGTCGCCCATCTATGAGGGCTATATGCCCGGGCGCGATGCCGGCGTGGTGGCCTGCGCGGCCGAGCAGGGGGCGGTGCTGCTGGGCAAGGTGGCCACCGGCGAATTCGCCACCCAGACGCCGGGCCAGGCGCGCAATCCGCGCGGTCTGGCGCATACGCCGGGCGGCTCGTCGAGCGGATCGGCCGCCGCCGTGGCCGACGGCATGGCGGTGGCGGCGCTGGGCACCCAGACCACCGGCTCGATCGTGCGGCCCGCCGTGTATTGCGGGGTGGTGGGCTACAAGCCGTCGTTCGGCATGTTGTCCACGGCCGGCGTGTCGGCGCTGAGCCCCACGCAGGATACGGTCGGCCTGATTACCCGGGACGTGGCCGATGCGGCGTTCCTGGCCGCGGGCCTGAATGGGCACCGCCTGGTGCCGCGCCCGCTGGAACGGCCGCGCGTGGGCCTTTGCCTGTCGCGCCAATGGGAACATGCCCGGCCCGAGACCGTGCAGGCCATCGAAGCCCTGGCGCGCCGCATCGAGGCCGCCGGCGCGCAGGTGCGCCGCGTGGAACTGCCCGCCGCGCTGGAAGACCTGGTCGAAGGCCAGGGCCGCATGGTGGCCTACGATGCGCGCCAGGCGCTGGCCTACGAACGCACCCGCCATCATGCCCGGCTCAGCCCGCGGCTGCAGGCGCGCATGCAGTCCGGCGAGCAGACCTCGCTGCCCGATTACCTGGCCCTGGCGCGGCGCGCGATGCATGCCCGGGTGCAGGCCGAAGCGCTGTTCGACGGCCTGGACGTGCTGCTGTACCCGGCCGCCGAGGGCGAAGCCGAGGCGGGCCTGGATTATTCCGGTTCGCCGCGCTTCGGGGCGCTGTGGACGCTGCTGCACGTGCCGTGCGTGTCGTTTCCGGTTGCGCGCGGGCCGGGCGGGCTGCCGCTGGGCGCGCAGGCCATCGGCGCGTATGGCGACGACTTTCGCACGCTGGCCGCGGCGCAGTTCATCGCGGCCCACGCCGAACCGCTCTAGCCGCCGCGTGTTTTGCGATACCCAGGAACCCAGCCGGAGACGGCTGGGTTTTTTTTCGTGGCGCATCCGTGGCTAGGGAAAACCCCGGTGCCTTGTGCACCGCGCAAACGTTGACACCGGTGCCGCTGGCCCGTACCTTAATGGCGTATATCGATTTAAATATATCGATCAGCGATACAACCAAGTGCGCTTTCCATTTCAAGTTTCCATTCGAGAGGTACGTGACATGCCTGAAGCATTGCAAGTGGCCGTGGACATCGGCGGCACTTTCACCGATGTGGTTGGACGCGATGCGAGCGGGCGATTGCGCTACTTCAAGATCCCGACCACGCGCCAGGACGAGAGCCTGGCGGTGTTCGACGCCATCGGGCGCATCCGCGACCAGTGGGGCGTGGATCCCAAGTACATCGAGCGCTTCGTGCATGGCACCACCGTGGCCACCAACGCCGTGCTGGAACGCCGGGGCGCCAAGGTCGGGCTGATTACCACGCAGGGCTTCAAAGACGTGCTGGAAATCGGCCGTCAGATGCGCCATCGCATGTACGACGTGATCCTGTCGTCGGAAACGCCGTCGTTCCTGATTCCCGGCAACCTGCGCCGGGAAGTGCCGGAACGGATCGCCGCCGACGGCTCGATCGTCACGGCCCTGGATGAAGACGCGCTGATGCGGCAGGTGGCCGAGCTGGTCGCGCAGAAGGTCGATGCGCTGGCCATCTGCTTCCTGTTCTCGTTCGCCAACCCACAGCACGAGCAGCGCGCCAAGGCGCTGATCTCGGCCGCCTATCCCGACCTGACCCTGGCGGTGTCGCACGAAGTGGACCCGGCTTTTCGCGAGTATGAGCGCACGGTGGTCACCGGCTTCGATGCCTACGTCAAGCCGGTGATCGACCGCTATTTGTCGCGGCTGGAAAACGGGTTGAAGAAAAGCGGCGTGCAGGCGCCGTTTCAGGTGATGCAGTCGCGCGGCGGCCTGATGGCGTCGCAGGTGGCGCGCAGCCGCCCCGTGCGGCTGTTCCTGTCGGGCCCCGCCGCGGGCGTGATCGGCGCGCAGATCGCCGGCCGCGCGGCGGGCACCGACGACCTGATCACCGTGGACATTGGCGGCACCAGCAGCGACATCGCCCTGATCAGCAAGGGCAAGGCGATGATCCGCTCGGAAGGCGTGATCGACGGCTACCCGGTGCGCGTGGCAATGGTGGACGTGAACTCCATCGGCGCGGGTGGCGGCTCGATTGCCTGGATCGACGCCGCCGGCGGGCTGCGCGTGGGGCCGCGCTCGGCCGGCTCGGAGCCCGGCCCGGTGTGCTTCGGGCGCGGCGGCGAGAACCCCACGGTAACCGATGCCTCGATTGTGCTGGGCTACCTGAACCCCGATTACTTCGCCGGCGGCTCGCTGAAGCTGTATCCGGAGAAATCGCGCGAGGCGATCCAGGAAAAAATCGCCCGGCCCCTGGGAATGACGATCGAGCAGGCGGCGCTGGGCATACACCGCATCGTGAATGCGCAGATGGCCGAAGGCATACGCCTGGTGTCGATCCGCCAGGGCCTGGACCCGCGCAAGTTCACGCTGATGCCGCTGGGCGGCGGCGGCGCCGTGCACATCGTGCCGCTGGCGCGCGAACTGGGCGTATCGCGCGTGGTGGTGCCGCGCTATCCGGGCGTGCTGTCGGCCGCCGGCCTGCTGGCCGCGCCCATCGAGCATGAAAGCTCGCTGGCCTTCGGCAAGGCGCTGCAAGCCAGCGAAGTGCCGGCCATCCGCGCCGTGCTGGATACCCTGGATGCGCAGTGCGCCGAGCTGATGCGCAATGAGGCGACGCAGCCCGACAGCAGCGCCGTGCGCTACTACGCCGACGTCTGCTATGCCGGCCAGGCGTATTCCATTGAAGTGCCGCTGCTGCCCGACGCCGACGACCCGTGCGGCCTGCTGTTCGAGGAATTCTTGCAGGCCCATGCGCGGATCTACGGCTACAGCACCCGCACGCCCGCGCGCATCGTCAACCTGCGGGCCGTGCACCAGGCGGGCGGCCAGGACAGCATCGATACCACGGCCTACCAGTGCATCGACGAGCCGCCGCAGCGCGGGCAGCGCGCCATCCTGGTGGCGGGCCAGGACAGCGCGGTACAGGCCGACATCTACCGCCGCGAGGCCATGCCGGCCGGCTTCCGGTTCCAGGGGCCGGCCATCGTCGAACAAGCCGACACCACCACGCTGATCGAGCCCGGCTGGCAAGGCCAGGTGGACCAGGGCGGCAATCTCGTTCTGACCCGTTAATCACGACACGCCAGAGAGCACATCATGACGAATCAAGCTACGCTCGAGCGCCCGGCGCTTTCGCCCGGCAAGACGACGCAGGCCCGCCCCGACCCCATCACCCTGGAGGTAGTGCGCAACAAGCTGGAGGGCATTGCCAACGAGATGGAATCGACGCTGCTGCGCAGCTCGTTCTCGCCGATCGTGAAAGAAGGCCTGGATGCTTCGGCCAGCCTGTTCACCACCGCCGGCGAGTCGCTGGCGCAGGCCTGCGCCGTGCCCATCCACCTGGCGACGCTGATCCCCATTGTGGAAACCATCCTGCGCGAATATCCGCTGGACACGATGCGCGACGGCGACATCTACATCATGAACGACCCGTACCTGGGCGGTACGCACCTGCCGGATATCGCGCTGGTGGCGCCGGTATTCGTCGACGGACGGGTGATCGCGCTGTCGGCCACCATGACGCACCACCAGGACGTGGGCGGCATGACTCCGGGCTCCATTCCCACCAACGCCACCGAGATCTACCAGGAAGGCATCCGCATTCCGCCGCTGAAACTGTTCGAGGCCGGCGAGATCAACCAGACGCTGGTCAGCCTGCTGCGGCTGAACGTGCGCATCCCGGATACGTTCATGGGCGACATCAATGCCCAGATCGCCGCCTGCCGCATCGGCGCCCGGCGCCTGGTCGAATTGACGTCGGTGTACGACGTTGCGCTGCTCGAGACGGTGTTCGCCGCGCTGCTGGCGCATTCCGAGGCGCTGACGCGCGCCCAGCTCGACACGATTCCGGCGGGCGTTTACCGCTACGCGGACTGGCTGGACAACGACGGCATCGACCTGGAGCAGCGCGTGCGCATCGAGGTGGCCGTGACGGTGGGCAACGGCGCCATGCATGTCGATTTCACCGGCACCAGCCCGCAGCTGCGCGGCCCGTTCAATTGCGTCAAATCGGGGTCCCAGGCGGCGGCGTACTTCGCGGTACGGGCGCTGACCGATCCCGAGATTCCGACCAATGCCGGCTGCTTCCGGCCCGTGTCGCTGCATTTGCCCAAGGGCACGCTGGTCAACCCCGAAGAGCCGGCGCCGGTGGGGTCGCGCACCGCCACCATCAAGCGCATTACCGGCTGCATCCTGGGCGCATTCAAAGAGGCCCTGCCCGACAAGGTGCCCGCCGACTCGGCCGGCGTGCTGCTGGCCTTGGCGTTCGGCGGCAAGCAGGCCGACGGCAAGTCGTATGTGGTGGGCGAGCTGATCACCGGCGGCAGCGGCGCCAGCCGCCGCTGCGACGGCGTGGACGTGGTCGAGACGGACGCTTCGAACTGCATGAACCTGCCGGTCGAGGCATTGGAGCTCGAGGCGCCGATTCGCGTGAACCGGCTGGAATTGCGCGCCGACTCGGGCGGGGCCGGTACGTTCCGCGGCGGGCTGGGGCTGGTCAAGGAATTCGAGCTGCTGGGCGGCAGCGCGATCTTCACGCACCGTGGCGAGCGGCATTACTGCCCGGCCCAGGGCTCGGCCGGCGGCGGCAGCGGCGCCTGCGAACACTCGGTGATCGTGCGCGCTTCCGGCCAGGTGGAAGAGATTCCTTCCAAGCTGGTGGTCGACCTGCACAAGGGCGACCGCGTGATCGTCCAGACCCCCGGCGGCGGCGGCTACGGCGACCCGGCCGGGCGCGACCCGCAGGCCGTGCGGGCCGACATTGCGGACGGCAAGCTTTCTGTGGAACAGGCCACGGCGTTGTACGGCATTTCCGGTTGACGGCACGCCGCCGGCCTGCGGCGGCTTCGACAAAGCAGTATCTCGACATACCTGAATCACATGAAGGAGATCGCGATGCACAAGGGGAAATATTGGACGGCCCGGCTGCTTGCCTGCGTGGCGGCGGCCGCGGCCTGCCTGGCGGCCGGTACAGCGGCCGCCGCGGCAGCGCAGTGGAAAATGCACATCGTATGGGTGCCGGCGCGGGTCGAGGCCCAGTACTACAAGAAGTTCGTCGACGAGGTGAACAAGCAGGCGGCGGGCAAGCTGGAGATCAAGCTGTTTCCGGGCGCCACGCTGGGCGTGAAAGACGTCGACATGCTGCGGGTGCTGCCGCGCGGCAACGTAATCCAGATCGCCGGCCTGTATCCGGGCTACATGACGCGCGACGAGCCAGAGTACGCCGTGACGCTGCCTCCGGGCGTGGTGCCCAAGCCCGAGCAGCTGGAAAAGCTGGCGCCCACGCTGAAAAGCATCTACCAGGCCACTTACGACAAATGGGGCATCAAGCTGCTGGGCTTCGTGGCGCACCCGGTGCGCGACACCCACGTGATGTGCAAAGAGCCCATCAACACGCTGGACGGCCTGAAGGGCAAGAAGGTGCGCGTGTGGGAAAAGGCCCAGGCCGATACCTTCAACAAGCTGGGCATCGCCGCGCAGATCGTGGGGCAGAATGACCTGTACATGGCCATGCGCACGGGCGTGATCGATTGTGCGGTGTATCCGATTCACTTCGGCCTGACGGTGTCGCTGCAGGAAGTGGCGCCCAATGCGTCGTACCTGTTCCCGTATGTGCTGCATCCGCTGAACATCATCGTTTCCAACAAGGCCTACGATGCGCTGCCGCCGGACGTGCAGAAGATTCTGCAGGATGCGGCCGCGAAAATCGAGAAGGAATCGTTCGACGCGTACCTGCAGGGCCAGGTCGACAAGGCGTCGGAAGAAGAATGGAAGAAAAAGGGCGGCACGGTGCTGGCGCCCTTTCCCGAAGCCGACCAGAAGCGCTTTGCCGACGCCGCCCGGGAAGTCTGGAACGAGTCTTCTCGCCAGGTGGGCGGCAAGGCCCTGGAAAACCACGAACGGGTGATCAAGGCGCTGGGCTGGTAGGCCCGCGCGGCAATCATGACGCGAGGGCGGGTGCCGCGGCATCCGCCCCGCGTCCGGAGCACATTCATGTACATACTTGCAAAAGGCATCGCCGCTTTCTTGCTGCGGCTGTCCACGTGCTTCGGCATCGCGCTGACGCTGTTCGTGGCCCTGTCGGCGGTGATGCGCTACGTGGTGGGGGCGCCGTTTTCCTTTACCGAGGAACTGGTCGGGCTGTTTTTCTCGGCACTGGTGTTTCTTGCGCTGCCCTACGTCACGCTGCACCGGCAGCATATCGAAGTGACGCTGCTGACCGACCGCTATCCGCCCGCGCTCAGGCGCTGGACCGACCGGCTGGCCAACGGGCTGATTATCCTGTTCGCGCTCTGGTTCGGCAGTTATGCCTACGATTTCGCGCTGGTGTCGTACCAGGTCCAGGCGCGCACCGATATCGCCGGCCTGGCGCTCTGGCCCTGGATGGCGCTGATCGTGCTGGCCTGCGTGCTGGTGGCCGGATTTACTCTGTTCCGGCCCCGGCGCGCGCCGGCCGGCGACAGCGATTTGCCGCCCAGCGGCGCTTGACGGGAGCCTGGCATGGTATGGATGCTATTGCTGGCGGGGCTGGCCGTCACCGGCCTGACGGGCGTGCCCATCGGTATCGGCCTGGCGCTGACGGGCTTGTCCATTTTGCGCTTTGCCGCCGGAGGCGGTGAAGATCTGGCCATTACGGCAGTGTGGAACGTTTTCGTCGATTTCACCTTGTCGGCGGTGCCCATCTTCATCTTCATGGGCGAGATCCTGCTGGTCAGCGGGGTGTCGTCGCGTATCTACAATGCGGTGTCGCCCTTTTTCAGGCAGGTGCCGGGCGGGCTGCTGCATACCAATATTGCCGTGTGCACGGTCTTCGGCGCCGTCAGCGGCGCCAGCACCTCGACCGCGGCCGCGGTGGGCTCGGTGGCCTATCCGGAACTGCGCAACCGGGGCTACAACCGCGGGCAGGTGGTGGCCACGCTGGCCGCCGGCGGCACACTCGGGTTGCTGATCCCGCCCAGCCTGTCGCTGCTGCTGTACGGCGCCACCCAGGGGGTGTCGATCGGCCGGCTGTTCCTGGCCGGGGTGTTGCCCGGCCTGATGCTGGCTTGCATGTTCATGTCCATCATCGCGCTGCGCGCGCGGCGCTTTCCCGAAGAAATGGGCAATGTCGAGCCCGCGATCCCGATGGCGCAGCGGCTGCGCGGGCTGGTGCGCATCTGGCCCGTGGCGTTCCTGGCGTTCGCGGTGCTGGGCACCATGTACATGGGCCTGGCCACGCCCACCGAGGCGGCCGCGCTGGGCGTGGTGGCGGCCATTATTACCGGGTTCTGCTGGGGCGAGCTGACGCTGCCCAAGGTGTGGCGCGCGTTCTTTACTTCGGCGCGTGTATTCGGGGCCATTGCCACGGTCATGCTGGGCGCGCTGGTGCTGGCGCAGGCCCTGACCATCATGGGCGCCCCGCAGGCACTGGTGGGGGCGGTAACCGACATGGGCCTGTCGAAGTACGCCGTGCTGATCGTCGTCGTGGCCGCCTACCTGGTGCTGGGCTGCTTCTTCGACGGCATTTCGCTGATGCTGATGACGATTCCGATCGTTTATCCGCTGATGATGGCGGCTGGCTACGATCCGGTCTGGACGGGGGTGATCATCACCATCCTGATCGAGATCGGCATGCTGACCCCGCCGGTGGGCATGAACCTGTTCGTGCTGACCGCCATTACCAACGGCGAAGTCTCGCTGGGCCGCGCGGCGCTGTCGGCGATTCCGTACTGGATCCTGATGCTGGTCGGCGTGCTGATCCTGGCGCTGGTGCCAGATATTGCGCTGTGGCTGCCCAATCTTGTGATGAAGGGCGGCACATGACCGCCATGGCCGCGGCCCGCATACTCTGGGACGACGAGACCGCCACGCCCGCCGCGCCGCCGCTGCCCCCGGGCGCGCATGACTGCGAGGTGGCCGTCATCGGCGGCGGCTTTACCGGCCTGTCGACGGCCTTGTCGCTGGCCGAGGCGGGCGCGCGGCCCATCCTGCTGGAAGCGGGCCCGCTTGCGGCCGGGGCCTCGGGGCGCAACGGCGGCCAAGTGGTGCCGGGCCTGAAGCCGGCGCCCGATGCGCTGGCGGCGCGCTTTGGCGCCGACGCGGCCGGCCGCATGCTGGCCTTCGCGCATTCGGCGGCCGACTACACCTTCGGCCTGATCGAGCGCCTGTCGATCGATTGCGATGCGACGCGCCATGGCTGGATCCAGGCGGCGGTGACGCCGCGCGCCTGCCGCGTCCTGCACGCGCGTGCCCGGGCTTTGCAGCAGGCCGGGGCGCGGGCGGAAGCGCTGTATGCCGACGACATGGCAAAACTGACCGGATCCGCGCACTATGCGGGCGGCTATCTGGAGTCGGGGGCGGGCGCGGTGCAACCCCGCAAATTGGCGCTGGGACTGGCGGCCGCAGCGGCGCGCGCGGGCGCCCGCCTGCACGCGCACAGTACGGTTGAACAGCTGCAGCGCGCGCCGCAAGGATGGATGCTGCGGCTGCGGCAGGGCAGCATCGCCGCCCGCGCCGTGGTGCTGGCCACGGACGCCTACACCGATACGCTGTACCCCGCGCAGGCGCGTTCGATGCTGCACGTGACCAGCGCCCAGGCGGCAACCGGGGTATTGCCCGACGACATCCGGCGCGCGGTGCTGCCGCGCCGGGCGGGCGTATCCGAGGCGCGCAAGCTGACCGTCTATTGCCGCCTGTCGCCCGATGGCCGGTTCGTGATCGGCGGCCGGGGGCCTCGTTCCGGGCTGGCCGGGCCCGCAACCCTGGCGCGCCTGCGCCAGGCTGCCTGCGAGCGCTTTCCGCAGCTTGCGGACATCGGCTGGGATTGCGTGTGGTCCGGCCGCGTCTCGCTCACACTGGACGATGTGCCGCATCTGGGTAATCCCGAGCCCGGGTTGTGGACGGTTTGTGGTTTCGGCGGACGCGGCGTGGCCCTGGCGACGCGCTTCGGGCCGACGCTGGCCGAAGCGGCGCTGGGGCGTGCCGCGGGCGCGCTGGATTTTCCGGTTTCTTCCATCGGCGCCCTGCCCTGGCACGCCCTGCGCGGGCCCGCGGTCAATGCCGCCATCCACTGGCATCGCCTGCGCGATGCCCTGGGCTTTCCTGCGTGATATCCATGGACAATGTAGCTGCCGTCGATGTTGTACCCCATGCCCCTTCGATCTGGAACGCGACCGCCGCGCCGCCGCCCGCGCTGTTGCCGCTGCGCGGCGAACTGCAGGTGGACTGCGCCATCGTGGGGGGCGGGTTCACCGGGCTGAACGCGGCGCTGCAACTGAGCCGGCGCGGCGCCCAGGCCTGCATCCTGGAGGCCAATGACGCGGGCTGGGGGGCCAGCGGCCGCAATGGCGGCATGGCCGTCTTGCGCTACAAGTCGGGCTGGGCGGCCCTGGCCCGCCAGTTCGGCCATGATTCGACGCGGCTGCTGCACCGGCTGGTGCTCGACGCGGTGGACGCGCTGGAACAGAACGTGGCCGATTTCAAGCTGGATGGCGGCTTCTCGCGCTGCGGCCACATCACGGCCGCTTATACCCGGCAGGACGCGCAGGCGCTGCGCGACGATATTGCATGGCTGGCCGCCGAGGCCGGCGACCGCCACCCCCGCTATCTGCCGCCCGACGAGGCGGCCCGCCTGATCGGTTCGCGTGCGTACCAGGGCGGCTACCTGGATACGCGGGCGGCCGGCATCCACCCGCTGGCCTATGCCCGCGAGCTGGCCGCGGCACTGGCGGCCACCGGCGTGCCCATCCATGTGAACACGCCGGTGGTGAGCATCCGCGAAGACGCGCAGGGATGCGTCGTGGAGACGCCCGAGGCCCGGGTGCGCGCCGCCACCGTCATCGTGGCAAGCAATGCCTATACCGAATTGTTCCCGCTGCCGCCGGGCCTGCAGCGGCGCATCGTGCCCGTGGCGACGTCGGTGGTGGCCACGCGCGCACTGCCCGATGACCTGTATGCGACGATGTTCACCGAGGGCCACCTGGTAACGGATACGCGTCATCTGGTGAATTACTTTCGGCGCGTGCCCGGCCAGCGCGTCCTGTTCGGCGGCCGGGGGGCGCTGACCGGCACCGAGACGCCGGAAATCTACCGCAATCTGGTGGCAGGCCTGCGCCGCCTGTTTCCCCAGTTGCGCGACGCGCCCATCGAGCACCAGTGGTCGGGCAAGGTCGCGGTGACGCTGGACGACTTTCCCCATGTTGTGCGCCATTCGCCGCGCGTGATTTTCGCGGCGGGCTATGGCGGCCGCGGCGTGGCATTGACGCATTTGCTGGGCAGGGTGGCGGCCGAGATGGCGCTGGGCGCCGGCATGGAATGCGGCCCCATGCAGGGGGGCATGCCGCAACTGCCCCTTCATTCCTGGCGCCTGCCGGTCATGAACTTGATGGCGGCCTACTACAAGCTGCGGGACCAGTTGCGGTGGTGACCCGCGGCCCGCACCCTGCCATGACGAGCCGGCCCGATACCGTTTCCGCGCCTGCGCCCGCACACGATTCCGCCTGGGCCCGTGGCGGCCTGGCCGCGACGCTGGCCTACGCCGCGCTGGTGGTGTTCGCGTGGGGCTCGAATTATCCGCTGATGAAGCGGGCCCTGGCCGACATGCCGCCCCTGACCTTTTCCACGACGCGTGTTGTGGGCGCGGCGATCGTGGTGGCACTGTTGATGCGCATCAAGGGCGAGGCGGCGCTGCTGCCGCCGCCCGGCGAGCGGGCCCGGCTGGCGCTGATCGGGCTGCTGCAGTTCGCTTCCGTGCTGGGACTGGTCAGCATTGCCCTGCAGTTCCTGCCGGCCGGGCGCACCGTGACGCTGGTCTACAGCATGCCGGTGTGGGCGGCGCTGTTCAGCAGCCTGATGGGCAAGGCGCGGCTGGCCTGGCGGCAGCTGGCCGGCGTAGGGCTGGGCATGGCCGGCCTGGCGCTGTTCCTGGACCCCTCGGTCATCGACTGGAAAAGCCCGGGCGTGCCCCTGGGCATGGCGCTGGTCTTGTCCGCGGCCGCGCTGTGGGGGCTGGGCGCGGCGTTGTACGGGAGGCGGCAGTGGCGCGCTTCGCTGCTGTCCCAGACGTTCTGGCAGCTGGCGGCAACCGCGTGCCCCATCGGCGTGGCCGCGCTGATCCTGGAGTCGGATCGGACCACCCATGTGACCTGGCCGCTGGCGGCCATCATGGTGTGGAACTGGCTGGTGCCCACCGCCATGGCGGTCTGGGCATGGAGCCGCCTGCTGAACCGCGTGCCATCCACCGTGGCCGGCCAACTGCTGGCCCTGACGCCCTTCGTGGGCATCGCCTGCAGCAGCGTCCTGTTCGGCGAGCGCCTGCCGCCGGTCTTTTCCCTGTGCGCGGCGGTCATCGCGGCGGGCAGCTGCCTGGTGCTGTGGCCGTCGCGCGCGGGCCGGCGCGCGGCGCGCGATCCTGGGCGCGAGGGCTGACCGCTACAATCTATCCCATTGAAGACAGGGCTTGCCTTATGGCCGGACGCAAAAAAAAAGAAAGTGATGCGGTGATGGAAGATCCCATGGCCTCGCCGCTGTTCAGTATGTCCTTTTCCAAAGGAATCGACGTGCTGGCCGCGTTCGGGCCCGACCGCCCGTTCATGAATCTGCCCGAGATGGCCGCGGCCGCGGGGATATCCAAGAGCTCGGCGCAGCGTTTCGCCTATACCCTGGAAACCCTGGGCTTTCTGAGCAAAGACCCCGACAGCAAGCGGTATGCGCTGACGCCCAAGATTCTCGAACTGGGTTATCGATACCTGCTGGTGGACGCCCTGGTCGAACGCGCCAACCCGTATCTGCTCGACTTGAACCGCCAGATTTCCGAGACCGTGAACCTGGCCGAGCCGTACGGCACCGACATGGTCTATGTGGCGCGCTTTGCCACGCACCTGACGACCGGGGTCCATATGCCCCTGGGCCGGCGTCTGCCGATGTTCTGCACATCGGCCGGGCGGGCCTGGCTGTCGATGCTGCCGCCGGAACAGGCGCGCGAGCTGCTGGAAGCATCGCCCCGCCCGAAGTTCACGCCCAATACCGTGACCGACCTGGGCCCGCTGATGGACATGCTGGCCGAGGCGCGCGAGCAGGGCTACGCCTATGCCAACGGCGAGTATTACCGCGGCGATCTGAATGTGGCCGTGCCGGTGTTCGACAAGCGCGGCCGCCCGGCCGCGGCGCTTAATATCTCGGCCCCCACCACGCGCTGGACGCTGGCGCGCATGAAGCGTGAGCTGGTGCCGAACCTGCTGGCAACCAGCCGCCTGATTTCCACCACGCCGCCCACGCCCGGGGCGGCCGCGCCGTTTCGGCGCGGCTATACCGGTTAGCCATCGGAGCGGCAACAAAGCCAGGCTACTTGCGCTGCGTCAGCGTGCTGTAGCTGGTGATCAGATTGCGGTAGTCGGGGATGTGGTTCGAGAACAGCGTGCCCAGGCCCTCGACGTCGTTGCGCCAGTCGCGGTGCAGTTCGCAGGCCGCGCCGAACCAGGTCATCAGCTGGGCGCCGGCATTGCTCATGCGGTCCCAGGCGGCATCGCGGGTCAGTTCGTTGAAGGTGCCCGATGCGTCGGTCACCACGAACACCTGGAAGCCTTCTTCCAGGGCGGCCAGGGCCGGGAATGCCACGCACACTTCGGTGACCACGCCGGCGATGATCAGCTGCTTCTTGCCGGTGGCCTTGACGGCCTTGACGAAGTCTTCATTGTCCCAGGCGTTGATCTGGCCGGGGCGCGGAATGAAGGGCGCGTCGGGGAACAGCTGCTTCAGTTCGGGCACCAGCGGGCCGTTGGGGCCGTCTTCGAAGCTGGTGGTTAGGATGGTGGGCAGCTTGAAATACTTGGCCAGGTCGGCCAGCGCCAGCACGTTGTTCTTGAACTTGTCCGGATCGATGTCGCGCACCAGCGACAGCAGGCCGGCCTGGTGGTCTACCAGCAATACGGCGGCGTTGTCTTTGTCCAGGCGGACGTAGGGCTTGGTCATGGAGGTCTCCAGGTAAATGCGGGAAGGTGCCCGGGACGGGCGGGTAAGCCGTCCGCGCCGCCGGAAGCGGCGGCGCGGACAGGGTCAGTGGGCCATCTGGCCGAAGCGGCCGTGATTGAAGTCGTCGATGGCCTGGCGGATCTCGGCCTGGCTGTTCATCACGAACGGGCCGTAGCCGACGATGGGCTCGTCGATCGGTTCGCCGCTCAAGAGCAGCAGCGTGACCTCGTTGTTGGCCTCGATCTGCACCTGGCTGCCTTCGCGCGACAGGTGCACCAGCTGGCCTTCGCGCACGATGTCGGTGCCGTTGACCTGCGCCGTGCCGTGCAGCACCGCCAGCGCCAGCGTGCGGCCTTCGGGCAGTTCGAAGGTGGCCGTGCCTTGCTGGCGCAGCCGCACGTCCCATACATCGATGGGCGTGTGCGTGCGCGCCGGGCCGCGCCGGCCGTCGAACTCGCCCGCGATGACGCGCACCTGGCCGGCTTCGCCGGGCAGGCCGACCACGGGAATGTCACGGTCCAGCAAGGTCTGGTAGCCCGGCGCCGACATCTTGTCGCGGGCCGGCAGGTTGACCCACAGCTGCACCATTTCCAGCGCGCCGCCCTGGCGGGTGAAGGCGTCGGAATGGAATTCCTCGTGCAGGATGCCGCCGGCCGCCGTCATCCACTGCACGTCGCCGGGGCCGATGTGGCCGCCCGCGCCGGTGGAATCGCGATGATCGACTTCGCCCTGGTAGACGATGGTGACCGTTTCAAAGCCGCGGTGCGGATGCTGGCCCACGCCGCGCGGCTTGGCGGCCGGGGCGAACTGGGCCGGGCCGGCGTAGTCCAGCAGCAGGAAGGGGCTGAGGTGCTGGCCGTGGCTGTCGTAGCTGAACATCGAGCGCACCGGGAAGCCGTCGCCCACCCAATGGGGGCGCGGAGCGCTGTAGACACCGAGAACCTTTTTCATGGGCTTTCTCCACTGCGGGCTGCGGCCCGTGCCGCAACCTCCATGAAGAAAACTATAGTTTCGGGACAATGCGCGCGGTAGGCCCTAAAATTCGCTCTTACCGTTCTATATGGTGAACGATATG
Organism: Bordetella petrii; assembly: GCF_017356245.1. NCBI lineage: Bacteria > Pseudomonadati > Pseudomonadota > Betaproteobacteria > Burkholderiales > Alcaligenaceae > Bordetella > Bordetella petrii. Next base: position 701,680 of record NZ_JAFMZZ010000004.1, read on the forward strand.
CCAGACCTGAACGACCTGTATTACTTCGTGCAGGTGGTGGACCATGGCGGTTTCGCGCCGGCCGGCCGCGCCCTGGGCATGCCCAAATCCAAGCTCAGCCGCCGCATCGCCCTGCTCGAAGCGCGGCTGGGCGCGCGCCTGCTGCTGCGCACCACGCGCCAGTTCGCCGTGACCGAAATCGGCCAGACCTATTACGCGCATTGCAAGGCCATGCTGGTCGAGGCCGAGGCTGCCGAAGAGGCCGTGGCGCTGACCCGCGCCGAGCCGCGCGGCACGGTGCGGGTAACCTGCCCGGTGGCACTGCTGGATGCGCGGGTGGCCGGGATGCTGGCCGATTTCATGGTGCAGTACCCGCTGGTGCAACTGCACCTGGAAGAAACCAACCGGCGGGTGGACGTGGTGGCCGAAGGCATCGATGTGGCGATCCGGGTGCGGCCGCCGCCGCTGGAAGACAGCGACCTGGTCATGCGCGTGCTGGCCGATCGCGGCCAGTGCCTGGTGGCCAGCCCGGGCCTGCTGCGGCGTACCGGCGTGCCGCGCGCCCCGGCCGACCTGGGCGGCCTGCCCAGCCTGGCGCTGGGCCTGCCGCAAGGCGAGCATGTGTGGAACCTGCTGGGCCCCCAGGGGGCCCATGCCGCGGTGCGCCACCAGCCGCGCCTGGTCACGCGCGGCATGCTGGCATTGCGGACCGCGGCGGTGGCGGGCGTGGGCATCGTGCAATTGCCCACCATGATGCTGCGCGAGCAATTCCAGCGCGGCGAACTGGCGCAAGTGCTGCCCGACTGGGCGCCGCGCCGCGAGATCATCCATGCGGTATTCGCATCGCGGCGCGGGCAGTTGCCGTCGGTCAGGGCGCTGATCGACTTCCTGGCGGACCGCTTCGACGCGCTGGAAGAGGACTGAGCGGCGCGGACGGATACAGCGCGGCCACCCGCAGGTGCCGCGCCGCCGCGGCCGGGTCGGCTTCGGCCAGGTAGGGCACGCGGCCCAGCAGGGGCGCGGGCAGGCGCTGCGCCAGGGCCTGCACATTGGCCTGCGCCTGCGGCATGGCCGGGTCGACGTGGTTGGCCACCCAGCCCGCCAGGCGCAGCCCGCGGGCGGCGATCGCCTCGGCTGTCAGCAGGGCATGGCTGATGCAGCCCAGCCGCATGCCCACCACCAGGATCACCGGCAGGTCCAGCTGCCGCGCCAGGTCGGCGGTGTCGCTGGCATCGTCCAGCGGCACCCGGAAGCCGCCCACCCCTTCCACCACCACCGCTTGTGCGCGGGCCGCGGCCTGGCGGTAGGCCTGCTGTATCACCGCCGGGTCGAGCGCCACGCCCGCGGCGGCCGCCGCGATGTGCGGCGCCACGGCGTCGGGCAGCACATACGGGCAGCGCACGGCATCGGGCAAGTCCATGGAGCTGGCCCGGCGCAGCTGTTCCACGTCTTCGTTGACCCAGCGGCCGCCCACCTGCCCCGCGCCGGCGGCCACGGCCTTGACGCCGGCGGTGGTCCATCCCTGGCGCGCCGCGGCGTGCAGCAGCGCGCACGCGATCAGGGTCTTGCCGATTTCGGTATCGGTGCCGGTGACGAAGTAGTCGCCGGGCCGTTGCGGCATGTCATGGCGCATGGCCGGCCTCGCTGTCCAGTTGGTTCAAGGCGGCGGCCAGCCTGTCCACGTCGGCGGCGGTATGCGCCGCCGACAGCGTGACGCGCAGGCGCGCCGTGCCCGCCGGCACGGTGGGCGGGCGGATGGCGGGCACCCACAGCCCCAGGCGTTCCAGCCCGGCGGCGGCGTGCAGCGCCTGCGCGTTCTCGCCCAGCAGGACAGGCTGGATGGCGGTGGGCGTGGGCTGGTGGCGCCACTGGCGCAGGCCGAGCCGCGCCTGCAGCTGTTGCGTCAGTGTCCGCAGGTGCGCACGCCGCCGCCGGCCATCGCTGCCTTCGATCAGGTCCAGGCTGGCCAGCAGGGCGTGCGCCTGCGCGGGGGCGGCGGCGGTGCTGAAGATATAGGGCCGGGCGCGGTTGACCAGCCAATCGATGACGGTGGCATGCGCGGCCACGAAGGCTCCCGCCACGCCGGCGGCCTTGCCCAGCGTGCCCATCAATACCAGGTGGGGCGAACGCAGGCCGGCATGTTCGAGCACGCCGTGGCCGTGTTCGCCCAGCACACCGAACCCGTGCGCGTCGTCGATCACCAGCCAGGCGCCGTGGCGCTCGGCCAGCGCCAGCAGCTCGCGCAGCGGAGCGATGTCGCCGTCCATCGAGAACACGCCGTCGGAAACGATCAGGCGCGTGCCGGCCCGGCTGGCCGCCAGCTGTCTGGTCAGGGTCTGCGTGTCGGCATGCGGGTATATCTGCACGCGGGCCCGCGCCAGGCGGGCGCCGTCGATCAGCGAGGCGTGGTTGAGCGATTCGGAGAAAATCTCGGCGTCCTGGCCGGCCAGGGCCCCCAGCACGGCCAGGTTGGCCATGTAGCCGGTGCAGAAGTACAGCGCGCGCGCCTGTTCCAGGTGCGGCGCCAGCATGGCCGCCAGCCGTTCTTCCAGCTGCGCGTGGGCGCGGCTGTGCCCGCTGATCAGGTGCGATGCGCCGCTGCCCGCGCCGTAGCGCGCCGCGCCTTCGGCCAGGGCGGCGGATATGGCGGGATGCGCGGCCAGCCCCAGGTAGTCGTTGCTGCAAAAGGCCAGCATGTCGCGCCCGTCCACGCGCACGTGGGGCGCGCAGGGCGATTCGGTGGTGCGCCGGCGCCGGCGCAGATGCTGCGCGTCGAGTTCGCGCAGTGAGGCTTGCAGAGTGTCCAGCAGCTGCATGTCAATGGCCCTCCAGGGCGTCGTCGAGCGTGGCCAGTGTTTCGCGGGCCAGCCAGGCGGCGGTGTCGTCATCCAGCACGTAGGGCGGCATCAGGTAGACCGTGTTGCCGATGGGGCGCAGCAGCAGCCCGCGCGCCAGCGCCGCGGCCGCATAGCGCTGGCCGAAGCCGGCATCGGCGGCTACGTCGAAGGCCCAGATCATGCCGGCGCGGCGGAAGTGGCGCACGGCGCGATGCGTGCGCAGCGGCGCCAGGGCCGCGTCCAGGCGCGCGGCGCGCTGGCGGTTGTTCGCCAGGACGCTGTCTTCCTCGAAGATGTCCAGGGTGGCCAGCGCGGCGCGGCAGGCCAGCGGGTTGCCGGTGTACGAGTGCGAATGCAGGAAGCCGCGCGCCACGTCGTCGTCGTAGAAGGCGGCGTGGATGGCGTCGGTGCCGAGCACCAGCGACAGGGGCAGGTACCCGCCCGTAATGCCCTTGGACAGGGTCATCAGGTCGGGCCAGATGCCGGCCTGCTCGCAGGCAAAGAACGAGCCGGTGCGCCCGCAGCCCACCGCGATCTCGTCGGCGATCAGGTGTACCTGGTAGCGGTCGCACAGTTCGCGCACCTGCCGCAGGTACGAGGGCGCATGCATCGCCATGCCGGCCGCGCATTGCACCAGCGGCTCGACGATCACCGCGGCGATGTGCGGGTGGCGCTGTTCAAGCAGCGCCTGGAGTTCAGCCGCGGCGCGCCGCGCGGCGGCGTCCGCGTCTTCGCCGGCCTGCGCGGCCCGCGCGTCGGGCGAGGCCACCACATGGGCCTGGCGCAGCAGCGGGCCGTAGGCATCGCGGAACAGCGTCACGTCGGTCACGCCCAGCGCGCCCAGGGTTTCGCCGTGGTAGCCGTGGCGCACGCAGACGAATTCGCGCTTGGCGGCGCGGCCGTGGTTGCGCCAGGCGTGAAAACTCATCTTCAGGGCGATTTCCACCGCGGACGCGCCGTCCGACGCATAAAAGCAGTGGCCCAGCGCCGCGCCGGTCAGGGCCGACAGGCGCTCGGCCAGCTCGACCGCCGGCGCATGGGTGCAGCCGGCCAGCATGGCGTGCGGCAGGCGGGCCAGCTGGTCATGCAGGGCGGCGTTGATGCGCGCATTGGCATGGCCGAACAGATTGACCCACCAGGAACTGATGCCATCCAGGTAGCGGCGGCCGTCCATGTCGACCAGCCACGGGCCTTCGCCGTGCGACAGCGCCAGCAGCGGCATGGCGGCCTGGCGCTTCATCTGCGTGCACGGGTGCCAGACATGGCGCAGGCTGCGCGCGCGCCATCGAGCGGCGTTCGATGAGGGGGCGTGGTGGTGCATCCGCGGCTCCTGAAGCAATGCCCGGCCGGCGGGCCGCGATGTCGCGGCAGGGGCGGTAAGCGCCGGCAGGCGGTTGAGCGGCGGATATTAGGAAAGCCGTGGCGGGGGCTGCAATCCCTGCGGGTTCAGGTGTTTTGGCGGTGCGAAGCGGGATGATGCGGAAAATAGGCGGCGCGTTACGGGGATCGTGCCGGCATCAGGCGCCTAATCGCGGGGTACATGCAAGGCGTCTCAGATGAAACATTTTGTGTCTCGGCGCGTGTGGGGCGGGCATGGGTGTCTGGCATCTGCGCAGTCAGACGCCCGGCCCAAATGCGCGGCTAGGCGCGCGGCGCGAGGGTCAGGCGCCTGACGTGGCGTTCGGGCAGCGGCGCCGCCGCATGCGCCTGCGCGGCGGCCTGCAGCGATTGCGCCAGCGCGTCGGGAAATGCCTGGCTGCGCCGGGTGTCCAGGTTCACGTGCACCGACAGTTGTTCCATGGTGGCGGCCAGGTAGTTGTCGCGGGTCTGGAAGAGTTCCATCAGGCACAGCAGGCGCTTGTGGTCCGCGCCAAGCACGCGCAGCCGCAGTTCGAGCGGATCGCCGGCCAGCAGCTCGCGGCGGTAGTTGACGGCGATGTCGACGGTGTAGATGCCGCAGCGCGTGGCCTGCGTATAGCTTTCGCCCACCCCCAGGGGGTCCAGCAGCTGGAAGCCGATGTGGTCGAACACGCGCACGTAGCGGGCGGCGTTCATGTGGCCGTACAGGTCGGTCCAGTCTGGCTGGACGATGAGCTGGGTGCTGGGCAGGCTGGCGTGATCGGACATGAGCGGTTCCATGGAGTGGGGGCTACAGCTGTTCGAAGCGCGCATAGCGCTTGTCGGTGTATTCGCGCTGGGTGGCCAGGTCGCGCACGATGGCGGCCGGGGGGCCGCGGCGCAGCCATTCCAGCATGTGGTCGACCTGGTCGGGGGTGCCTTGCACCATGGCCTGCACGGTGCCGTCTTCCATGTTCTGCACCCAGCCGGTGACGCCCAGCATGTGGGCGCGCCGCACGGTGGCGTGCCGGTAGCCCACGCCCTGCACGACGCCCTTGACGATGACGTGCACGGTTTCGAGTTGGGGGACTTGCATGCTGCGATTCCTTGTACGAGGGGCGCGCGTATACTTGCTACGCCCTTTGGTCCTCTATTTTTCCAATAATAGTGTCCCATGAACAACGCGAACCTTGCCAAGATCACCTGCATTGAAGACTTGCGCGTTCTCGCGCAGAAGCGCGTGCCGCGCATGTTCTACGATTACGCTGATTCCGGCGCCTGGACCGAAGGCACCTATCGCGCCAACGAAACCGACTTCCAGTCGATCAAGCTGCGCCAGCGCGTGGCGGTGGACATGGAAGGCCGCTCGCTGCGCACCACGATGGCGGGCGAGGACGCCGTGATGCCCGTCGCCATTGCGCCCACCGGGCTGACCGGCATGCAGCATGCCGACGGCGAGATGGTGGCTGCGCAGGCGGCGGCCGAGTTCGGCGTGCCTTTCACGCTGTCCACCATGAGCATCTGCTCGATCGAAGACGTGGCGCGCGCCACCGGCAAGCCGTTCTGGTTCCAGCTGTATGTGATGCGCGACCGCGAGTTCGTGGCCAACCTGATCGACCGCGCCAAGGCCGCCGGCTGCTCGGCGCTGGTGCTGACACTGGACCTGCAGATTCTGGGCCAGCGCCACAAAGACATCCGCAACGGCTTGTCGGCGCCGCCCAAGCCCACCCTGACCAACCTGATCAACCTGGCCACCAAGCCGCGCTGGTGCCTGGGCATGCTGGGCACGCCGCGCCGCACCTTCGGCAACATCGTCGGCCATGCCAAGGGTGTTACCGACCTGTCGTCGCTGTCGTCATGGACCGCCGAGCAGTTCGACCCGCGCCTGAGCTGGGCCGACGTCGAATGGATCAAGCAGCGCTGGGGCGGCAAGCTGATCCTGAAGGGCATCCTGGATGTCGAGGATGCCCGCCTGGCGGCCGACAGCGGCGCCGATGCGCTGATCGTCAGCAACCACGGCGGCCGCCAGCTCGATGGCGCGATGTCGTCGATCGCGGCCCTGCCCGCCATCGCCGACGCGGTGGGCTCGCGCATCGAGGTGTGGATGGATGGCGGCATCCGTTCGGGGCAGGATGTGCTGAAGGCCGTGGCGCTGGGCGCGCGCGGCACCATGATCGGGCGCGCGTTCCTGTACGGCCTGGGGGCCTGCGGCAAGGCGGGCGTGACCCGCGCGCTTGAAATCCTGTACAAGGAAATGGACGTCACCATGGCGCTGTGCGGGCGCAAGTCCCTGGCGCCGGGCGACCGCAGCGTGCTGCTGCCGGGTACGTATCCGACGTAGCCGGCTGCCGCCGTGGCGTGCTTCAAGATCCACGACACCGCCGGCCCGGCGCCGGGGCCGCTGGGCGATTGGGTATACCAGTGCGCGCTCAGCCTGCTCAAATACCCCATCGACGAAGCCATTTCGCAATTACTGGCGCTGATGGGCGAGACCTCGGATGTCGACCGGTCGTGGATGCTGGAGTACCGGCCGGACATGCTGCGCTTTCGCAATACCCATGAGTGGTGCCGCGGGCAGACGACGCCGTATGTGGCGGAGCTGCAGGACGTTCCCACCACGCTGATTGCCTGGCTGCATAAATACATGGTGCAAGGCCGGGCGGTGGCGATCCGCGACGTGCGCAAGCTGCCGCGCGTCGCCCGGCCCCTGCAGGTGGAATTCATCCGCCAGGGCAACAAGAGCGTGCTGAGCGTGCCCATCCTGAACGAGGGCAAGCTGTACGGCGTCATCGGCTTCGACACTACCGCGAACTATCGGGAATGGCCGGATGCCGAGGTCGATGCGCTGTTTCAGTGCGCCGGGCTGATCGGCCAGGCCAAATATGGCGGTGGCCGCGGCCAGCACCCGCTTACGCCATATGACAGTTCGGCGTCTCTGGTCTATTTGAGAATGCGCGGCGTGGTGCATGGCGTGCAGCCCGAGACCATCGTCGGCGCGCGGTCGGCGGGCAACTACAGCGAAATCTGGCTGGCGAACGGGTCGATGGTGCTGGACTCGCGCTCGCTGGGCACGTGGTTGACGCTGCTACCGGAAAAAATCTTCTTCCGGGTTCACCGCACCGCCGTGGTGAACGCCCTGCATGTGGTGGGCATCGACCGGCGCAGCACCGACCGCTGGCAGATCCGCATGCGCGCCGCCGATCGGGGCTGGCCGGTGTCGCGCTCGTATCGCAAATTGCTGCGCGAGCGCATGGGCGTCTGAAACACGCCGCAGGCCGGCGGCCGGCATGCAATTCGTCAGACCGGCATGTCGTTTCATCCTTAGACGGTAGCGATTCTTGTGGTTTTTGGGATCATCACGCTTGCAGCGGATTTCCCCAATTCCTGGATAAGAGAGAATCGGCATGTCGGCGTCCCGCATCCTTACGCGCGCTTGCGCCCTTACGCTGGCCCTGGCTGGCGCGCTTGGCTTCAACCCAGCCAGGGCGGCCGACCTGGCGCTTACCGACGCCGTGTCGATGGCCGGCATGCAGCTTTACTTGAATTCCGGCGCGCCGGCCGTCCTGATCGCGGTGGTGCGCGGTAATGACACTGTCATCCAGGCCTATGGCGAAACCGCGCCCGGCAGCGGCGTCGAGCCCGACGAGCAGTCGATTTTCCGGCTGGCCTCGGTGTCCAAGGTGTTTGCCGCGGACGTGCTGGCGTCGCTGGCGGTCAAGGGCAAGCTCGGCTTGACGGACCCCTTGTCCAAGTACGCGCCGGACCATGCGCAGGTCGCATCCAATGGCCGGCCCATTACCCTGCTGGACCTGGCCACGCATTCGGCCGCGCTGCCGCGCGAGCTGCCGGATCCGGACGCCAGGCCGTCGGAAAACCCGTTCGCCGCCTTCGACCGCGCCTACTACTGGAAGTGGGTTGCCAGCAACCAGCCGCCGTATCCGCCGGGCACGACCACGCTGTATTCCAATGCGGGCTACGGCTTGCTGGGCGACGCGCTGGCCAGGGCGGGCGGCGCGGATTATTCGACCGTGCTGGCCAGCGAAGTGCTCGCGCCGGCGGGCCTGGCCGACACCACCAATGCGCTCGACGACGAGCAGAAGAAACGCCTGATGACGGGCCTGGACCCGATGGACGAGCCCGACCCCAACGCGCCCGTGCCGGACATCATGTATGCCAGCGCCGGCGTGTATTCGACGGCGGCGGACATGGCGCGCTGGATGAAGTGGCACCTGGAGGGCGCCAGGCAGCAAAGGCCCGAAGCCCTGCTGGCGCACCAGATGTGGCTGCCGTATGACGGGCTGAAGTCGGTGGTGGGCACCGAGGTGACCGACGCCGACGGCATGGGCCTGGGCTGGGTCGTGAGCCTGCCGCGCGGCGCCACGCCGCTGCTGCTGGGCAAGAGCGGCGGCCTGGGCGGCTTCATGAGCTATGTGGTGCTGTCGCCCAACCGCGGCCTGGGAATCTTTGTCGTGGCCAGCCGCGTGAATTTCGCCATGTTCGAGGGCATCCATTCCCAGGTGCGCGAACTGGCGGCCGAGCTGGCCCGCTGAACCGAGCCGGTGAGCCTGCCCGTGCGAAGCATGGTGATGAACGGCCTGCGCGCCATGGCGGCGCCGGGCATGGCCGCGCTGGCGATCGGCGCGCCGTCGGCCGGCGCCCAGGAAGCGCGGGATATCTTCAAGACCGAGATCTTCCTTAGCCCCTATAGCGAACTGGGCGACGACAAGGACGCGTATCCCAGGTTCAACGGCCGGATACTGGCGCTGACCGGGTACACCAATTACTTCGGCATCCGCGACGACAACGGGCAGATCCCGCGTTCGCACTGGAGCAGCACGCAGCCGCAGGTGGAAAGCGCCTTCGTGCTGCAGCTGACCAACCGTTTTTCGCTACGCGCCAAGGCGACCCTGGATTCCGCCACGAACGAGACGAAAGACAACGCTTTTTCCGACCTGGGCGTGCAGCTGAACAACCTGTTCGCCGCCTACACCGCCGACCACTACGCCCTGTACGGCGGCAAGATGGACCTGGGCTACGGCGACGCCTGGCATGTGATCGACGGGCTGTATTCCGGGTTTACCGAGGGCTCGGAATACCGCGGCGCGATAGGCGTGGGCGGCCGGTATACGCTGGACGCGGCAGGCGCCGGTTCGCACTCTTTTGCCGCGGTGCTGTTCAAGCGCGACGATAGCAGCCTGAACCAGCGCCTGAGCTTCGACGACGGCCTTGTAAAGCCGGATGCGCCGCCAGCCTTCAGCGACCGGATGCAGTCCTTCATCGTGTCATATGACTTTCGCAATCTGCCGGGCCTGGATGGTATTTCGGGCGGCGTGGACGCGGGCCGGCTGCATGCCCAGCCGGGCTATGGCGACAGCAGCAATATCGTGTCCATGCGCCTGCGCTATGACGCACAGCTGGGCCAGCGCTGGAACCTGGGCTGGTACAACGAGGCCACCTACGCCAGCGCCTTCCATGGCGCGCCGGTTTCCAACGGCAATGGCGTGACGTCGGTGTCGCTGTCGCGCGACCGCTGGCAGTTCGTAGTAACCGGCGCGGTGCGCAAGCTGTCGGGCAGCGACGGCAAGCTGGCGCGCTACGGCCTGCGGGGCGGCTGGGACTGGGCGGTATCCGGCGCGGTTACCTATGTGATGCCCGCCGGCTTCATTGTCCAGGCCGGGCTGACGCGCCAGCGTGATCAGTCGCTTGTCATCAACCAGGGCGTATTCCGCGTCGCCTATCAAGCAGAGTTCTGAGGTGATCATGCACAGCAAGCCTTCACGCATCGCCGCGGCCGCCATCCTGGCCCTGGGCTGCGCCATGCCGGCCGCATCGCGGGCGGTGGCGATCGATCGCGGGGCCAGCCCCCCGGCCGACGCCGTGGCGATCCCGAAAGGCAGCCGGGAGAAAGCCGTCAAGGAACTGCCCCATATCATCGATCGCGTAATGCGCCGCAGCCATGTGCCGGGCATGGCGGTGGCCGTGGTCATCGACGGCAGGACGGTGTTTGCCCAGGGATACGGCAAGCGCGAGGCGGGCCAGCCCGGCGCGGTGGACGCGCAGACGGTGTTCCAGATCGCGTCGATCTCCAAGTCGATCTCGGCGACGGTAACGGCGATCCAGGTGACCCAGGGCACGGTGTCGTGGGCGGATCCGGTATCGCGCTATCTACCGGACTTCAAGTTGAGCGATGCCTATGTGGCCCGGTACGGCACGATCGGCGACTTCTTCGCGCATCGCAGCGGCCTGCCGGGCACGGCCGGCGATGATCTGGAAGACCTGGGGTTCAAGCGCAGCGAGGTCATCGCGCGGCTGCGGCTGCTGCCGCTCGATCCTTTCCGCATTTCTTACCATTACGCCAACTTCAGCACGACAATCGGCGCCGAGGCCGTGGCGGCGGCCGCGAAAACGCCGTGGGAAGACCTGGCCGACGCGTCGCTGTTCAAGCCGCTGGGCATGGCGTCGACCAGTTATCACTATCGTGATTACCAGGCCCGCGGCAATCGCGCCGCGTTGCACGCGTACCAGAAGGGATCGTTCGTGGCGCTGGGCCAGCGCAACGCCGACGAGCAGGCGCCGGCCGGGGGTGTTTCATCCAATGTGGTCGACCTGGCCGAATGGCTGAAACTGCTGCTGGCCGATGGGCAGTACCGGGGCAAGCGGCTGATTGCCTCGCAGGCCCTGCTGCCGGCGCTGTCGCCGCAATCGTTCAGCGCGCCGCCGCATGCCGTCGACGCGCGGCCGGGGTTTTATGGCTATGGCTTCAATGTGAACACCGAGGTGGGCGGCCGCCCGGCCATGGGCCATTCGGGGGCGTTTCTGCTGGGTGCCGGCACGGCGTTCAAGATTGTGCCGTCCGCCGGGATCGGCATCGTGGTGCTGACCAATGGCGCGCCGGTTGGCGCGGCGGAATCGGTCGTCGCGGAATTCACCGATACGGCGCTGTACGGCAAGTCCAGCCGGGACTGGTTCGCCGCCTACAACGGCGTCATGCAGGGCTTCTTCGCGCCGCAAGCCGATCTTTCATCGCAGAGTCGTCCGGCCCCGCCCAAGGCAGGCCAGCCGCCCGGTCAGTATGCCGGCCATTACGAGAACGCCTACTTCGGCCCGGCCGAGATCCGCGAAGCCGGCGGCGGCTTGACGCTGACGCTGGGCCCGAAGGCGATGGCGTTCCCGCTGCGGCACTGGGACGGCGACACCTTCGCGTTTACCCCGGCGGGCGAGGCGGAACAGGTGGATTCGCTGGCGTCGCTGCGCTTCAAGATGGATAAAGACCGCGCCAGCGGCTTTGTCATCGAGTTTTACGATGACAACGGCCTGGGAACCTGGACAAGAAAGTAAGATGAGCGAAGGCCGGGCGCCGCCTCGCCCGGCCGTAAAACCGCAAAATCTGCAAAGCCCCCATCGCTACAGTGGAAGCCCTGGAGGACGCATGAAATCCACGACCCGCATCCACTACGCCACCCGGCTGGAACCCGTGCTGCAATGGCTGGCCTCGCATCCCGATGCGGCGCCCGACCTGTATCGCCTGGCCGAACTGGCGTGCCTGTCGCCCTACCACTTTCACCGCGTGTACCGCGCGCTGATGGGCGAGACCGTCAATGCCACGATGCAGCGCATGCGCATGCACCGGGCGTCGGTGGACCTGGCCGGGGACCGGCCCATGCAGCAGGTGGCGCAGCGCGCCGGATACACCTCGCAAGCCGCGTTCAACCGGGCTTTCGGCGCTGTGTTCGGCATGCCGCCGGGCCGCTACCGCCATGCGCGCTCCAGGCCTTTCAACCCTCAGGAGCTTGGCATGTACCCCACTACCATCGAGCAGTTCGCCGGCGCGTCGCTGGCCACCCTGGCCCACCAGGGCGACTACCAGGGCATCGGCGCCACCTTCGACCGCCTGTTCATGCTGGCTGCCGGCCGCGGCCTGGTCGGACCCGCCACGCGTTCGTTCGGCGTGTACTACGACGACCCGGCGCAGGTGCCGGCCGAGCGGCTGCGCTCGCGCGCCGGCCTGACGCTGCCCGACGGCGCGGCGGCCGACGCGGTGTTCGAGCCGTTCACGCTGCCGGCCGCGCGCTGCGCGGTGCTGGAATACACCGGCCCGTACAGCGAGATCGAGGCCGCCTACAACTGGCTGTTTGCGCAATGGCTGCCGGCCAGCGGCCACGAGACGCTGGACTTCCCGATGTGGGAAGAATATGTCAACGACCCCAAGACCACGCCCGCGGCCGAACTGAAAACGCGCATCTACCTGCCGCTGGCCTGAGGCGGCGGCGCCTGGCGCCGGACGGGCGTGGCCCGTTCGGCGATGTACTGCCGCAGCCAGGCATGGCCGGGGTCGTCCTGGTGGCGTTCGTGCCAGTACAGCGACACGGCGATGGTGGGCAATTCCATCGGCACTTTCAGGATGACCGTGCGCGAGCTGCTGGCCATGACCCTGGCCACGCTGGCGGGCATGGTGGCGATCAGGTCCGACGCCGAAATCACGAACGGGCACACCAGATAGCTGGAAAGCGTGGCCGCGATATGGCGGCTGCGGTTGCGGCCCTGCAAGATACGGTCGATGCCGCGGCTGAAGTAGCGCGTGTGGGCCGCCAGGTCTACATGGCTGTAGCGCAGGTAGGCGTCCAGGTTCCAGCGTTTGCGCAGGCACGGGTGCCCTTCCCTGACGATGCACACGGCCGGCTCTTCGTACAGGAAGCGCGTGCGCAGGTCGGGCGAGGGTTCGGGAAAGTAGCCGGCGATCAGTTCTACGTGATTCGTGTCCAGCATGCTCAGGCCGTGCAGCGGGCGCGCGGGCTGGATCTGCAGATGCAGGTGCGGCGCGTCTCTGGCCAGGCTGGGAATGACCAGCGGCAGCAGACGGTATTGCACATAGTCGGTGGCATACAGCGACAGGGTGCGGGCCGAATGCGCGGGGTCGAAATGCTCGTGGCCGCGGGTGGCGCGGCGCCACGCCTCGAGCATCGGGCGGAATGACTGGTGCAGTTCCAGGGCGCGCGCGGTGGGCTGCCATACGCCCGCGTCGCGCACCAGCAGCGGATCGTTGAACAGGCGGCGCAGGCGGCTCATGGCGGCGCTCAGGGCCGGCTGGGTCACGCCCAGCTGCTCGGCCGCGCGCGTGATGCTGCGACAGCTCATCAGGGCATCGAAATGCAGCAGCAGGTTCAAGTCCGGGTGCTTCATGGTGGCCGCCTCGGCATAAACGCCATTGATGCCAATATAAGCCGGAAAGCCTGCTGCCGCGATAAGCCTGCCTCTAGTATGGCCGGGTTGTTGCAGTGAACGCGAGGCCCGGCCGCAAACCGGGCGCCACAGGAAGTTCTACCAACACAAGGGGAAGCAAGATGGCAACACGACGTGTTCGCCGCGGTTGCGGCATGGTGCTGGCCGGTTTGCTGCTGGCCGCTGTCCAGGGCGCCTGGGCGGCCTGGCCGTCGGACAAGGTGGTGCGGCTCGTCGTGCCGTTCGCGGCCGGGGGATCCACCGACCTGATCGCGCGCAAAGTGGCCGAAAACCTGGGCAAGAAGCTGGGCGCCGATGTCATTGTCGAGAACAAGCCGGGCGCGGGCGGCACGGTCGGCACGGAATATGTGGCGCGCCAGCCGGCCGATGGCTACACCATTCTGATGGGATCGGTCAGCACGCACGGCAGCGCGGCCTGTATCTATTCGAAGCTGCCGTACGACCCGGTCAAGGATTTCACGCCGCTGACGGTCGTGGCCACCATTCCCAATGTGCTGGTGGTGAACCAGTCCGTGCCGGCGAAGTCGCTGCCGGAGTTCGTGGCGCTGTTGAAGAAAAACCCGACCGGCTATTCGTTTGCGTCGAACGGCCAGGGCACGTCGAACCACCTGGCCGCCGAGCTGTTCAAGTCGACCGCCGGGGTGTCGATGGTGCACGTGCCGTACCGCGGCTCGGGCCCGGCGCTGATCGACCTGGTGGGCGGCCAGGTCAGCATGATGATGGATGTGGTGATGACGTCGTACCCCTACATCAAGGACGGCAAGATCCGCGCGCTGGCGGTAACGTCGCCCACCCGCTCGCCCATGCTGCCTGACGTGCCGACGGTGGCCGAGTCCGGCTACCCCGGCTACGAGGCCATGGTGTGGTTCGGCATGCTGGCGCCGGCGGGGCTGCCCGAGGCCATCCGCAAGCCGCTGACGCAAAGCCTGGTCGACGTGCTGCACGGGCCGGCGCTCAAGCCTTACCTGGAGCAGCAGGGGGCGCAGGTGTCCGACGTGGCGGGGCCGGCTTTCGCCGCCATGATCAAGGACGAGATCGCCAAATGGTGCAAGGTGGCCGACAAGGCCGGCATCCACCTGAACTGAGCGGGCGACCGCATTTAACCGGGACCGGGGCAGCTATGTATCGCATAGGGATAGACGTAGGCGGGACATTCACCGACTTCACCATGGTGGATGAACAGTCTGGCGCCGTGCATTTCCACAAGGTGCCTTCCACGCCGCACGATCCGTCCGAGGCGATCCAGCAGGGCATCTCGGACATGCTGGAGACGCACGGCGTGCCCGTGCACGAGGTATCCCACATCGGCCACGGCACCACGGTGGCCACCAACCTGATCATCGAGCGCAAGGGCGCCAGGGTCGGCCTGCTGACCACCAAAGGCTTTCGCGACGTGCTCGAGATCGGGCGGCAGACCCGGCCGCACCTGTACGACTACGGCGTGGGCAAGCCGCCGGCCGTGGTGCCGCGGCAGTTCCGCGTCGAGATCGACGAGCGGCTGGATTACACGGGCGCGGTGCTGCGCGAACTCGACGAGGCGCAGGTGCGCGACGCGGCGCGCGCCTTCGGCGCGGCGGGCATCGAGGCGGTGACGATCTGCTTTCTGCATTCTTACCGCAATGCCGCGCACGAGCGCCGCGCGGCCGAGATCGTGCGCCAGGAACTGCCCGATGTATTCATCAGCCAGTCGTCGGAGGTGCTGCCCGAATTCCGCGAATACGAGCGCCTGTCGACCACCGTGCTCAATGCCGCCGTGGGCCCGCGCATGGAACGCTACCTGCAGCGCTTCCTGCAGCGTACCCGCGACCTGGACATCGGCCACGAACCGCATACGGTGCACTCCAACGGCGGGCTGATGTCGATTGCCAGCGTCCGGCAGTATCCGGTGCGCACCTGCCTGTCGGGGCCGGCGGCCGGCGTGGTGGGCGCGGCGGCGGTCGGCCGCGCCATCGGCAGCCTGAACCTGGTGACCTTCGATGTGGGCGGCACCAGCACCGATGTGTCGCTGGTCTGCCAGGGCCAGCCGCTGTTCACGTCGCACCGGCATGTGGCGGGGTACCCGGTGAAGACGCCCATGGTCGATATACACGTCATCGGCGCCGGCGGCGGCAGCATTGCCTGGCTGGACGATGCCGGCGCCCTGAAGGTGGGGCCGCACAGCGCGGGCGCCGTGCCGGGGCCGGTAGGCTATGGCCGCGGCGGCACCGAGCCCACCATTACCGATGCGCAGATCACGCTGCAGCGCCTGAACCCGGTGTCGCTGTTGAAAGGCCGCATGGACGTGCATGCCCAGGCCGCGCGCGAGGTCGTGCAGGCACGCGTGGCCCGGCCGCTGGGGCTGCCGCTGGAAGACGCCGCGCAGGGCATTCTGCGCATTGCCGCCGCCAACATGAGCCGGGCGATCCGCGCCGTGTCGACCGAGCGCGGCCACGACCTGTCGGAGTTCGCGCTTTACGCCTACGGCGGCGCGGGGCCGCTGCATGCCGTGGAAGTGGCCGAGGAATGCGGCATTCCGCTGGTCATCGTGCCGCAGGAGCCGGGCACCATGTGCGCGCGCGGCATCTTGCTGGGGGATATTTCTTTCGACTTCGTGCGCAGCGAGATATCGGTGGCCGACCCTGAGGGCTGGCGCCGCGTCGTGTCGATTTTTGACGAGCTACGGCAGCAGGCCGACGCCTGGCTGGACAACGAAGGCGTCGCGCCGGCCTTGCGCCGCTGCCGCTACGCGATCGACGCGCGCTACGAAGGGCAGAACTTCGAAGTGCAGGTGCCGCTCGATGCCGCGGGCCCCCAGGACTACCCCGTCTTCGCCGCGGGCTTTCGCCGCGCGCACGAACGCGAATACGGCTACGCCGTGGACGACCGCCGCGTGCAGATCATCAATTGCCGGCTGCAGGCCGTGGGGCAGGTGGCCAAGGCGCCGCTGGCGCGGCGGCCGGCCGGCCCGTTGCCCGAAGCCGCGCGCCTGGGCGAGCGCCGCGCCTACTTCGGCGGCCGCCATGGCTGGCGTGCCTCGCCCGTGTACGACCGCGACCTGCTGCCCGCCGGCATCCGCCTGGCCGGGCCCGCGCTGATCGAGGAAATGAGTTCGACCACGGTGGTGGGCCCGGGCCACGACGTGGCCGTCGACACCTACGGCAACCTGCTCATCCGCCTGCAAGGAGACAAGCATGACTGAGCCCGTGGCCAGCCCCGTGCTGGCCGACCCCATCGGCATGGAAGTGTTCTGCAATCGCCTGCTGTCGATTACGGAAGACATGAACAACACCCTGGTGCGCGCGTCGTTCTCGACCAACATCAAGGAGCGCAAGGATTGCTCGGTGGCCCTGTTCGACGCGGCCGGCCGGCTGGTGGCGCAAGGCACGCAGATCCCGCTGCACCTGGGCTCGCTGGACGGCGCCATGCGGGCCATTCTGGAGCATTTTCCGGCCGGATCGATCGCCGAGGGCGATGTCTTTATCTGCAACGACCCCTACCTGGCCAACGGCAGCCACTTGCCCGACATCAACATCGTTACCCCGGTGTTCTGGGACGGCGCGCTGCGCTTTTTCGCCGCCAATATCGCCCACCATTCGGACGTGGGGGGCGCCGTGCCGGGCTCGATTGCCGGCGGCCTGCGCTCGGTGTTCGAAGAAGGCATCCGCATTCCGGTCTGCCGCATCGTGCGCGCCGGCGCGGTGGACGAAGACCTGCTGCGCCTGATCTGCGCCAACACGCGCGATCCGGAAGAACGCATCCTGGACCTGCGGGTGCAAATGGCCACCAATGAGCGCGGCGCGGCGGCCATGCGCGGGCTGATCCGGCAGATGGGGCTGGACGAGGTGCTGCAGTCGGTGGAAGACGTCATCGCCTATACCCGCCTGCGCCTGACCCAGCGGATTGCCGAGTTGCGCGAAGGCCGCTATGCGTTTGAAAGCTATCTGGACGACGACGGCATGGGCGGCGAACCGGTGGCGATACGCGTGGCGCTGACCGTGCGCGACGGGCGCCTGGATTTCGATTTCGACGGGTCGGGCCGCCAGGCGCGCGGCGCGATGAACCTGCCGCTCAATGCCCTGCGCGCCTGCGTGTACTACGCGGTCAAGGCGCTGCTGGATCCGGACCTGGCGCCCAACGCCGGGCTGTTCGATCCGATATCGGTCAGTGCGCCGGTGGGCACCATTACCAACCCCGAACACCCCGCCGCCGTGGGGGCGCGCTCGATCACGGCGCAGAAAGTGGCCGGCGCCATTTTCGGGGCCTTCCGCGGGCTGCTGCCCGCCGAGCGCATCATGGCGTCCAGTAATGACTGCTGCCCGGCCATCGTGTTTTCCGGGCGCTGGCCGGATCGCGCCGGGCACTTCGTGTACCTGGAAACCCTGGGCGGCGGCGCGGGCGCGCGCCACGGCGCCGACGGCATGGACGGCGTGCACGTGCACATGACCAACACGTCGAACCTGCCGGTCGAGGCGCTGGAGAACGAGTATCCCCTGCTGATGGATGAATATGCGCTGATCGCCGATTCGGGCGGCGCGGGCCGCACGCGCGGCGGGCTGGCCATTGCCAAGCAGATCCGCGCGCGCGCGGCCGGCATCGTGTTCTCGGCGCGTTCCGACAGCCACACGGTCGGCGTGGCAACCGGCGTGGCAGGCGGCGGCGACGGACGGCGCGCGCGGCTGGTGCGCAACTGGGGCACGCCCGAAGCGGAAGAACTGTTCTCGAAAACCGCCAATATCACGCTGGCGGCCGGCGAAAGCGTACGCATCGAAACGCCGGGCGGCGGCGGCTATGGCGCGCCGGCCGAGCGCCCGCGCGCGCGCGTCGAGCAGGACTTGCTGGACGGCAAGATCAGCCGCGCGCAGGCCGAGTCGGTGTATGGCCATCGGCCGCCGGCTGACGCGGCCAATCCAGCTTGAGCGACATGGAGTACTTCATCTTGGTATATGGAAAGGTCGTGACAGTGGCCAGCATCAGCGCGCCGTCTTCGCCGTAATAGCGCCGCTTGATGACCAGGCCCGCGGTTTGCGGCGGCACTTTCAACAGCTCGGCCGTCTCGCCCGTGATGGGCGTGGCCGAGAATTCCTGCCCGACTTCCGCGATGCGCCGGCTGTAGCGTTGCTCGATCAGCTGCAGCAGCGGCAGGCGCGTTTTGCCGATGTCGGCCTGCAAGGCGGAGTAGTCGGGATGGACATAGGCATCCAGGTACGCCACCGGTTCCCGCTTGCCGCCCAGCAGCTTGATGGCGCGGATGTGTAGCCAGGGATGGCGCGGCGGGCAGCCCAGGGTTTCGGCCAGGCGCGCCGAGGCGCGGATGTCGTGCGTGGCCAGCACGCGCAGGGTGGCGTTCTTGATGTACTGGAAGAGTTCGGACAGTTCGGAAACGCGCTGCGTGTGGCGGGTGGCCGACTTGACCGCCTCGACGCGGGTGCCCACGCCGGGGCGGCGCGACACCATGCCCGCGTCGGTAAGCATGCGGATGGCTTCGCGGATGGTGTGGCGGCTGGCGTCATAGTGCGCGCAAAGCTCGTGCTCGGTAGGCAGCAGCGTCATGACGGGATAGCGGCCCGACCGGATGGCGCGCGCCAGGTCCTGGTAGATGGCCTTGTAGCGCGGCGCGCGCTTGTCGTCGGCGGGCGCGCCGATGTCGGCGCTGAAATGGCTGGATGCGTCCGGCGGCGGCGAGTCGGCAGAAAGGGATGGCAGGGATCGGGCCAAGGTCGCTCCAGGGAAGTATTAGGGGCAATAAGGGATTGACAAATTTAGCATCGCGACATCATTATATGTCCGGACATTCATGTCCGGATATTTCGCAGCTCAAACTTCATACAGAAGGGCCGGCACTGCGTAGTGCCACCCTTCGATCAAGGGGGGTCTCATGGGCAAAGGTCTTGCAGTGTTTTCCGTGGCGGTGCTGGCGGCTGCGTGCAGCGGCGGCGCCCTGGCGCAGCAGAAGCTGGTGGTGGCGGGCTATGGCGGCTCGTTCGAAGAGATCATGCGCAAAGACATTTTTCCGCCCTTTGCGAAGCAGCATGGGGTAGAGCTGGTTTATGTCGCGGGCAATTCCACCAATACCGTGGCGCGCCTGCAGGCGCAGAAAAGCAACCAGCAGATCGACGTGGCCATTATCGACGACGGCCCCATGTACCAGGCGATCGCGCTGGGGTTCTGCGCCCCGATCCAGAACCTGCCGGCCGACGATCTGTACAAGACCGCGCGCTACAAAGACGACAAGGCGGTGGCCATCGGCATTGTGGCCACCGGCATCATGTACAACAAGAAGATCTTCGACGAACGGAAATGGGCGCCGCCCAAGTCCTGGAACGACCTGAAAGACCCGAAGTACAAGCAGCAGCTGGTGGTGCCGCCGCTGAACAATACCTACGGGCTGCACACCCTGGTGCAATTCGCGCGGGCGGGCGGCGGCGGCGAAAAGAACATCGACCCGGGCTTCAAGACGATGATCAAGGACATCAACCCCAATGTGCTGGTCTATGAACCATCGCCGGGCAAGATGACCGAACTCTTTTCCAGCGGGCAGGCCTCGATTGCCGTATGGGGCAGCGGCCGCGTGAAATCCTTCGCCGACACGGGCTTTCCGGTGGGTTTCGTCTATCCCGAAGAAGGCGCGTATGCGCTCTTGTCGTCGGTATGCCCGGTGAACAAGCCAAACGCCAATCCGCTGGCCCAGCAGTTCGTGCAGTATCTGATTTCGCCGCAAGTACAGTCGCGCCTGGCCAGCGAATACGGCTACGGCCCCGTCAACAAAAAGGCCGATGCCAAAGACGACCCGCGCGTGCCGCTGCCCATCGGCGACCGCGCGGCCAATTTGATCGTGATCGACTGGGACACGGTCAACCAGCACCGCGACGAATGGAACAAGCGCTGGACGCGCGAAGTGGAACGCTGAACCGGCGCCAGGAGCAGGCATGGCATATCTTGCCCTGAATGGGTTGACCAAGCGCTACGGCGACCTGGTCGCGGTCGAGGGCCTGGACCTGGCCGTCGAGCGCGGCGAGTTCATTTCGCTGCTGGGGCCGTCCGGCTGTGGCAAGACCACGACCCTGCACATGATCGCGGGGTTCGTGGAGCCCACCTCCGGGTCTATCGAACTCGACGGCAAGGCCCTGGATAAGGTGCCGGCCAACAAGCGGGGGCTGGGCATCGTGTTCCAGAACTACGCCTTGTTTCCCCACATGACGGCGGCGGAAAACGTGGCGTTCGGCCTGGAAATGCAGAAGATGCCCAGGCGCGAGCGCGACACCCGCGTCCACGAGGCCCTGCAACTGGTGGGATTGGCGCATCTGGCCGATCGCCATCCCGCCCGCATGTCGGGCGGCCAGCAGCAGCGTGTGGCCCTGGCGCGCGCGCTGGTGATCCGCCCCAGCGTGCTGTTGCTGGATGAGCCTTTGTCGAACCTGGATGCCAAGCTGCGCGAGGAAATGCAGCTGGAATTGCGCAGCATCCAGCGCACGGTCGGCACCACCACCATTTTGGTCACGCACGATCAATCCGAAGCGCTGGCGTTGTCGGACCGCATCGTGGTGATGAACCAGGGGCGCGTTGAACAGGTGGCCGATCCGTTCTCGGCCTACGAAGGGCCGGCCAGCGGTTTTGTGGGCGGCTTCCTGGGCAAGGCCAACGTCTTTACGCCGCAGGCCGAGAGCGGCGCGGCGGCGGGCCGCGCGCGCATCGGCGAGGCATCCATCCCCATGGACGGCCTGCCCGTGCCGCGGGGCACGGTTATCGTGCGGCCCGAGAAGATCCTGTTTTCCGAGCCGGCCGCCTGCGCCCTGCCCGGGCGCATGAAGGCGCGGGTATTCCAGGGTAACCACTGGCTGTGCCAGGTCGAGACGTCGGTGGGCGAGGTGCTGGTGATCCGCCAGAACGACGGCGTGCCGGTGCCCGACGAAGGCCAGCCGGTGCACCTGCGCTGGCGCGCCCGCGATATGTGCCCGGTGGACAGCGGTACGCAGCCATGAACGCGCGCCTGAACCCCTGGCTGCTGAGCGCGCCGGCGCTGGTGGTGTACGCCACGTTCCTGGTCGTGCCGCTGTTCCTGGTGTTTCTGATCAGCTTCTTCAATTTCGAGTTCTACGGCGGCATCGAACAGGCGTTTTCGCTGGCCAACTACCGGGACATCGTCACCGACAGTTATTACTACGAAGTCTATGCGCGCACCTTCGGCGTGGCCGCCGCGGTGACGGTGGCCTCGCTGCTGCTGGGCACGGCCGAGGCCTATGTGCTGTCGCGCATGTCCAACCGCTGGAAGGGCATCTTCCTGATGGTGGTGCTGGGCCCGCTGCTGATCTCGGTGGTGGTGCGCACGCTGGGGTGGGCGCTGCTGTTCGGTTCGACGGGGCTGATCAGCCAGGGCCTGATGGCGTTGGGCCTGGCATCGGCGCCGGTGAACCTGATGTACAGCAACACGGGCGTGATCATTGCGCTGACCCATGTGCTGGTGCCGTTCATGGTGATATCGGTATGGGCGTCGCTGCAGCGGATCAACCCCTCGACCGAGGCGGCCGCGCTTTCGCTGGGCGCCAGCCAGTTCACGGTGCTGCGCCGGGTGATCGTGCCGCAGATCATGCCGGGCATTCTGTCCGGCTCGATCATGGTGTTCGCCATGGCGGCCAGCGCCTTTGCCACGCCCGCCATCATCGGCGGGCGGCGCCTGAAAAACGTGGCCACCGCCGCCTACGACGAGTTCCTGAATACCTTGAACTGGCCGTTGGGCGCCGCGCTGGCGATGCTGCTGCTGGTGGCCACCGTGCTGGTGCTGGTGGCGGCCAATCGCATGATCGAGCGCCGCTACGGCGCCATATTCAACCAGGGGCAGCGATGAACTTCCGTAATGGTCCTCTGGCGCTGCTGTTCCATGTGCTGTTCATCGGCTTCATCCTGTCGCCCATCGTCATGGTGTGCGCGGTGGCGTTCACGTCGGAAGGGTTCATTTCTTTGCCTGCCAACGGCCTGTCGCTGCGCTGGTTCAAGGCCATTCTGGACAACCCCCGCTTCATCGACGCGTTCTGGTTCAGCCTGGGGTTGGGCGCCCTGTCGGCGACCATCGCCGTATCGCTGGCGGTGCCCGGCGCGCTGGCCCTGGCGCGCAGCCGCTTCCGCGGCCGCGAGGCGCTGCTGGCGTTCTTCATGTCGCCGCTGATGATTCCCCATGTCGTACTGGGCCTGGCATTTCTCAAGTTCTTCACCAGCGTGGGCCTGGTGGGCACGTACTTCGGCCTGGTCATGGCGCACATCATCATTGTCATGCCTTACGCGCTGCGGCTGGTGCTGGCCTCGGCCACCGGGCTGGACCCGGCATTGGAACGCGCGGCGCAGTCGCTGGGCGCCACCGGCTGGACCACTTTTCGCCGGGTCGTGCTGCCGCTGATCCTGCCCGGCGTGATCAGCGGCTGGGTGATCGCCTTCATTACCAGCTTCGACGAACTGACCATGTCCATTTTCATCGCCTCGCCATCGACCACCACGCTGCCGGTGCGCATCTTCTTGCAGATCGAGGACACCATTGATCCCCTGGTGACGGCGGTGTCGGCGGCGCTGATCTACGCCACGGTGCTGGTCATCTTCGTGCTGGACCGGGCGGTGGGGCTGGAAAAGCTGTTTGTAGGAAAAGGACGGTAATGGCAAACGAGCAGGCGGTACGCGTACCCGCGCCGCGGCACCGCGGCGTCTACGACGCCGTGGTGATCGGCGGCGGCCTGGTGGGGGCGGCGGTGGCCTACGGGCTGCGCCGCGAACTGGAGCACGTGGCCGTGCTCGACGAAGGCGACGTGGCCTACCGCGCGTCGCGCGGCAACTTCGGGCTGGTGTGGGTGCAAAGCAAGGGCATGGGCCTGCCGAGCTATGGTGTGTGGACCATGGCATCGGCCGGCCTGTGGCCGCGGCTGGCGGCGGAACTGCTGGATAAAACCGGCGTCGATGTGCGGCTGGAGCAGCGCGGCGGCCTGCATGTGCTGCTGTCGGATGAAGAGCAAGAAGCGCGGGTGCGCTTCATGACCGGCTTGCTGGCGCAGCCGGGGATGTCGTCGTACGAATGGAAACTGCTCGACCGGCACCAGCTGGCCGAACTGGTGCCCGGTATCGGGCCCGACGTGCGCGGCGCCACCTGGACGCCCGTGGATGGCATTGCCAACCCGCTGAAGCTGCTGCGCGCCCTGCACATTGCTTTTGCCCGCGACGGCGTGGATTACCTGCCCCGGCGCGCGGCGCAGGCGGTCCAGCGCGTGGGCGACACCTTTGAAATCGCCACCGCCCAGGGGCCGGTGCGGGGCAGGAAGCTGGTGCTGGCGGCGGGGCTGGGCAACCGGGCGCTGGGCGAACACGTGGGCCTGTCTGTTCCGGTGCGCCCCCAGCGCGGCCAGATCATCGCGCTGGAGCGCACCCGGCGTGTGCTGCAAACCCCCTTGAGCACGCTGCGGCAAATGGACGAGGGCACGTGGCTGATCGGCGATTCGCAGGAAGAGGCCGGCTACGCCGACAGCGCGGTGGGCCTGCCCATCCTGGGCACGCTGGCCGACCGGGCGGTGCGCACCCTGCCGGCGCTGCGCGACGTGCGGGTGGTGCGCAGCTGGGCGGCGCTGCGGGTCATGTCACAGGACGGCTTTCCGATCTACGAACAATCCGCCACCTGTCCAGGTGCATACGTGGCTACCTGCCATAGCGGGGTGACGCTGGCCGCGGCGCATGCCTTGAAACTGGCGCCCATGATTGCCGCGGGGGCCCTGGACGCAGATATGGCGCCCTTTTCTACCCGGAGGTTCCATGTTCAAGAGGCTTGATCCGGCTGCGCGACTTGCGCAAGCCGAGCCGGTGCGCGTCACGGTCAACGGCGACACGGTGGCCTGCCGGGCGGGCGACAGTGTGGCCGCGGCGCTGTTCGCCAGCGGCATCGACGCCTGCCGGGATACTGCGGTCAACGAGGTGCCGCGCGGCCCGTACTGCATGATGGGTGTCTGCTACGACTGCCTGGTCACCATCGACGGCCAGCCGAACCGGCAGGCCTGTATGACCCCCGTGCGCGAGGGCATGAACATCGAGCGCCAGCTGGGCGCGCGCAAGGTGCAGGCATGATGGATACGACCAAGTGCGACCTGCTGGTGATCGGCGCCGGTCCGGCCGGCCTGGCGGCGGCCACCGCCGCCGCGCAAGCGGGCCTGGATGTGATGCTGCTGGATGAGCAGGCAGCGCCCGGCGGGCAGATTTATCGCGCCGTGACCACCACGCCGGTGACCGACCGCCGCGTGCTGGGCGACGATTACTGGCATGGCGCCACGCTGGTGCAGCCCTTTCTGCAGTCCGGCGCCCGCTATCAGCCGCAGGCCACCGTATGGGCCGTATCCCGCATGACGGCGGCCGCGCCGGACGACGGATTCGAAGTGGCCTATTCCGTGGCCGGAGAGGCCCGCATGCTGGTGGCCCGGCACCTGCTGCTGGCCACCGGCGCCCAGGAGCGGCCTTTCCCCATCCCTGGCTGGACCCTGCCCGGCGTCATGACCGCGGGCGCCGCGCAGATACTGCTGAAGTCGGGCGGCCTGGTGTCGTCGGGCCGAACCGTGCTGGCCGGCTGCGGGCCGCTGTTGTACCTGCTGGCCTGGCAGTACCTGAATGCCGGCGCCAGGATAGACGCCCTGCTCGAAACCGCGCCCGCCGGGCAGTGGCTGCGCGCCTTGCCCCACGCCCCGGGCTTTCTGGCGTCGGGCTACCTGGGCAAGGGCCTGAAGCTGCTGCGCAAGGTCAGGGCCGCCGTGCCCGTGACGCGGGCCGTGGCCG
Organism: Bordetella petrii; assembly: GCF_017356245.1. NCBI lineage: Bacteria > Pseudomonadati > Pseudomonadota > Betaproteobacteria > Burkholderiales > Alcaligenaceae > Bordetella > Bordetella petrii. The sequence goes on from NZ_JAFMZZ010000004.1 coordinate 726,840, forward strand.
ATCTGCGCGCGCTGGGCGGCGAACGGCTGGAAGGCGTGCGCTATACCGTGGGCGGCAAGGCGCGCGAGCTGCCGGCCGACTATCTGCTGTTGCATCAAGGCGTGGTGCCCAACGTCAACCTGGCGCGCGCCATCGGCGTGGAGCACGCCTGGAACGACACCCTGGACTGCTGGGAGCCGGCCACCGATGCCTGGGGCGGGACATCCGTGCCGGGCGTCGGCATGGCCGGCGATGGCGCGGGCATTGCGGGGGCGCTGGCGGCCGAACACCGCGGCCGGCTGGCGGCGCTGCAGGCTGCCCACCTGCTGGGCCGCCTGAGCGCCGGGCAGCGCGATCGCGCCGCCGCCGGCCCGCGCGCCGCGCTGGCCCGGGCGGTGCGCGGCCGCGCGTTCTTCGACGCCTTGTACCGCGTACCGCGGGCTTACCTGCGCCCGGTGGGCGACACCATCGTGTGCCGCTGTGAAGAAGTCACCGCCGACCAGGTGCGCCAGACGGTCAAGCTGGGCTGCACCGGGCCCAACCAGATGAAGTCGTTCCTGCGCTGCGGCATGGGGCCCTGCCAGGGGCGGTTCTGCGGCCTGACCGTGTCCGAGCTGATCGCCGAAGAACAAGGCATGCACCCCAAAGACGTCGGCTACTACCGCCTGCGTTTCCCCACCAAACCGCTGACGCTGGGCGAGCTGGCGGCCCTGCCGCAGACCGACGCGTCGCGCCAGGCCGTCGTGCGGCTGAAGAAGTGACATGGCGGCCCGTCGGGTGGATAGCGCCGCCGTCGTCATCATCGGCGCCGGCCTGCATGGCTGCTCGGCCGCGCTGCAGCTGGCGCGGCGCGGCGTGCCGGCGCTGGTGCTCGAAAAGAACTACGCGGGCCGCCACGCGTCCGGCGTGAACGCGGGCGGCGTGCGCACCCTGGGACGCGACCTGGCGGAAGTGCCGCTGGCCCTGGCTTCGCGCGAACTGTGGCATCGCATCGGCGACCTGGTGGATGACGATTGCGGCTATGAGCAGCATGGGCAGGTGCGGGTGGCCGAGACCGAGGCCGATGTCGCGGTGCTGCGCGCGCGCCTGGACCTGCTGGCGGCGCACGGCCATACGCACGAGGAATGGATCGGCGCCGGCGAGCTGCGCGCGCTGGTGCCGCGGCTGGTGCCCAGCGTGCAGGGCGGCGTGATCGTCAGGGACGACGGCGCCGCCGATCCGTACCGCACCACTTCGGCCTTTCGCCGCAAGGCGGCCGCGCTGGGCGCGCGCTTCATCGAAGGCGTGCGTGTGCGGCGTGTCAGGCGCGATGGCCGCCAATGGCTGGTTCGCACCGACCAGGGCGACTACACGGCGCCGCAATTGATTAACTGCGCCGGCGCATGGGCCGACCGCATCGCCGCCCAGTTGGGCGAGCCGGTGCCCCTGCAGGCGATCAGCCCGATGATGCTGGTCACCCTGGCCATGCCGCACTTCCTGGATCCTGTGGTGCTGGGCACCGGCCGGCCGCTGTCGTTCAAGCAGCGCGCCAACGGCACGGTGCTGATAGGCGGCGGCCGGCGCGCCTGGGTCGATCGCGACGCGGAATCGACCGAGCTGGATTTTCGCGCGCTGGCCGAGGGCGCGCGCATGGTGTGCGAGCTGTTCCCGCATATGCGCGCGGCGGTGGTCAACCGGGGCTGGGCGGGCATCGAGGCCGCCATGCCCGACGAGATTCCCGTTATCGGCCCCAGCCGCCGGCACGACGGCATCTACCATGCGTTCGGGTTTTCGGCGCACGGCTTCCAGCTGGGGCCCATTGTCGGATCGATCCTGGCGGACCTGGTGCTGCGGGGCAGCACCTCGCTGCCGATCGAGCCGTTCCGGATCGATCGCTTTACGGGGCGCTAGAGACGGGCGGATTGTCGTTGATCTTGACGCTGAAGCTGCCGTCCAGGATGGCCTTCTGCCGGGCTTCGACGCTGGCGACCAGGCCGCCGGGCAGCTTGTCGGCGAATGTGCCCAGCGGCGCCAGCATCGACCCCTGGTAGCGCATCTGCGAATACTTGCCGTAGTCGTCGGCCTTGAACGTGCCGCGCCTGACCATGGTCAGCGCCCGTTCGATGGTGGGTTCCATGTTCCACAGCGCCGAGGCGACGACCGTGTCCGGATACTGCGGCTGGGTGTCGATGACGTTGCCGATGGCCAGCTTGCCGCGCTCTTGCGCGGCTTCGGCCACGCCGAAGCGTTCGGCATACAGCATGTCGACACCCTGGTCGATCATGTCGAAGGCGGCCTGCCTGGCCTTGGGCGGGTCGAACCAGGATCCGATGAAGGCCACGTAGAACCGCGCGTCGGGATTGATTTCGCGCACGCCGTCCATGAAGGCGTGCATCAGGCGGTTGACCTCGGGAATGGGATAGCCGCCCACCAGGCCGATCTTGCCGCTTTCGCTGAGACCGCCGGCGATCATGCCGGTCAGGTAGGCGGCTTCCTGGATGTAGTTGTCGAACACCGAGAAATTGGGCTGCTGCGGGCGCCCCGAAGACCCCATCAGGAAGGCGATGCGGGGGTAGTCGCGGGCCACCGCGCGGGCGGCGGCTTCGGCCCGGAAGGCTTCGCCCACGATCAGGTGCACGCCTTTTTCGGCGTACTGGCGCAGCACGCGCTCGTACGAGCCGTGCGATACGTTTTCGGTGTAGACGTAGTCGATGTCGCCGCGCGTGCGGGCCATGATCAGGGCCCGGTGCACGCGCGACACCCATTGCTGGCCGATGGGCACGGTATAGACCGCGGCCACCTTGACCGGGCCCGCCACTTGGCCGTACGCCCTGCCCGCGGCCAGCCAGGCGCACGCCGCGCCCAGCCGCAGCAGCGTGCTGCGCCGCAGCCGTCCGGCGGCCGACAGGGAAGTGCGGAATGGCATGGACTGGGGCTCCTGCACGCAATGCGATGAAGGTTGGGGCGGCGGCACGGCGCAACGCACACCGCGAATGGATTATAGGCAGCTTGCCGCGCGCCGGGCGCGTCCCCGGGTGCATAATCTTGTGTAGCATGCGCCGCGGAGTCGCGCGGCGCGGAATTCGGAGACTTCGATGCGATTGCTGTTTCTAGGAGCCGGCGGCACGGGCGGCTATTTCGGCGGGCGGGCGGCCCAGGCGGGCGCCGACGTGACCTTCCTGGTGCGCGAGGCGCGCGCGCAGAAGCTGCGCGAACAGGGCCTGCGCATCGAAAGCCCGCGCGGCGATGCCGTGGTGGCCCCCCGGCTGGTCACCGAAGCGGGGCTGGACGGCGCCTACGACGTCGTGGTGATCAGCTGCAAGGCCTACGACCTGCCCGGCGCCATCGCGGCCATCCGCCCCGCGGTGGGCCCGGATACGGCCATCCTGCCCATCATGAACGGCGTGCTGCAGTACGAGGCCCTGGACGCCGAGTTCGGCGCGGCGCGGGTGCTGGGCGGGCTGTGCCAGATCAACGCCACGCTGGGGCCCGAGGGGCAGGTGCGGCACCTGGGCCAGCACGCGGCGTTCGTATATGGCGAACGCGCCGGCGACCCGCGCAGCGCGCGTTGCGTGGCGCTGGAGTCCGCGCTGGCCGAGGCGGCCTTCACCAGCCGCCTGAGCCCCGCCATCCAGCAGGACGTCTGGGAAAAGTACGTGTTCCTGACCGCCCTGGCGGCGGCCACCTGCCTGATGCGCGGGCCGGTGGGGCAGATCGTCCGCACCGATGACGGCGAGGCCATTGTGCGCGACCTGCTGGGCGAATGCCAGCAGGTGGCGGCGGCCTCGGGCCACGCCGTGCGCGCCGAAGCCGACGCGGCGGCGCTGAAGGTGCTGACCGACCGCGAATCGGCCATGACCGCGTCCATGTTCCGCGACCTGAGCCAGGGCGCGCGGGTCGAGGCCGACCACATCGTGGGCGACATGGTGCACCGCGGGCGCGTGCTGGGGCTGGATACGCCGGCCTTGCGCATGGCCTATGCGCACTTGCAGGTATACCAGGCCCAGCGCGCCATTGGTGCATGATGTGCAACTGACTATCGCGCGCGGCGGTGTTTGCGCAGGCGGCCGGCGGGGCTAGCATGGAGCATTCCCCTTGCTTCTGGAGCACACCATGAACATCGCACTGATCGGCATCACGGGACGCGTGGGTTCGCGCATTGCCGATGAATTGTTGCGCCGCGGCCATCAGGTCACCGGCATCGCCCGCAACCCCGCCGAGGTCGTGGCGCGGCCCGGCCTGACCGCCAGGCAGGGCGACGCCACCGACCCCGCCGCGCTGGCGCCGCTGCTGGCCGGCCATGACGCGGTGATCAGCGCCGCCCGTTTCGTGTCCACCGACGCCAAGCCGCTGCTGGCGGCCGTGCGCAGCGCGGGCGTGCCGCGCCTGCTGGTGGTGGGCGGCGCGGGCAGCCTGCGCGTGGCGCCCGGCGTCATGCTGATCGACACGCCGGAATTTCCCGACGCATACAAGCCCGAGGCGCGCGCCGGCGTGGTGTTCCTGGACACCCTGCGCCGCGAGGCGGCGCTGGACTGGACCTTCCTGTCGCCGTCGGCCCTGTTCGAACCGGGCGAGCGCACCGGCAAGTTCCGCATCGGCGACGACGAACTGCTGGCCGACAGCGAAGGCAAGAGCTGGATCTCGATGGAAGACTACGCCATTGCGCTGGTCGACGAACTGGAATCGCCGCGCCATGTGCGGCGCCGCTATACGGTTGGCTACTGAGGCCGGCCGCGGCGCCATGAAATCCATCTACCTGGCCGGCTTCGACGTGTTTCGCGCGGATGCGCTGGCGCACGGCGCCTGGCTGAAGCTGCAATGCCGCAATCACGGCTTCAAGGGCCTGTACCCGCTCGACAACCAGACGCCGGCAGGCCTGCCGGGCCGCGCGCTGGCGCAGTGGATCTACGAAGCCAATACGGCGCTGATCCGCGAAGCCGACGCGGTAATGGCCAACCTGAACGCCTTTCGCGGCGCCGAACCCGACTCGGGCACGGCATTCGAGGTGGGCTACGCGGTTGCCCTGGGCAAGCCGGTGTGGGCGTATACCGGCCACGCCGATTCCCTGGTGCAGCGCCTGGCCGTGGCGCAGGCCGACGACCCGCCGCGCCACGTCGATGCGCAGGGCTATACGGTGGAAGACTTCGGGCTGAGCCTGAACCTGATGCTGGCCTGCAGCGCTACCGTGGTTCCGGGGGATGCGGTGCAGTGCCTGGCGCATATGGCGCAGGCGCTGCGCGACGGAAGCTGACGCTGGGCACAGGTGTCTGGCTCCCGCCAGGGTGCCAGACACCGTACGGCTGAGACGGCGGCGGCATGCAGCGGTGTCAGGCACCTGGCGGAGCCTGACACCTGGGCAGTTGGTCAGGCCTCGGCCAGGGCGGGCTGCGCCGGGGCCTGGGCGGCCAGGCGGCGGCGGTGGTCGGCCAGTTCGGCGATGGTAAGCGCCACCAGGCCATGCTCGGCGGCGTAGCGCGCGATGGCGGGGCCGCGCGCCATGGTGCCGTCGGCGTTCATCAGTTCGCACAGCACGGCGGCCGGGCGCAGGCCCGCCAGCATGGCCAGGTCGACCGAGCCTTCGGTGTGGCCGCGCCGCGCCAGCACGCCGCCGGGCTGGGCCCGCAGCGGGAATACGTGGCCGGGGCTGACGATATCGGCGGCCTGCGCGCCGGGGGCGATGGCCGCGCGGATGGTGGTGACGCGGTCGGCGGCGGATACGCCGGTGGACACTCCATGGCGGGCCTCGATGGACACCGTGAACGCCGTGCTGTAGCGGCTTTCGTTGCGCGCCACCATGGGCGGCAGCTGCAGCTGCTCGAGCACCTCGTCGGTGAGGCACAGGCAGACGATGCCGCTGCAGTCGCGGATCAGCTGCGCCATGACGGGCACGGTGAGTTTGTCGGCGGCCACGATCAGGTCGGCTTCGTTCTCGCGATCGAAATCGTCCATCAGGATGACCGGGCGGCCCAGGCGCATGTGATGCAGCGCGCGCGCCAGGCGGGCCTCGAAGGGCTGCGCGGTCAGGTCGGGGGGAAGGTAGGGTACCGAAGGAATGACGGCGGACATTGAAACGCTCTCGCAAGTAAAAGTTGGCGAAAAACGTTTCAGGGCTTGCGACAGCCAGCCCACGCCCGCGCGCCGGCAGGGCGGCCCCCCGGCTGGCGGCCGCGGCGCGCACCCCGCCGCTGGCGGGAATGGGCAGGCACATCTTCTTTCATCCGGACTATGACCGTCGGCCCTGGCATCGCACCAGATCTGCTGACCCCGGCCAAGGCTGGCCGGGCGCTCGCGGGCTTGCCGCATTGCGGCTTACCGCCGGTGGGGAATTTCGCCCCGCCCTGAAGACGTACTGCTATGGCCGCGCGGGTTGCGCGGCTGCGTTCATTGTACGCCTGGCGGCAAAGCGCCCTATTTCTGCTTTTTCTTCAGGGCCAGCATGGTGCCGCGGCAGGCCGGCGTGCCGCACAGGCATTGGTAGGAAGCCTTGAGCTTCTTGGTGATCTTGCCGTCGAGCACCAGGCCGTAGTCGTAGAACAGTTCTTCGCCGCGGGCGATGTCGCGCAGCGCCGTGATGTAGACGCGCTTGCCGTGCCGGCCCTCCTGGGCCTCGCAGTTGGGCTCGCAGGAATGGTTGATCCAGCGCGCGTCGTTGCCGTTGTCGCCGCCGTCGATCACGCGGCCCGAGGTGAGCGAGAAGAAGAACGTGTGGAACGGATCGTCGGGATTGGTGGGATGGCGGCGGTCGGCTTCTTTGGCGCTGATGCGTTCGCCGCCGTATTCGATGATGCGCGTGCCGGCGGGGATTTTGCGCGCGGCGAACACGCCATTGCCATGCAGCTTGGAGCGGCGCACGACGTGCCAGGGCTTAAGGGGTTCAGCAGCTGTGGTCATGTATGAAGGCAAGGAGGCATGTAGCGGGGCAGCGGCGATTATATCGGCGCAAGGCGCGCGCGATGATGACAGGCGGCGTGTTTATTCGGCCGGCGGCGGGGTCAGCGGCAGCTGGGTTTCTTTCAGGCGGCGCAGCACGAAGCACGACTTGCTGTGGCGGATGCCGGGAATGCGGTAGAGCTGCTCGCGCAGCAGCCGCTCGTAGTCGCGCGTGTCGCGCACCGCGATGCGGATGTAGTAGTCGTAGTCGCCCGACACCAGGAAGGCTTCCAGCACTTCGGGAATCTGCGCCAGCGCGCGGCCGAATTCGTACAGGGTTTCTTCGCTGTGGCTTTCCAGCGTGACGTGCACGATGACCGTGTCCATGAAACCCAGCGAGGCCGGATCGATGTCGACGGTGTAGCCGCGGATGACGCCGGCCGACTCCATGCGCTTGATGCGGTTCCAGCAGGGCGTGGACGACAGGCCGACCTCGGCGCCGATCTCGTTGAGGCTGGCGCGGGCGTTTTGCTGCAGGGCCTTGAGAATGGCCAGGTCGAACTTGTCCAGTTTCATTTTCTTGGTTTCCGCGGAAATAAGGATGAATTTACTGGAAAAATGGGGAAAACGTAGAAAAGAAGAGAAATCTTCTTTGCAGATCGGCATACCATATCCAGTATGAATGACCGCCTCCACGCCTCCGCCCTCGCCGCCTTGCGCCACGACACGCCTTCTGCCCGCAACGGCGCCGAGATTCTGCTCGATACGCTGATCGAACGCGGGGTCGATACCGTGTTCGGCTACCCGGGCGGGGCCGTGCTGCCGCTGTACGACGCCCTGTACGCCGAGCCGCGCCTGCGCCACGTGCTGGTGCGCCACGAACAGGCCGCGGTGCACGCGGCCGAAGGCTATGCGCGGACCACCGGGCGGCCGGGCGTCGTGTTCGTGACCTCGGGCCCCGGCATGGCCAACACCACGTCGGGCCTGCTGGACGCCATGTGCGACTCGATTCCCGTGCTGTGCATCAGCGGCCAGGTGTCGACCTCGGCCATCGGCACCGACGCGTTCCAGGAATGCGACGCCATGGGAATTTCGCGTTCGGTCACCAAGTGGAATACGCAGATCCGCGCGGCCGAAGACGTGGCCACCGTGGTGGGCCGGGCCTTCGACCTGACCCGCCAGGGGCGGCCCGGGCCGGTGCTGGTGGATTTTCCGAAAGACGTGCAGCTGGCCCGGCCGCTGCATGCCGAAGAGCCCGAGGCGCTGGAAAACCAGCGGCTGGCGGCGCTGCGCGCGCGCCGGCAGGCCGGCAAGGCGCCGCTGAAACTGCCCCAGACCGCCCTGCGCCGCGCCGCCGCCCTGATCGCGCAGGCCCGCCGGCCGGTGTTCTACGGCGGCGGCGGCCTGGTCAATTCCGGCCCGCAGGCTTGCCAGGCCTTTACCGAACTGGTGCGCCACACGGGCGCGCCCTGCACCCTGACGCTGATGGGCCTGGGCGCCTTTCCGGCTTCCGACCCGCAGTTCGTGGGCATGCTGGGCATGCACGGCACGCTCGAAGCCAACATGGCCATGCACCATGCCGACCTGGTGGTGTGCATCGGCGCGCGCTTCGACGACCGCATCACGGGCAAGCTGGCCGAGTTCTGCCCGCATGCGCGCAAGATCCACATCGATATCGACCCGGCTTCCATCAACAAGGTGGTGCGGGTCGACGTGGCGCTGGTGGGCGACTGCTTGCCCCTGGTCGAGGCGCTGCGCGGCGCCCTGGATGCCCTGCCGCTGCCGGACGGGCGGCTGGCCGACTGGTGGCGGCGCATCGACGCCTGGCGCGCCAAAGACTGCCTGGCCTGCCCGCCGGCCGAAGACGCCATCCTGCCGCAGCACCTGATGCAGCGCCTGAATGCTGCGCTGGCCGGCCGCGACGCCATCGTGTCCACCGATGTGGGCCAGCACCAGATGTGGGCCGCGCAATACCTGCGCTTCGACCATCCCAACCGCTGGCTGACCTCGGGCGGCGCGGGCACCATGGGCTACGGGGTGCCGGCCGCCATCGGCGCGCAGGTGGCGCATCCGGACAAGACCGTGGTGTGCGTCAGCGGCGATGCTTCGGTGCTGATGAACATCCAGGAACTGTCCACCGCCATGCAGCACGAGACGCCGGTCAAGGTGGTGTTGTGCAACAACGGCTACATGGGCATGGTGCGCCAGTGGCAAGAGCTGATCCACGGCGGGCGCTACAGCCACAGCTACAACGCGTCGCTGCCGGATTTCGTGGCCCTGGCCAAGGCCTTCGGCTGGGGCGCCACGCGGGTGGACGACCCGGCGCGGCTGGACGAGGCGCTGGCGCAATGCCTGGCGCACCCGGGGCCGTATTTCCTGGACGTGGCGGTGGCCGCGCAGGAAAACTGCTTTCCCATGATGCCGGCCGGCGAAGGGCATCATCGCATGATGCTGGCCGACGGGGTCTGGTACGAGGACGACACGGCCTGATCCCGACGCCCGCCCGCGTCGGGCTTAGAGCGCTTCGAACGCTTCCTTAGAACATTTGAACTGGACGCGCCGCGGGGCGCTTCCTAGACTCCCCGGTCACGAGATGACGATGATCGAGGAGTCAATGTGCTGAGTCGGGCGCTGGACAATATCCGCGTGCTGGATCTGTCGCGGATCCTGGCCGGGCCGTGGTGCACGCAGAACCTGGCCGACCTGGGCGCGGACGTGATCAAGGTCGAGCGCCCCGGGCAGGGCGACGACACCCGCAAGTGGGGGCCGCCCTATCTGCAGTCGCGCGACGGCGAAGAGACGCTGTCGGCCTACTTTACCTGCTGCAACCGCAACAAGCGCTCGATCTGCCTGGATTTCTCGCAGGCCGACGGGCAGCGCGCGCTGCTGGAGCTGCTGCGCACCTGCGATGTGCTGGTCGAGAACTACAAGAGCGGCACGCTCAAGCGCTACGGGCTGGACTATGACAGCGTGAAGGCGCTGCGGCCCGACCTGGTGTATGTGTCGATCACCGGCTACGGGCAGGACGGCCCGCGCGCGGCGCAGCCCGGGTACGACTACATTTTCCAGGGCATGGGCGGCCTGATGAGCCACACCGGGGTCGCGGACGGCGAGCCCGGCGCGGGCCCCCTGCGCGCCGGCATTCCGGTGGTGGATATTTCCACGGGCATGTACGCCACTTCGGCCGTGCTGGCCGCGCTGCTGCAGCGCGCGCGCACCGGCCAGGGGGCGCACCTGGATATCGCGCTGCTGGATGTCGCGGTGGCGATCAACGCCAACCAGGGCGCGAATTTCCTGGTGTCCGGCCGCAATCCGGTGCGCACCGGCAACGCGCACCCCAACCTGGCGCCCTACGAGGTCTTCAAGGCCCGCGACGGGTTCTTCATCCTGGCCGTGGGCAATGACGGCCAGTTCGCCAAGTTCTGCGCGCTGTGCGGCCAGGCCGACCTGGCGCAGGACCCGCGCTTCGCCACCAACGCGGCGCGCGTGCAGAACATGCCCGCGCTGCGCGAGGTGCTCAGCCAGATCATCGCCACGCAGGACCGCGCCCACTGGGCCGGCGGCCTGGAAGCGGCGGGTATCGCATGGGGGCCCGTCAATGGGCTGGACGAGGTCTTTGCCGACGAACAGGTGCGCCACCGGGCCATGCTGAAGCATGCGCCGCATCCCCGCTTCGGCGACATTCCGCTGGTGCGCAACCCCATGCTGGGCCGCGATGACACATCGCCCATGCGTCCGCCGCCCTTGATGGGCGAGCACACGCGCGAGGTGCTGGGCGAGCCTTGAGCGCGGCAAGCCGCCCCGATATCGCCTTTTTTCGCTATTCCACCCCTTGCACGACACAGGAGACAAAAGATGAAACCGACTTTCCGCACGACTGCCGCCGCCGCGGCGCTGGTCTTCGGCGCCGCAAGCGCCCCGGCCAGCGCCGCCTACCCCGACCGCCCGGTCACGCTGGTGGTGCCCTATGCGCCGGGCGGCACCACCGACCTGATGGCCCGCGTGGTGGCGCCCAAGCTGGGCGAAGCGCTGGGGCAGACCGTGGTGGTGGTGAACAAGCCCGGGGCCGGCGGCGCGGTCGGCAGCGGCTATGCGGCGCGCGAACGGCCGGACGGCTACACCCTGGTGATGGCGGTGGAAAGCTCGCACGCCGTGAACCCCAGCGTGCATGCCAAGCCCCAGTACGACCCCGTCAAGGATTTCGCGCCCATCAGCAACCTGGCCAATGTGCTGGGGGTGCTGGACGTGCCCGGCAATTCCGACATCAAGACCTTCGACCAGCTCATCGCCCGCCTGAAGGCCGACCCTGACCACTATTCGTTCGGCTCGTCAGGCAGCGGCGGCTACAGCCACCTGTTCGGCGAGCTGTTCCTGAGCTCCACCGGTACGAAGATGCTGCACGTGCCGTACAAGGGCCTGGGCCCGGCGCTGGTCGGCCTGATGGCCGGACAGGTGCAGGTGGTGTTCGACAACCTGCCTTCGTCGGCGGGCTTCCTGGCGTCGGGCAAGCTGCGCGCGCTGGCGGTTGCCTCGCCCAAGCGGATCGAAAGCCTGCCCGATGTTCCCACTTATGCCGAGGTCGGCTACCCTCAGTTGAACACGCCTTCGTGGTTCGGGCTGGCCGCGCCGGCGGGCACGCCCGAGCCGGTGCTGGACCAGCTGAACCAGGCGGTGAAGCAGGCGCTGGCCGACCCGAAAGTGGCGTCGGACATCGAGCGCCTGGGCGCCGTGCCCGACTACACGTCGCGCGACCAGTTCGCCGCCATGATCAAGCGGTCGAATACCGTGTGGCAGAAAGTCGTGAACGACATCGGTTTCGAAAAACTCTAGGATCACCATGGCCATCGAGATTCCCACCTATCCGCACGCCGCTTTCTCGCTGCGCGACGACGGCGTCGGCACGCTGGAAATCCGCGACGCGGGCAAGCTCAACATTCTCAGCGCCGCTGTCGTGGAAAGCCTGATCGGCATGCTGTCGCACATCGACCAGCGCGACGACGTCAAGGTGCTGGTGCTGCGGGCCCAGCAAGAAAAGGCTTTCGTGGCGGGTTCGGACATCAAGGAAATGGCGTTCTTCGACCACGCCAGCGCCATCGCGTACATCGACCGCCTGCGGCAATTGTGCGACGGCGTGCGGCTGCTGCGCGCGCCGGTGATCGCACGCATTCCCGGCTGGTGTCTGGGCGGCGGCATGGAGCTGGCGCTGTCGTGCGACTTGCGCATCGCATCAGACCAGGCCCACATGGGCATGCCCGAAGTGAAGGTCGGCGTGCCGTCCATCATTCACGCCGCGCTGCTGCCGCGGCTGATCGGCAAGGCGCGGTCGAACTGGATGCTGCTGACCGGGGAAATCGCCGACGCCAAGCAGGCCGAGGCCTGGGGCCTGCTGGACCGCGTCGTGCCGGCGGCCGGGCTGGATGCCGAGGTCGACCGCGTAGCGAGTATGCTTGCCGGGCTGGGGCAGCGCGCGCTGGCCCAGCAGAAGCGCCTGCTGCGCGAATGGGAAGACGAGCCGCTGGATGTTTCGCTGAAGAACGGCGTGCTGGAGTTCGGCGCGGCGTTCGACACGGGCGAGCCGGGGCGCTACATGCGCGCGTTCCTGGACGAAAAGGCGCGCAAGACGGGCGCCTGATCCGGCCACGGCGAGGCCGCCGCGACGCGGCCCCGGACGGCTATTCCGCCCTGCCCGCGACCTGCTGCGCACACGGAGGAATCGATGTCCTATGAGCTGAAAGACCTGCGCCTGTTCAAGGCCATCCTGCAGGCCGGCAACCTGTCGGCGGGCGCGGCCACGATGCACATGACGGCGCCGTCGGCCAGCTACCGGCTGAAAAACCTGGAATACGCCGCCGGCAGCCCGCTGTTCGTGCGTTCTGCGCGGGGCATGAGCCTGACGCCGGCCGGCGAGGCGCTGGCGCGCCACGTCGACATCGTGCTGGACAACCTGCAGGCGATGCAGGCCGAGGTCAGCGCCTACGCGCGCAACCTGAAAGGCAGCGTGCGGCTGCTGGCCAACAGCAGTTCGCTGAACGGCTTCATCATTCCCAGCCTGGCGCGCTTCCTGACGTCCAACGCGCACATCGATGTCAATCTGAAAGAGCAGGACAGCCTGTCCATCGCCGGCAAGATCCAGCGCGGCGAGGCCGATATCGGCATCTGCGCGGGCAAGGTCGACGATGCCGACCTGAGCTGCGAGCTCTATGCGATCGACCGCCTGATCTGCGCGGCCCCCATCGACCATGCCCTGGCGCAGCGCCCCAGCGTCGCCTACGCGGATGTGCTGGCGCATGGCCAGGTCTGCATGGAACGGGCCAGCAGCAACTTCCAGTTCGTGCAGACCCAGGCCGAACGGCTGGGCAAGACGGTCAGCGTGCGCGTGCATGCGCACGATTTCAGTTCGGTGCTGTACCTGGTGCGCGCCGGCGTGGGCGTGGCGGTGGTGCCGGCCAGCGTGGCCGAGCCGCTCGTGCGCGAAGGCGCGCTCATGGCCATTCCGTTGCAGGATGGCTGGGCGTTGCGCGACCTGCACCTGGTCACGCGGCAGGATGCCGAGCCGTCGGGGCTGGTGCGCCAGTTCGCCGACGTGCTGCTGCACGACCCACAAGTGGTGGCGGCCCGCACGGGGAAGAATTGGCGGTAGTCGCAGGTGTCTGACACCCTGCGGGAGTCAGACACCTGACATTGCCAGGCGTCGGCGCGATGCTCAGTCGTGCTTGATCGAGATGGTTTTCAGCACGGTGAAGCCGTACAGCGCCTCGAAGCCCTTTTCGCGCCCGTGGCCGCTGGCCTTGACGCCGCCGAACGGCAGTTCGATGCCGCCGCCGGCGCCGTAGTTGTTGATGAACACCTGGCCGCTGCGCACCTTGCGCGCGATGCGCAGCTGGCGCGCGCCGTCGCGCGTCCAGACGCTGGCCGCCAGGCCGTATTCGGTGGCGTTGGCGATGCGGACCGCGTCGGCTTCGTCGTCGAAAGGCATGGCCGCCAGCACCGGGCCGAACACTTCTTCCTGGGCCAGGCGGTGATCGACCGGCACGTTGTCCAGCAGCGTGGGCGCCTGGTAGTAGCCTTCGGCGGGCGCGCCGTCGGCGATCCTGCCCTGCGCGGCGGTGGCGATGCCGTCTTGCGCGGCGGCTTTCAGGAAGCCCTGCACGCGTTCCTGCTGGGTCTTGCGGATCAGCGGGCCGCAGTCCAGGTCCATGGCGGCGGGGCCGGCGCGCAGGGCCGAGAAGGCCTGCGACAGGCGTTCGAGCACGCGGTCGTAGGCGCTGCGCTCGACCAGCAGGCGGCTGCCGGCCGAGCAGGTCTGGCCGGCGTTCTGCACGATGGCGTTGACGGCCACCGGCACCAGCGCGTCGAGATCGGCGTCGCCGAACACGATCTGCGGCGACTTGCCGCCCAGTTCCAGCGTGACCGGCACGTGGCGTTCGGCCGCCACCTGGGTGACCAGCACGCCGATGCGCGGCGAGCCGGTGAACGAGATGTGGTCGATGCCCGGGTGGCGCGTCAGGGCGTCGCCGGCTTCGTGGCCGTAGCCCGTGACGATATTGATGGCGCCCGGCGGGAAGCCCACTTCGGCCGCCAGCTCGGCCAGCCGCAGCAGCGACAGGCAGGCGTCTTCGGCGGGCTTGACCACGCAGGCATTGCCCGCCGCCAGCGCGCCGCCCACGCTGCGCCCGAAGATCTGCAGCGGATAGTTCCAGGGCACCACGTGCCCGGTAACGCCGTGCGGCTCGCGCAGCGTCAGCACGGTGTAGCCGTTCTGGTAAGGCAGGGTTTCGCCGTGCAGCTTGTCGGCCGCGCCGCCGTAGTATTCGAAATAGCGCGCCACCGCCGTGACGTCGGCGCGGGCCTGCTTGGTGGGCTTGCCGCAATCGCGCGATTCGATGTCGGTGAGTTCGTCGGCGTGGTCCAGGATCTTGACCGACAGCTTCAGCATCAGGCGGCCGCGTTCGGCAGCGGTAAGCCTGCCCCAGGCGCCTTCGTCGTAGGCGCGCCGCGCGGCCTGCACGGCCAGGTCGATGTCGGCCGCGTTGCCGCGCGGAATGCTGTCGTACTGCTGGCCGGTGGAAGGATCCAGCACGGGAATGGATTCGCCCGAAGCGCCGGGAACCGGGCGGTTGTCGATGAAATGCTGCTTCATGCCGATGAACCTCTGGAGTGTCGTTGCATAGTAGGCAGGCTGTTCGTCCGGCGGCGGGGCCGGGGCCTAGAACAGGATGGACAGGCCTCCGTCCACGGCCAGCACCTGGCCATTGACATACGAGGCCGCCGGCGAGGCCAGGAACACCGCGGCGCCGGCGATTTCTTCGGGCCGGCCCCAGCGCCCCATGGGGTTGCGGGCGGCCATGGGGTCGTGCAGGGCGGGGTCGGCCACGTAGGCCGCATTGGTTTCGGTGGCGAAGGTGCCGGGGGCGATGGCATTGCTGGTGATGCCCAGCGGGCCGAATTCGGCGGCCAGCGCCCGCATCATGCCGGTCAGGCCCTGCTTGGCGGCCGGGTAGACGGCGTCGCCGGCCCGCGCCAGTTCGCCCACCACCGAGGTAACGGCGATCAGGCGCCCGGCGCCCTGGCGCACCATGCGCTCGGCGGCCAGCTTGGCCAGCAGCATGCCGGCCACCAGGTCGGTGTCGATAAGCGCGCGGATCTCGGCCGGCGAGATGGCCCGCAGGGTTTTACGGTTGCGGGCCCCGACGTTGTTGACCAGGATGTCCAGGCGGCCGTGCTCGGCGTCGATGCGCGCAAAGGCGCGGCTCATGGCGTCGTCGTCGCTGATGTCGAAGGCCAGCGCCGAGGCCGCCAGCCCCTCGCCGCGCAGCGCGGCGGCAGTGGCCTGCACCGCCGCGGCATTGCGGCCGTTGATCAGCACGTGGGCGCCGCAGCCGGCCAGCGCCCGCGCGATGCACAGCCCCAGGCCGCGCGCCGAGCCGGTTACCAGCGCCACCTGGCCCGCCAGCGAGAACTGCTGCAGGTAGGCTTGGTCGGGCGCAACGGTGTTCATGGCGGGCGGCTTCAGGCGGTTTTCTTGGCGGCGGCTTTTTTAGCTGGCGCTTTCTTGGCGGCGGTTTTCCGGGGCGCGGCTTTCTTGGCCGCCGTCTTGCCCGCCGTTTTGGCGGCGGTCTTGGCGGTTTTGGCGGGAGCCTTGCCCGCCGCCGTCTTGGCCGGCGCGCGGCCCGGCTTGGCGGGGCGCGGCTCGAACTCGAAGCCGACCTTGCCGTCGGGCTGGCGCACCAGGAACGCCTTGAACTTGCGGTTGGTGCGGCTGGACACGAAGCCGTCGAGCAGGTCGGTGCGGCCGTCGGTCAGCAGCTTGTGCATCTGCTCGCGCGAGATTTCCTGCTGCAGGATGATCTTGCCCGAGCGGAAATCGCAGGTCTTGTCGGGCCCGACCGACTTTTCGCACACGTAGCTCAGGCCGTGCTCGAACACGCGCGAGCCGCATTTGGGGCAGGCGCCCACCGGCGTATGGCCGGAAAAATCGACCGGTTCGCTGTCGTCGTCATCGTTCTGGCCGAAGTCGAATTCCAGCTTGTATTCGTCGCTGATGCGCAGGATGGCGGCGAACGGCCGGCCCATTTTGCTGATGAAGCCCTGCAGCGGGCCGATTTCGCGCTTGGCCAGCAGCTCTTCGACTTCGGGCAGTTCGAAGGTGCGGCCGCCCGGGTGCTTGCCGATGGAAAAATCGCACTGGGTGCAGGCGTAGCGCCGGTAGTTTTCCTTGACCACGCTGCCGCACTTGGGGCATGGCGTCTGCAGGGTGGCGTAGTCGCCGGGCACCGTGTCGCGCTCGTATTCCTTGGCGCGCTTGACGATGACCTGGGTCATCTGGGCGATTTCGCGCATGAACGCTTCGCGGCCCAGTCCGCCCTGCTCGATCTGCTTGAGCTTGTGTTCCCATTCGCCGGTGAGCTCGGGCGAGGTGAGTTCGGTGACGTCCAGCCCGGCCAGCAGCGTCATGAGCTGGCGCGCCTTGGCGGTGGGCACCAGGTCGCGCCCTTCGCGGCGCAGGTAGCCTTCGCCCAGCAGGCCTTCGATGATGCCCGCGCGGGTGGCCGGCGTGCCCAGGCCGCGCTCGGACATGGCTTCGCGCAGTTCTTCGTCGTCGACCAGCTTGCCGGCGCCTTCCATGGCCGACAGCAGCGTGGCTTCGTTGTAGCGCGCCGGCGGCTTGGTGGACAGGCCCACGGCCTCGACGTCTTCGGTGCGCACGGTTTCGTTGTCGGCCACCGGCACCAGGTTGGCGTCTTCGCCCTGGGCCTCTTTGCCGTACACGGCCAGCCAGCCCGGCGCCACCAGCACCTTGCCTTCGGTCTTGAAGCGATGGCCCTGCACTTCGGTCAGGCGGGTGGTGACGCGGTATTCGGCGGCCGGGAAGAACACCGCCAGGAAGCGCTTGAGCACCAGGTCGTACAGCTTGGCCTCGGCCTCGCTGAGGTCGTGCGGGATCTGCAGCGTGGGGATGATGGCGAAGTGGTCCGACACCTTTTTGTTGTCGAAGATGCGCCGGTTGGGCTTGACCCAGTTCTGCGCCACCACGGTGCCCGCATGGCGCGACAGCTGCCCCACGGCGTTCGAGCCGCCCTTGGCCAGGGCCTGCATGGTGTCGCGCACGGTGCCCAGGTAGTCTTCGGGCAGGTAGCGCGAGTCGGTACGCGGATAGGTAAGCGCCTTGTGGCGTTCGTACAGGGTCTGGGCCAGCGCCAGGGTGGTCTTGGCCGAGAAGCCGAAGCGGCCGTTGGCGTCGCGCTGCAGCGAGGTCAGGTCGTACAGGGCCGGCGACATCTGGGTCGAGGGCTTGGATTCTTCGGTGACGCTGCCCGGCTGTTCGCGGCAGGCGGCCACCACGCTTTGCGCGGCGGCCTGCGACCACAGGCGCGATTCGCGCTTTTCGGGGTCGCGTTCGTCTTTCTTGAAGTCGGGGTCGATCCAGCGGCCCTGGTACAGGCCGGCGGCGGCCACGAACGTGGCGTGCACTTCCCAGTAGTCGCGCGGCACGAAGGCGCGGATGCGCGCTTCGCGCTCGGCCACGATGGCCAGCGTGGGTGTCTGCACGCGGCCCACCGGGGTCTTGAAGAAGCCGCCGTCTTTGCTGTTGAAGGCGGTCATGGCGCGGGTGCCGTTGATGCCCACCAGCCAGTCGGCCTCGGCGCGCGAGCGGGCCGCGGCTTCCAGGGGCTTGAGCTGGACGTCGTCGCGCAGGTTCGAGAAGGCTTCGCGGATGGCGGCCTGCGTCATGGACTGCAGCCACAGGCGCTGGATGGGTTTCTTCACCCCCGCGTACTGGATGATGTAGCGGAAGATCAGTTCGCCCTCGCGCCCGGCATCACAGGCGTTGATGAGCGCGTCGACGTCTTTGCGCTTGGCCAGCTTGACCAGCAGCTTCAGGCGTTCGGCCGAGCGCTTGTCGGCCGGGCCGAGTTCGAATTCGGGCGGGATGACCGGCAGGTGCGCGAAGCTCCATTTTCCCTTGACGGGATCGTTGGGCGCGACAAGGCCGAGCAAATGCCCGATACTGGAAGCGAGCACGTAACGTTCGCTTTCAAAATAGTCGCCCTCGCGCGCGAAGCCTCCGAGGGCGCGTGATATATCAAGGGCTACCGAGGGCTTCTCGGCAATAATCAGCGTTTTGCTCATGGGTATCCAGTGGCGGTAGACCCGCCGGTGTAGCGCGGATGATACGAGGGGAGATTCGCCGCATGCAAGTCGGGGCTGCAGGACAGGCGGGTTCGGAACTGCACGCTTGGCGGCAATTTCTGGCCCGCGGCACGCTATGGCTGGGCGTCTGGCTGCTGGGCAGCGCCGTGATCTGCTGGGTGGCCGCCAACTGGCAAGACATGTCGAAAATCCAGCGCTTTGCCGGCGCGCAGGCGCTGCTGGCGGCGTGCGTGCTGGCAGCGGCATGGGCCGGCTGGCGCCTGCGCGCCGCCGCCGGAGCGCGCCGTTACGCCCCCGGGGCGCTGCTGGCGCTGGCCGGGCTGCTGCTGGGGGCCCTGCTGGCCCTGCTGGGCCAAACTTATCAGACTGGCGCCGATACCTGGGAACTGTTCGCCTGGTGGGCCGCGCTGCTGCTGCCGTGGGCGCTGGTGGCGGCCAGCCAGGCGGTGTGGCTGCTGTGGGTGGTGGTCGTCAACGTGGCGGCGCTGCTCTATTTAGGAGAATCCGGGCTGTTCTGGTGGGCCATCGGCCCCGGCCTGCCCACCCTGCTGCTGGCGGCCCTGAACCTGCTGCTGCTGGCCGCCTGGGAATGCGCCGCCTGGCGCTGGCGGGCCGGCACCCGGGTCGGGCCGCGCGTGCTGGCGGCCCTGATCATCGGCACCCTGGTGCTGGCGCTGACGTTCGGCGATTCGGTGCTGCGCGGGCTGGGCTCGGTTACCGGCGCGGCCTGGGCGGTGGCGACGCTGGGCCTGGGCTACTACTACCAGCGCGCCCGCCGCGACCTGCTCATCCTGGCCATGCTGGCCGCCGGCGTCATCTGCGTATCGATGCGCCTGGCGGGCGAATGGCTGCTCAGCCTGGAACCCGGCGTCTGGGCCATCCTGCCGCTGGCCGGCCTGTTGATGGCCGAAGCGGTGTGGGCCGCGCGCTGGCTGCGCCGGCTGGCGGCCGAGCCGCCCGCGGGGCGTGCGCTGGCCGATGCCGAGCCGGCCGGCGCGTCGGCCGGCAATGCCGTGACGCCGGCCGACGCGGGCGGCCCGGTGGCCGGCCTGGCCGACCCCGATGTCGAGCCCCAGCTGGGGCCGGCCTGGTACGTGCAGGGGCTGCTGGGCCTGAGCGCCTGGCTGACCACCCTGCTGCTGCTGTTGTTCCTGGCGGTGTCGGGCCTGGTGCAGACCCAGCAGGGCGCCATGGTGGTGGGCCTGGTGCTGTGCGCCGTGGCGGTGGCCGTGCTGCGCACCGATGCCGGGCCGTTCTGGCGGCAGTGCGCCACGGCCATGGGCTTTGCCGGGCAGATACTGGTGGCGTTCGGCCTGTCCCAGTCGGCCTCGCTGTCCAGCGCCTGCGCCTTCGTGCTGCTGCTGGGCGTGGCGGTGTACGCCCTGGCGCCCGAGGCGCTGCTGCGCTTCCTTAGCGCCTGGATGATCGCCCTGGCGCTGGCCGGGCTGATCTGGCTGGGCCTGGTGCCCGGCCTGATGGACAACGACCTGCTCGACATGTGGCTCGATTTCGACACCGTGCGCGCCACTTTCGTCTGGCTGCCGGTGGCCGTGGTCGGCGCCTGGACAGCCGCCGTGGCGTTCTGCGTGGGCCACCGCCTGGCGCGCACGCGGCCCAACGTGCTGCTGCCGCTGGCCTGGGCCTTCGTGCTGGCGGTGCAGGGCATGGTGTGGGCGGCAGGCGGCGTGTCGCTGGCGCAGTTGCCGGTGATCTGGCAGCTGAACCCGGTAACCGCCATGCTGACCGTGGCGGCCGTGCTGCTGCCGGTGGCCTGCGCCCTGGCGGTGCTGTGGCCGCGCCGGCGCGTGCTGACCGCCGGGGTGCTGTGGGGCGTGCCGCTGGGCCTGCTGGCGCTGGGGTTGTGCTGGCTGCCCAGCCCGGGCATCGCCTTCGCGCTGGCCTGGATGCTGCTGGGCTTCGGCCTGAACCGTTCGCGCCTGACGATCTTCGGCGGCCTGAGCCTGCTGGCCTACCTGGTGGTTTATTACTACCAATTGCAGGTGCCCCTGCTCGACAAGGCCCTGTGGCTGGGCGCCGCCGCGCTGCTGATGTTCTTCCTGCGCGCCCTGGTGTGGCTGGTGCCGCGCCTGATGCGCACGGCCGAGCCGCCTTCCGCCGCCATGGCGGGCCCGGCCCCGGCGGCGCTGCGCTGGCGCACGGCCGTGGTGCTGGGCGGGCTGGCGCTGGCCCTGGCCGTGGTCAATGGCGCCATCTGGCAGCGCGAGGCCCTGCTGGCCCACGGGCGGGTCGCCATCCTGGAACTGGCGCCGGTCGATCCGCGTTCGCTGATGCAGGGCGATTACATGGCCCTGCGGTTCGCCGCCGGCAACGAGGTGATGCAGCGCCTGGCCGCCGACCCCGATGCCGCGCCGGCGCCCGACGGCTACGTGGTGCTGGTGCCCGACGGCAGCGGCGTGGCGCAGGTGGCGCGCATCCAGGCCGGCGCGCAGCCGCACGCCAGCCAGGAGATCGCCCTGCGCTACCGCCTGCGGGCCGGGCAGGTGCGCATCGTCACTAATGCGTATTTCTTCCCCGAAGGCCAGGCCGAGCGCTACGCGGCCGCCCGCTATGGCGAAGTGCGGGTCGGCGAAGACGGCACCGGCTTGCTGGTGCGCATGCTGGGCGCGGATCGGCAGCCGTTGTAGCAGGGCGCCAGGTGTCTGACTCCGCAGGTGTCAGACACCGTACGGCTGAGACAGCCATGCCACACAACGGTGTCTGACACCCTGCGGGAGTCAGACACCTGGGTACATCACACCTGGGTTGGCTACCTTCCGAAGCGGGCGGCCCATTGGGGGGTGGCCTGGGCCAGGAAGGCGGCGGGGGTGGCGGCGGGAAACGGGGGGAATTCCAGGGCCTGCCAGGCCTGGGCCAGCATGGCCAGGGGCCGGGTGGTGTCCAGTGGCGGCGCGCCGTTCTGCTTCGACAGTTTCAGGCCGGTGGCGGGGTCGGTGATCAACGGCACATGCATGACGCGCGGCGCCGGGACGCCCAGCAGCCGCGCCAGCACGCGTTGGCGCGCGGTGGAACTGAGCAGGTCGGCGCCGCGCACGATGTCGGTGATGCCCTGTTCGGCGTCGTCTACCACCACGGCCAGCTGATACGCCCACAGGCCGTCGGCGCGGCGCAGCACGAAATCGCCCACGGCCTGTGCCACGTCTTGCTGCTGGGGCCCCAGCCAGCGGTCGGTGAAGGTTTCGGTGCCGGCCGGCACGCGCAGCCGCCAGGCGCGCGCCTGGCGGCCCGGCGGCAGGCCGTGGCGGCAGGTGCCGGGGTAGGGCCGTTCGCCGTCGGGCCCCGGGCCCGCGCCGCGCAGCGATGAGTCGGCGATTTCGCGCCGGGTGCAGCCGCAGCCATACACCAGGCCCCGCGCGGCCAGGGTATCGAAGGCCTGCTGGTAGGCGGGGCCGCGCCGCGACTGCCACAGGACGTCGCCGTCCCAGTGCAGCCCCAGCGCGCGCAGTTGTTCCATGATGATGCCGGCCGCGCCGGCCACGGTGCGGGGCGTGTCGACGTCTTCGATGCGCAGCAGCCAGCGCCCGCCATGGGCGCGCGCGTCCAGCCAGCTGGCCAGGGCGGCCACTAGTGAACCAAGGTGCAGCGGCCCGCTGGGGCTGGGGGCGAAACGGCCTGCGTAGTTCACGGCTCAGTGGAGCCGGCGCGCACCGTCGTCGTCGAGCAGTTCTTCGAGGACCAGGTTGTCGATCTCGGCTTCCTGGCTCCAGAGGACCATCAGGGCGATGATCTTGGTCTTGGCCAGCGACACCGGGGTTTCGGGGGCGGCCAGGGCGCGGTCGATGACGATTTCGCGCAGGGGCGCGGGCAGCACGCCGGCCGATTCAAGAAAGGCGATGAAGCCGATGGATTCGGTGCCCAGCTGCTGGTATTCGGAATCGGTGTAGATGCGGATGCCGGAACTGGGCGCCTGGGCGAGATCGACGCAGCGTTCGGTGGTTTCGGCCAGGCCGTAGAGCCAGCCCAGCGCGTCGTCGATGTCTTCGTGCTCGAAGCCTGCGGCCGCTAGGCGTTTGGCGAGAACGTCGGCCGCGGGACAGGCTTGCGGCGTGTAGTAGTTTTCGAACAGATAAACGAGGATATCGAACATATGGCGCAGTGTTTGTGCCAGTTTGCCCAGTCGGCCCGCAGATCGGCAAACCAGCAAACGTGCTTTTAACTGTACGCTGAATCGTCATCCGGGGCAACTTGGTTGCCCCGGGTTGGCGATATACAACGGATCGCGCCGGGGCTGGCCGGCGGCGGGGCAATGATCCGTCCCCACAACCGGGAAGCGCCCCCGTTTTCAAGCCGCCGGCAGGGCTTTTTCCGCCTTGAACTGGGCCAGCTGGCGAATGAACACCGGGATGCATACCGCCAGCCCGACCAGGCCGGAGGCCAGCCCGGGAATGATGGTCAGCAGCGCGCCCACCACGCACAGCCAGCGTTCCCAGGTTTTCAGGCCGACCAGCAGGTAGCGCGACAGCGCCGCCGACAGCAGCACCAGGCCGATCATGCAGCCCAGCAGGGTCACGAAGAAGGCGTACCACGAGAAGCCCTGCACCGAGATCAGCAGCGATGGCGAGAACACGAACACGAATGGCACGATCAGCTTGGTGATGCCCAGCCGGAAGGCCGTATTGCCGGTCTTGAAAGGATCGCTGCCGGCCATGCCGGCCGCGGCGTAGGCGGCCAGCGCGACCGGCGGCGTGATGTCGGCCAGGATGCCGAAATAGAACACGAAGAAGTGCGCCGCGATGGGTTGCACGCCCAACTGCACCAGCGTGGGCGCCGCCACGGCCACCATGATCAGGTAATTGGCCGTGGTGGGGATGCCGCAACCCATCAGAATGCAGACGATGCCAGTCATGACCAGCGCCGCGATCAGGGTCAGGGTCTGCGTATTGGCGATGACGTCCGGGATGACGGCGCCTACGCCGCCGGCAATGGCCTGCGCCGCGCTGATGACGATGTACGAGACCTTGAAGCCCACGCCGGTAAGCGTGACCACGCCGATCACCAGGCCCACGGTGCCGGCCGCCGCGCCCACGGCCAGCGCGTACTTGGCGCCGGTCTCGAACGAGTCGTACAGGTCGCGCAGCTTCAGGCGCTGGTACGGATTGAGCAGGCCCACCAGGATGCAGCCGGTGATGCCGGTGAAGGCCGCCAGGTACGGGGTGCGGCCGCTGGCCAGCACGGCGATCAGCGCCACCAGCGGCAGCAGCGTGGGCCAGCGGCGCTTGAACGAGTCGCGCAGGTTGGGCATTTCGTCGGCGCGCAGGCCGCGCAGGCCTTCGCGCTTGGCCTCGAAGTGCACCTGCATGAACATGCCGAAGAAATACAGGAAAGCCGGGAAGATGCCGGCCAGGATGATCTGCTGGTACGGGATGTCGAGGAACTCGATCATCAGGAAGGCCGCGGCGCCCATGATGGGCGGGGTGATCTGCCCGCCGGTGCTGGACGCGGCTTCGACGCCGGCCGCGAAATGGCGCGGGTAGCCGATGCGGATCATGGCCGGAATGGTCAGCGACCCCACCGTGACCGCGTTGGCCACCGACGAGCCCGACAGCATGCCGAACATGGCCGAGCCGAACACCGACACCTTGGCGGGGCCGCCCGCGTACCGGCCGGCCAGGGTCGAGGCCACGTCCAGGAACAGCTGCCCCAGCCCGATGCGGCTGGCCAGCACGCCGAACAGCACGAAATGGAACACATAGGTGGCCACCACGCCGACCGCCACCCCGTAGATGCCCTGGCTGGTCAGGTACATGTGGTTGACGATCTGCGGCCAGCTGTTGCCGGCGTGCTTGAGCAGGCCCGGGAAGACGGGGCCGAACGCGGCGTAGGCCAGGAACACCAGCGCGATGATGGGCAGCGGCCAGCCCATGGCGCGCCGCGTGCCTTCGAGCAGGCCGACGATGAGCACCGTGCCCATGAAGACGTCGAGCGGCAACGGGTTGCCGACGCGGAAGGCCAGGTCGTCGAAGATGTACGGGATATACAGCACGCTGAAAGCCAGCGCGATGGCGATGATCCAGTCGTACAGCGGCACGCCGCCCGGCGTCAGCAGGGTCGAGCGCGGCTCGCGCTGGTAATGGGCCTTGCTGAAGCCGAACACCAGGAAGATCAGGCTCAGCACGAAAGCCAGGTGCACGCCGCGGTGGGTGGCCTCGCGCAGCAGGCCGAAGCCGGCCGTGTAATAGTGGAACAGCGAGAGCGACACCAGCAGGAACGAAACGATCCAGGTGGCGGTCTTGGCCAGCGGCCGGAAGCGGATTTCAGAATCGAATTGTTCCGCCAGTTTCTGGGTCTTGTCGTGGTCGATTTCCATCGCCAGGCCTTATAAAAAAAGCCGCGCGCCGGGCAGCCTGCCCGGCGCGCAGCGGGCTTTGCAGCAAGTTACTTCAGCAGGCCTGCTTCTTTGTAGAACTTCTCGGCGCCCGGATGGAACGGAATGCCGGCGCCCTTGACGGCGTTTTCCTTGGTGATCAGCTTGCCCTTGGCGTGGCCGTTGTCCAGCATCTTGCGGGTGGCGTCGCTGTACATCGCCTTGGTGATGTCGTAGACCGTCTGTTCCGACAGCTTGGTGGACGTGACCATCTGCGCGTTCACCGAGATGGTCTTCACTTCGCCGATGCCCTGGTACATGCCGGCGGCGATGGTGTCGGGAGTGAAGAACTGCTGCTGGCTGCGCAGCTTGTCGATTTCCGGGCCGACGATGGGCACCAGCTCGATGCCCGCGCCGCTCGAGGCCAGCTCGGCGATGGCGCCGGCGGGGGCGCCGCCCACGAAGAAGAAGGCGTCCAGACCGCCATCCTTGAGCTTGTCGCCGGCCTGGTTGGGCTTCAGGTATTCGGCGTCGATGTCTTTGTCGGTCATGCCGAAGGCGCCCAGGATCAGGCGCACGTCGACCAGGGTGCCCGAACCGGGTTCGTCCATGGATACGCGCTTGCCGCGCAGGTCGGCCACCGACTTGATGCCCGACCCCTTGCGCGCCACCAGGTGGATGCTTTCGGGGTACAGGGTGGCGATCAGGCGCAGGTTTTCGGCCTTGGGCTTGCCGTCGAACGTGCCGGTGCCGGTATAGGCCCAGTACGCCACGTCGGACTGCGTGAAGCCGGCTTCCAGCGAGCCGCCCAGGATGCCGTTGATGTTGGCCACCGAGCCGTTCGAGGCGACCGCCGTGGCGATCAGCTTGCCGGGCTGCGAGATGGCGTTGGCGATCATGCCGCCCACCGGGTAATAGGTGCCGGCCGTGCCGCCGGTGCCGATGCGGAAGAATTGCTGCGCGTGGGCGGGGCCGGCGGCGCCGGCCACGGCCAGCGCGACCGCCAGGGTCTTGATCCAGTTCTTCAAGGACATGAGAGCTTCTCCAGATACGGCGC
Organism: Bordetella petrii; assembly: GCF_017356245.1. Classification (NCBI taxonomy): domain Bacteria; kingdom Pseudomonadati; phylum Pseudomonadota; class Betaproteobacteria; order Burkholderiales; family Alcaligenaceae; genus Bordetella; species Bordetella petrii. The sequence goes on from NZ_JAFMZZ010000004.1 coordinate 752,699, forward strand.
TGTCGATTGAGCACGCCTTTTGTGAATCCACGGATTTTGTCATGCGCGGCCGCGCCGCATGCCTAGGGTTTGCCTGGGGATACACTACGTTTTTCCGTGTGCCGCCCGGCGTCTGGCGGCCGGCATGTTCGTACGAAAAGGAAGCGCGCATGGCTGCCTCTCCTGCTGCATCGATTCCGGCCCTGCCGCCCGCGGCCGCGCCGGGCGACCCGCTGGCGCGGGTCGACACGCCCAGCCTGGTGCTGGACCTGGATGCGTTCGAATCGAACCTGCGCCTGATGCAGGCCTGGGCCGACCGGCATGGCGTGGCTTTGCGCCCGCATGCCAAGGCGCACAAGTGTCCCGAGATCGCCCGCCGCCAGCTGGCGCTGGGCGCGCGCGGCATTTGCTGCCAGAAGGTCAGCGAGGCCCTGCCGTTCGTGGCGGCGGGCATCGACGACGTGCACATCAGCAACGAAGTGGTGGGCCCGGCCAAGCTGGCGCTGCTGGCGCAACTGGCCCGCGTGGCGCGCGTCAGCGTGTGCGTGGACGACGCCGGCAACCTGGCCGACATCTCGGCCGCCATGGCGCGCGCGCAGGCACAGGTTGATGTGCTGGTCGAGTTCGATGTGGGCCAGGGGCGCTGCGGCGTGCCCGATGCGGCGGCGGCCGTGGCCCTGGCGCGCCAGGCGCAGTCACTGCCCGGCGTGGTGTTCGGCGGGCTGCAGGCCTACCACGGCTCGGCGCAGCACGTGCGCGGCCACGCCGAACGCGCCGCGACGGCGGCCCGCGCGGCCCAGGCGGCCGCCGACTGCGCGCGCCAGCTGCGGGCGGCCGGCATCCCCTGCGACCGCATCACCGGCGCCGGGACGGGCAGCGCCGAGTTCGACGCCGCTTCGGGCGTATACACCGAGATGCAAGCGGGTTCGTACGCGTTCATGGACGGCGACTACGGGGCCAATGCCTGGTCCGGGCCGTTGGCTTTCCGCCACAGCCTGTTCCTGCTGGCCACGGTCATGAGCATGCCGGCCGCCGGCCGGGCCGTGGTCGACGCCGGGCTGAAATCCACCACCATCGAGTGCGGGCTGCCCCAAGTGGCCGGCCGCGCCGGGCTGCAGTATGCCGCCGCCAACGACGAGCACGGCGTGCTGAAAGTGGCCGCCGACGCGGCGCTGCGCCTGGGCGACACGCTGCTGCTGATCCCCGCGCACGTCGATCCGACCTTCAATCTGCACGACAGCCTGGTGGCCTATCGCGGCGGGGTGGTCGAGGGCGTGTGGGACATCGCCGCCCGCGGGTTCAGCCGATGATCCGGCCGGCGGGGCGCACCGGCCCGCCGGCGGCAACCATACGGTGCTAAATTCTTTGTTTTCCACACCCCTTGTTTTTCCCATTCCGTAGGAACCGCCATGGAATTCAGCCAGTTCAACGTCAACGCCCTGATGGAGATCACCTCCCGCCCGGACCTCGTGTTCGTGCGAGGCCAGGGCTCCTGGCTGGAAGACCATGCCGGCAAGCGATATCTCGACTTCGTGCAGGGCTGGGCGGTGAACACGCTGGGCCACTGCGCGCCCGAAATGAAGCGCGCCCTGCTCGAGCAGGCCGACAAGCTGATGAACCCTTCGCCGGCGTTCTATAACCAGCCGTCCATCGACCTGTCGCTGCGCCTGACCGGCGCCTCGTGTTTCGACCGCGTGTTCTTCGCCAACAGCGGCGCCGAGGCCAATGAAGGCGCCATCAAGCTGGCGCGCAAGTGGGGCCGGGTCAAGCGCAACGGCGCCTACAAGATCATCACCATGAACCACGGCTTCCACGGCCGTACCCTGGCCACGATGTCGGCCTCGGGCAAGCCGGGCTGGGACACCATGTACGCGCCGCAGGTCGAGGGCTTTCCCAAGGCCGAGCTCAACGACCTGGATTCGGTGCGCGCGCTCATCGACGGCCAGACGGTGGCCATCATGCTCGAGCCGGTGCAGGGCGAGTCGGGCGTCATCCCGGCCACGCCGGAATTCATGAAGGGCCTGCGCCAGCTGGCCGACGAACACCAGCTGCTGCTCATCGTCGACGAAGTGCAGACCGGCATGGGCCGCACCGGCTCGCTGTTCGCCTACCAGCAATTCGATGTGGTGCCCGACATCATGACCCTGGCCAAGGGCATCGGCGGCGGCGTGCCGCTGGCCGCGCTGCTGGCGCGCCAGGACGTCTGCGTGTTCGCGCATGGCGACCAGGGCGGCACCTACAACGGCAACCCCCTGATGGCCGCGGTGGGCGTGGCGGTGTTCGACACCCTGACCGCGCCGGGCTTCATGGACACGGTGCGCACCCGCGCGCAACAGCTGTCCGAAGGCCTGCTGGCCCTGTCGGCCAAGTGGGGCATGGGCGGCGAGCGTGGCATGGGCCTGCTGCGCGCGCTGATCCTCGACCGCGAAGACGGCCCGGCCATCGTCGAGGCCGCGCGCAAGCTCGAGCCGCAGGGCCTGCTGCTGAACGCGCCGCGCGGCAACCTGCTGCGCTTCATGCCGGCGCTGAACGTCAGCGAACAGGAAATCGCGCAGATGCTGTCGCAGCTCGACGGCGTGATCAGCGCGCTGCGCAAGGGCTGAGGCCGGATGTAGCCAGGTGTCAGGCTCCGCGGGTGCCTGACACCGAAGCGCGCAAAGGCGGCTTCAATCGTACGGTGTCTGACACCCTGCGGGAGTCAGACACCTGCGTATTAGGCACCTTGCTTATTACAGCTGTGCCGCCTGGCCCCGCAGCACGAATTTCTGGATCTTACCGGTGGCGGTCTTGGGCAGCGGGCCGAACACCACGGTGCGCGGCACCTTGAAGCGCGCCAGGTGCTCGCGGCAATGCCGCAGCACGTCTTCGGCGGTGCAGTGCGCGCCTTCTTTCAGCGTGACGAACGCGCAGGGCGTTTCGCCCCAGTTGGGGTCGGGCCGCGCCACGACCGCGGCTTCCAGGATGTCGGGGTGCCGGTACAGCACGCTTTCGACTTCCACGGTGGAAATGTTTTCGCCGCCCGAGATGATGATGTCCTTGGCGCGATCCTTGATTTCGATATAGCCGTCGGGGTGCACCACGCCCAGGTCGCCTGAATGGAACCAGCCGCCGGCGAAGGCGTCCGCCGTGGCGTCGGGGTTGTGCAGATAGCCCTTCATCAGCGTATTGCCGCGCAGCACGATCTCGCCCATGGTCGCGCCGTCGGCCGGCACGGGCCGCAGCTGGTCGTCGACCACCTGCACGTGCTCGACGTTGAGCTTGCGCACGCCGATGCGCGCTTTCAGCGCGGCGCGCTCGGCCAGGGGCAGCGCGTCCCATTCGTCATGCCACGCGCAGCTGACCGACGGCCCGTAGGTTTCGGTCAGGCCGTACAGATGCGTGACGCCGACGCCCAGCCGTTCCATGGCCTCGATGACCGCGGCCGGCGGCGCGGCGCCGCCGGTCAGCGCCTGCACCGGGTGTGTGGCGCGGTGCTGCACCTGGGCCGGCGCGTTGATCAGCATGTTCAGCACCACCGGCGCGGCGCAGAAGTAGCCGACGCGATGGCGCCGGATGGCGTCGAAAATCGCCGCCGGCTCGACCCGCCGCAGGCAGATGCTGGTGCCCGCCAGCGCCGCCAGGGTCCATGGAAAGCACCAGCCGTTGCAGTGGAACATCGGCAGCGTCCACAGATACACGGCATGCGGCGGCATGCCGCAGGCCAGCACATTGCCGGTGGCGTTCAGGTAGGCGCCGCGGTGGTGGTAGACCACGCCCTTGGGGTTGCCGGTGGTGCCCGAGGTGTAGTTCAGGCAGATGCTCTGCCATTCGTCGGCGGGCCATTGCCACGCCGCGTCGGGCGGCTGCGCGGCCAGCCAGGCTTCGTATTCGGCGTCGCCCAGCGTGCCGTGTTCGCCCGCGTACTCCGCGTCTTCGATGCGCACCGTGCGCGGCGGCGCGGCCAGCCGGCCCAGCACGTCCTGCACCACGCCGGCGTATTCGCTGTCGTACAGCAGGACGGCGGCGCGGCCGTGTTCCAGGATGAACGCCAGAGTGGCGGCGTCTAGCCGGGTGTTCAGGGCGTTGAGCACGGCGCCTGCCATGGGCACGCCGAAATGCGCTTCGTACAGCGCCGGCACGTTGGGCGCCAGCACCGCCACCACGTCGCCGCGCTGCACGCCCCACGCCCGCAGCGCTGCCGCCATCTGCTGGCATCGCTGCCGCGTGGCGTGCCAGCTCTGGCTGCGATCGCCGTGCACCAGCGCCGGCCGTTGCGGATAGACTTCGGCCGCCCACTGCAGGAACCCCAGAGGCGTCAGGGGCACATGGTTGGCGGCGTTGGGCGGCAGTTCGTCGTGGGATGGGGCTGTCATGGGGTGGCTCCGGCTAGGGCTGGCGGGCGGTTTCACGCTGGGCGGCCTGCCACCCCAGCTCGGCCAGGGGCGCCACGCGCGCGCCCATTTCGCGGGCGTCGTCGGCGGCGGCGTTGCCCGCCCGGGCGCGCGCGTACACGCCCTGCAGGATGGCGGCGATGCGGAAGAAGCTGTAGGCCAGGTAGAAGTCCCAGTTGGCCGGCGCGGCGATACCGCGCGCGCGGCAATAGGCGGCCACGAACGCGGCCTCGTCGGGGATGCCCAGCGCCGCCAGGTCCAGGCCGGCAATGCCGCGCCACAGGCTGGGCGGGATGCGCCAGCACATGCAGTGATAGGCCAGGTCGGCCAGCGGGTGGCCCAGCGTGGACAGCTCCCAGTCCAGCAGCGCGATGGCGCGGGGCGCGTCGGCGGCGAACACCAGGTTGTCGATGCGGTAGTCGCCATGCACCAGGCAGACCTGGCCGTCGTCGGCCGGCAAGTGCCGCGGCAGCCAGTCGATCAGCGCGTCCATGGCGGGAATTGCCGCGGTCTCGGTGTCGCGGTACTGCCGGGTCCAGCGGGCGACCTGGCGCGCGTAGTAGTCGCCGGCGCGGCCGTAGTCGCCCAGCCCGGCTTCGCCGGGCGCCACCGCGTGCAGCGCGGCCAGCACCCGGCCCGCCTCGGCGTAGACGGCGCCGCGCTCGGACGGGTCCAGCCCCGGCAGGGCCGGGTCCATGAACACGCGGCCCTGCGCATAGCTCATCAAGTAGAACGGCGTGCCGATCACGCCGCGGTCTTCGCAGTAGTGCAGCATGCGCGGCACCGGCACCGCGGTGCCGGCCAGGGCCGACATCACGCGGTATTCGCGGTCCACCGCATGGGCCGAGGGCAGCAGCGCGCCGGGCGGCTGCTTGCGCAGCACGCGCAGCCCGCCGGCATCTTCCAGCAGGAAGGTGGGGTTCGACTGCCCGCCGGTCAGCGGCCGGACGCGCAGGCCGGCCGCGTCGCCCAGCCCCTGCGCCGCCAGGTAGGCCGCCAGCGCGGGCAGCCACTCGGGCTGCGCTGGCGGATGATGGCCGTGCGCGTTCACTGGACTACCCTCCTGTCGCTGCGCGACTGCCTCCCCGAGGGAGGATTCGCCCTTCGGGCGGCCGTGCGGGCTCATACCAGGGCCTTGCGCGGCGCGTCGGCGTCGTCCCAGCGCCAGTAGGCGTCGCCTTCGTCCATCAGGTAGCGCGCCAGCACCATCTTGTGCACTTCCGATGCGCCGTCGACCAGGCGCGCCTGGCGGGCGTAGCGGTAGATCCATTCCAGCGGCGTGTCTTTCGAATAGCCGCGCGCGCCATTGAGCTGCAGCGCGGTGTCCACCACTTTCTGCAGGGTTTCCGACACGACGATCTTGGCCATGGAGATTTCTTTGCGAGCGTAGTCGCCCTGGTCCAGCCGCGCCGCCGCGCGCATGGTCAGCAGGCGGCCGATCTCGATCTGCATGGCAGCGTCGCCCAGCAGCCACTGCACGCCTTCGCGCTCGGCCAGTTTCTGGCCGAAGCTGCTGCGCCGCCCCACGTAGTCGACCGCCACTTCCATGGAGCGGCGCGCCAGCCCCAGCCAGCGCATGCAGTGCGTCAGGCGCGCCGGGCCCAGGCGGATCTGCGTCAGCTTCAGGCCGTCGCCGATTTCCATCAGGCGGTTTTCGTCGGGGATTTCCAGGCCGTCGAAAATCAGTTCGCAATGGCCGCCGTGTTCTTCCGGCCCCATGATCGGAATGCGCCGCTCGATGCGCCAGCCCGGCTGGCCGGCATCGAACAGAAAGGCGCTGAGCCCTTTGCGCGCGTCGTCCGAGGTGCGGGCGATCAGGATGAAGTGGCGCGCCACGCCGGCTCCGGTGATGAACCACTTGCGGCCGTTGATGATCCACTTGTCGCTCTGGCGGGTGGCCGTGGTGCGCATCATGGACGGGTCGGAGCCGCTGCCCGGGCTGGGCTCGGTCATCACGAACGACGAGCGGACCTTGCCGTCGATGATGGGCTGCAGCCAGCGGTCTTTCTGGTCGGGGCGGGCCACCTGCGCCAGCACGCGCATGTTGCCGTCGTCGGGCGCGGCCGCGTTGAAGGCCACCGGCCCGAAGATCGAGCGGTTCATTTCTTCGTAGCAGGCGGCCAGGCCGACCATGGGCAAGCCCTGGCCGCCGCGCTCGCGCGGCATCTGCAGGGCCCACAGGCCCGCCTCGCGCGCCTTGGCGCGTGCCTGTTCCAGCGCGGCCTCGGCGATATTTTCATGGGCGTCGAAATTGCCCGGGTCGGCTTCCAGCGGGATCAGTTCCTGGTCGACGAAGCGGCGCACGCGGCTCCGGTAGTCCTCCAGCTCGGGGGGCAGAGAAAAGTCCATGCAGCATCTCCATGCAGTGCGCCGCCGGAAGGCGGCAATAAGCGAGGGTTCAAAGCGAACTGACCAGGTGGCCGCCGTCGACGTCGATGACCGAGCCCGTCATGAATGCCGACGCATCCGAGGCCAGCAGCAGCAGCGGTCCGTCCAGGTCTTGTGGCTGCCCCAGGCGGCGCTGCGGCACGCGCTTGATCAGCGCTTCGCCCGCCGGGGACGCAAAGAACTCGCGATTCAGGTCGGTGGCGATATAGCCCGGCGCCAGGGCGTTGACGCGGATGCCGTGGCGGGCCCATTCCAGCGCCAGCGCGCGCGTCAGGTGCAGCAGGCCGGCTTTGGCCGCCGCGTAGGGCGCCACGTGCGAGGCCACGCGCTGTCCCAGGATCGACGCGATATTGACGATGGCGCCCGGCCGGCCTTCGGCGCGGAAATGGCGCGCGCTGGCCTGGGCCACGCGCCACGCGCCGTTGAGGTTGACGTCGATGAGATCGGTCCAGGCCTGCTCGGAGATGTCCAGCGCCGGCTCGCTGAGCGCGACGCCCGCGTTGTTGATCACGATGTCCAGCGGGCCGAGTTCGCCGGCGGCCGCGTCGATGGCGGCCTGCACGCTGTCGGGCCGGGTGACGTCCATTTGCACCACGCAGGCCCGGCCGCCCTGCCGGCCGATGGCCTCGGCCACCTCGCGGCCCAGCTCGGTGCGGCGCCCGCACAGCGCCACGCGCGCCCCGGCGCCCGCCAGCAGGCAGGCAAAGTGCCGGCCCAGCCCGCTATAGGCGCCCGTGACCAGCGCGGTCTTGGACTTCAGGTCTTCGAACATCGATCTCTCCTCACTCACTGGCTTTAATCTGTTTTTGGTCCGCGCAGGAGCGGTGCCAATGCATCGGGCACCTCGAGTTCCAAACGTAACACAGCGCTGGCCAGGGCCTTGCCATAGTTGTCGATCGCCAGGCTGCGCGACACGCCGCCGCCCAGGGCGCCTTCCAGCACGAAGTTCAGCACGCCCAGGCCGTCGACCTCGTAGCGCGTGATGGCGCCGCGCACCGCGGCTTCGTTATAGACCGTGCGCAGCGCATCGGCCGTGACGGCCTGCTTGATGTACGGATAGAACGCGGGCTCGTAGGCGATCACCGCAATGTTCGAGGTGTTGCCCTTGTCGCCCGAGCGGGTGTGCGCGACGCGCCGCAAACTGACTCGCATGATGTTGCTCCTAGACGAATTCGACGGCGCATTGCACCGAGTTGCGCGGCACCAGGGTGGACCACAGGCCGATCACTTCGCGCACCCGGTCCTGGTGGGGCACGCGCTTGCCGGTGGAGGCCAGGCCGCAGACCGCCATGCCGTCGACTTCGCGGCCGATTTTCTCGGCCTGCGCGCGGGTGGCGCAACGCGCCGCGATGCGCACGGCGATCTCGGCCGGCTCGCAGGCCGGCGCGGCCGACGCGGCGCCGTGCACCGCGTTGACGCCGATGAAGTCGATGCGCAGGTCGTCGGCCTGCAGCCCGGCCAGGCGCAGCCGCTCGCGCAGAATGGTCTCGGCCAGCCGGGCCTTGCCCAGGCAGCCCGGGCCGGCGAAGAAGAACATGTCTTCGCCAATGTAGCCCTCGGTGCAGCCCATGGAAACCTTCAGCGTATCGGTGCGCGGGTGGCCCGAGATGTCGCCGACGCGCACCCGGTCGGGCCCCGCCTGTTCCAGGCGCGCGGTGGTGAAGTCCACCACCACGTCGGGCGTGATGTAGCGGGCCGGGTCGTGCACCTCGTAGAACATCTGTTCCTTTACCGTGCGCAGATCGATGCAGCCGCCGGTGCCGCTGACCTTGCCGATCTCGGCCGTACCGTCCGCCTCGACGTCGGCATACGGAAAGGCCAGGTTCCAGGGCTCGGGCACGTCTTTGTAGCCGGGGTCGCCGAAATAGCCGCCGGTGACCTGCGCGCCGCATTCCAGCAGGTGGCCGATGCCGCTGCCCTGCCCCAGCCGCGCCCAGTCGTCGGCGTGCCAGCCGAAGTGGTGCATCATCGGCGCCAGGAACAGCGACGGGTCGGCTACGCGGCCGGTGATGACGATGTCGGCGCCCTGGTCCAGCGCCCGCACAATGGCCTCGGCGCCCGCGTAGGGCTCGGCCGAGATCAGCGTACTGGCCACCGACGCCACGGGCGCGCCGCTTTCCATGATGGACAGCCCGCCGGCCGCGATGCTGGCGCTGAGGTCGGTGGCGCTGACGGCGGCCACCCGGGCCTGCTTCCAGCCGGCTTCGGCGCACAGCTCGGCCACGCGCCGCGCCGCGGCCAGCGGATGGATCCAGCCCTGGTTCGAGACAATGCGCGTGCCGTTGGCCATGCAGTGCGGCAGCACCGCGCGCATGCGGTCGTCCAGCCACGTGTCGTAGCCCGGAAAGGCCGGGTCGCGGCGCTTGCGCACCTGGGCGGCCGATACGGTGGCTTCGGCCATGGTCTCGAAGCACAGAAAATCCAGCGCGCCGCGCTCGGCGTTCCAGCGCGCGGGGTCGATGCGGTCGCCCCACCAGCCGGCGCCCGAGCCGATGCGCAGCCTGCCTGCTTTGTCGTTCATGTCGGTCTCCTTTGCGATGCCGGTTGCCGTTTATTGCGGCTGGATGCCCGCCTTGGCGATGACCTGGCGCCATTTTTCGGTGTCGGCGCGGATGGTGGCGCCGAAGGCCTGCGGCGTGCCCGCCACCGGGATCGCGCCCAGGTTCTCGACCTGGCGGCGCGTGCCGGGCTCGGCCAGCGCCTCGGCCACGGCCGACTGGATGCGCGCCACCACGGCGGCCGGCGTGCCGGCCGGCGCCAGCAGGCCGAACCACGCATTGACTTCATAGCCCGGCAAGCCGGCCTCGGCCACGGTGGGCACGTCGGGCAGCAGGGGCACGCGGGCGCTGGTGGTCACCGCCAGCGCCCGGACGGCGCCGGCGCGGATCTGCCCCATGGCCGAAGGCAGGTTGTCGTACATGATCTGCACCTGGCCGCCCAGCAGGCCGGTCATGGCGGGCGCCGAGCCCTTGTACGGTACGTGGCGGATGTCCACCTTGGCCATGCTGTTGAACAGCTCGCCCGACAGGTGCGGCGAGCCGCCCAGGCTGGTCGAGGCAAAGTTCAGCTGGCCCGGCTTGCGGCGCGCCTGTTCGATCAGCTGTGCCACCGTGGCAATGCCCAGCCCGGGGCTGGCCAACAGCACGTTGGGGGAGTTGGCCACCAGCGTTACCGGCGCGAAATCGCGCGCCGGGTCGTACGGCACCTGCTTGTAGATGAACTGGTTGGTGACCTGGGTGCCCAGGGTGCCCATGACCAGCGTGTAGCCGTCGGGCTGCGCCCGCGCCACGGCGGCCGCCCCGATGCCGCCGCCCGCGCCGGGGCGGTTTTCCACCACCACGTTCTGGCCCAGGCGGCTGCCGGCGGCATGCGCGACCAGGCGCGCCAGCAGGTCGGTGGTGCCGCCGGGCGGAAACGGCACGATCAGCGTGATGGGGCGGGCGGGCCACGCCGGCGCCGCCTGGGCGTGCGCCGCGGGCGCTATCGGCAGCGCCAGGCCGGCGGCAAGAAGAATCGCGTATCCACGCATGGGTATCTCCTGGTGAACGGGGTGTCAGGCGGCGGGAGGCGCGTCTGGCGCGGCCAGCTCGACCAGGGCGTCCACCGCCACTGCGCCCTGGCCTTGCGCGCCCACCAGCACCGGGTTGACGTCTATGGACGCCAGGCGGCCGCCGGCCGCCAGCGCGCAACGCCCCAGCAATACCGCCTGTTCGGCCAGCGCTTGCGCATCGGCGGGCGGATCGCCGCGCACGCCGGCCAGCAGCGTGCCGATGCGCAGGCCCCGCAGTTTGTCGATGACCTCGTCGGCGCTGAAGGGCGGCAGCAGCAGCGCCACGTCCTGCATGGCCTCGACGTACTTGCCGCCGCTGCCCACCATGACCACGGGCCCGAACACCGGGTCGTGGCGCATGCCCAGGGCGCACTCGTGCAGCCCGGCGTGCATGCGCGCCACGATCCATTCCGCGTCGTCCACGCCCAGCCTGGCCAGCGCCTGCGCCTGCCGGGCCAGCGCGGCGCGCAGCGCCTGCTCGTCGTCCAGGCCCAGCGCCACCAGGCCGTGTTCGGATTTGTGGGGCAGGCGCGCCGAGCAGGCCTTCAGCGCCACCGGCGCGCCGATGGCGCGCCAGGCGGCCACGGCGGCGTCGGCATCGGCGCAGCGGGCATGCCCGGCCACCGCCAGGCCCTGGCTGGCCAGCAGCGCCAGGCTTTGCGCCTCGGACAGAAACTGCTGCCGCGAGGGCGGCAGGCTGCACGGCGCCGGGTCCGGCCAGGTTACGGGCGGGCGGCTGTGCCAGCGGTGCAGGCGATACAGGGCGGCCAGCGCGTCGGCCGCCTGCTGTTCGTCGGCATAGACGGCCACGCCGCGCGCGCGGAATGCCGCCGCCACGTTGTCCTGCCATGCCACCACCGCCACCGGCCGGGCCGCCGCGGCGGCGAAGCTGGCCGTGTCGGCCGCGAAGGTGGCCACGTCATAGCCGCGCCCGGCCACCGGAATATCGATCAGGAACATGTCGGCGGCCGGGTCCGCGGCGATCACCGGCAGCACTTGCCCGAACAGTCCGTTGTTCGACAGCAGCGCCGCCGTGATATCCACGGGATTGACGGTAGAGGCGAAGCCGGGCAGCAGGCTGTCCAGTTGCCGCTGCGTGGCCTCGGCCAGCGGCGCGACCTGCAGGCCGCGTTCGACCGCGGCGTCCGAGGCCAGCACGCAGCTGGCGCCCGAATTGCTGACTGCCACCACGCGCGGCCCTTGCGGCAGGGGGCCGCGCAGCGCCAGCTCGGCGAAGCGCACCAGCTCTTGCGGATCGCGCGCGCGCAGAATGGCATGGCGCTCGAAATACGCGTCCACCGCCCGGTCTTCATTGGCCATGGCGCCGGTGTGCGACGCGGCCGCGCGCGCGCCGGCTTCCGAGCGGCCCGCCTTCACCGCGATCAGCGGCACGCCGCGCTCGCGCGCCAGCGCCGCCGCATCGGCCAGCGCGCCCGCATCCTGCAGCGATTCCAGGTACAGCAGCACGATGCGCACTTCCGGATCGCGCAGCACCGCGCAGGCCAGTTCCGCCACCGTGACGTCGGCCTCGTTGCCGGTGGCGTGCACGTGGCGCACGCCCAGGCCGCGCTGGCGCAGCAGGCCGTACACCATCGCGCCCATGCCGCCGCTCTGGCTCAGCACCGCCACCGGGCCATCGGCCGGCGCCACTTCCAGGAACATGGTCGAGAAGCTGGCGATGGCGCCGTTGCCGAAGTTGGCCAGGCCTTGCGAGTTGGGCCCCACGATGCGCATGCCGGCCGCGCGCGCGCGCGCCGTCATGGCGTCCTGCAGCGCCCTGCCGGCATCGCCGGTTTCAGAAAACCCGGCCGAGATCACGATGGCGGCGGCCACGCCCAGCTCGGCGCAGCGGTCCACCGCCTGCACGGCCTGCTGGCCCGCCACGGCCACGATGGCCAGGTCGGGCGCCGCGGGCAGCGCATCCAGGCTGGGCCAGGCGCGTTCGCCCTGCACTTCGGCGCGTTGCGGGTTGATGGGGTACAGCGTGCCCGCGTAGCCGTGCCGCCGCATGTAGTAAATGGGCCGCCCGCCGATCTTGTCGGGATTGTCGGACGCGCCGACGATGGCGATCGAGGCCGGATCGAGCAGCCGGTCCAGGCCGTCGCGCGGGGGGGATGCAAATGCCATGAAGACTCCTGTGGCAAAGGGGCTTCAGGTGTCTGGCTCCGCAGGTACCAGACACCTTTCTGTTGGGAGAGCCGGTGCATGCTTCGGTGTCTGGCACCTGCGGAGCCAGACACCCGGCCGTATCAATTGACGGTGGCGCCGGAGACCTTGACCACTTCCGCCCATTTGCGGATTTCGTTGTCCAGGAACTGCCCGTACTCGGCCGGCGTCATCCAGTCGGCGTCGAAGCCCTGTTGCGCGAATTGCTTCTGCAGGTCGGGGCGGCCGAGCACTTTGCGCAGCGCCGCGCTCAGTTTCTGCACCACGGCCTCGGGCGTGCCGGCCGGCGCCATCAGGCCGTTCCAGGCCGTGGCCTCGTAGCCGTCCAGGCCGGACTCGGCCACGGTGGGCACGTCGGGCGCGGCGGGCGAACGCGCGGCGCTGGTGACGGCCAGCGCGCGCAGCTTGCCGTCTTTCACGTAGGGCATGGACGACAGCATGGTGTTGAACATGATGTCGGCCTGGCCGCCCATCACGTCGGTCATGGCCGGCGCGCTACCGCGGTACGGCACGTGCACCATGCGGATGCCGGCCATGGTGTTGAACAGCTCGGCCGACAGGTGCGTGGACTGCCCGTTGCCCGACGAGGCGAAGGTCAGCTTGCCGGGCGACGCCTTGGCCAGCGCGATCAGCTCGCCCACGTTCTTGGCGGGCAGGTCGGGGCGCGTCACGATCACCAGCGGGCCCTTGGTCAGCAGCGAGATCGGCGCGAAGCTCTTGCGCGTGTCATAGCCCAGGTTCTTGAACAGCGACATGTTGATGGCGTGCGCCGTGGTGGCCAGCAGCAGGGTGTAGCCATCGGGCGCGCTCTTGGCCACCAGGTCGGCACCGATATTGCCGCCCGCGCCCGAGCGGTTGTCGACGATGACCGTCTGGCCGAGTTCGTCGCCCAGCCCTTGCGCTACAGAGCGCGCGACGATGTCGGTGGGGCCGCCCGGCGGATAGGGCACCACCAGGGTAACGGGCTTGTCCGGCCACGCCGCGGCGGCGGCCGCGGCGTGGGCCGCCAGGGCGAAAGCGGCCAGGGCGGCGCGCCAGGTAGTGATTGCAGGCATGAGTCTCTCCTCCGTCCTCGCGGGACGTTATTGTTGGTTGGGGTGGTGGGAAGTAAGGCCGCCGTCGCGGCCGCGCATCAAGGCGGGCGGCACGCCTCGAACTTGAGCAGCGTCCGGCCGTTCAGCTCGGCCGCGCGGCCGCTGACCGCCTGGCCGATGGCGATGCCGGCGTCGGCATGCCCCATCAGCGTCACGTCTTCCCGCAGGCGCACCAGCACCAGCACATAGGGCGCCAGCGCGCGCCACTGCGGGTCGGGCGCGCGGTGCACTTCGCTGCGGGCGATCACCACGCCAGCGCCCGCGGCGCGGCGCCAGCGCAATGCCGTGCCGCCGCAGGCCGCGCAGGCGTAGGGGCGCAAGGCCCACCAGGCGCCGCAGCCGTCGCAGCGCTGCAGGTCGAGAGGGTGCCGGGCGTGCGTGGCCGGGTTCATGCCGCGCCCTCGGCTTGCAGCACCAGGCTGACGTGCGCGGACAGCACGCCGCCGTCGGCATGCACCAGCGCGCGGCGGCGCGGCGCGATCTGGCGTTCGCCGGCGCGGCCCGCCAGCTGGTTGCAGGCCTCGACCACGTGGGCCAGCCCGCCGGCCACGCCGGAATGGCCGAACGACAGCAGGCCGCCATGGGTGTTCAGGGGCAAGGGGCCGGCGGCCGCGAAGTCGCCGCGCCGCAGCCGCGCTCCCGCGCCGCCGCGCGGCGCGTAGCCCAGTTCTTCCAGCAGCATGATCAGAGTGATGGTGAACGAGTCGTAGATCGCCAGATAGTCGATCTGGCCGGCGTCCACCCGCGCCTCGGCCAGGGCGCGGGCGCAGGCGCGCGCGGCGCCGGTATCCAGCACGTCGCGCATGGCCGACAGGTGCTGGTGGCGGTGCGCCTGGCCGCCGCCGGCGACCCGCACCGGGCCTTCGTCGGCGCTGAGCACCAGGGCCGCCGCGCCGTCCGAGATGGGGCAGCAGTCCAGCAGATGCAGCGGCGTGGCAATCGGCCGCGAGGCCAGCACCTGCTCGACCGTGATGGGTTCGCGCAGATGCGCATGCGGGTGGCCGGCGGCGTTGTGGCGCATCAGCGCGGCGAAGCCGGCCATGGCGTCGCGGTCGGTGCCGGTGCGGTGCATGTAGGCCGAGGCCAGCAGCGCGTAGTAGGCGGGCACCGAGGCGCCGTTGGGCACTTCGGTATCGGCCTCGCCCACCTGCGCCAGCGTCTGGATGGAGGTGTCGACCGCCTGGCCGGTCAGGCGGTTTTCGCCGGCCACCACCAGGATGCGCCGGCAGGTGCCGGCGCGCAGCAGTTCGCGCGCCAGCATGACCATGGCCGCGCCGGTGGCCCCGCCCATCTGCATGCCGTGGGCATAGCAGGGGTCCAGGCCCAGTTTCTCGCTGAGCAGCGTGCCCAGCATCAGGTGCGGAAAGGTGGTGGCATAGCCGCACAGCACGCCATCGATGTCGGCGCGCGCCAGGCCCGACTGCGCCAGGGCGCTGTTGGCCGCCTCGGCCATCAGGTCCAGCGCGCTCGCGCCCTCGTGGCGGCCGAAGCGCGTGGTGGCCGCGGCCTGCACATAGGCGCGCCGGTGATCGCGGTCAGGCATGCGGCAGCCACGCGCGTTCGATTTCGCGTGCCTCGTGTGACAGTGCCTGCGCCAGTTCCTGCTCGCGCGATTCGATGCGTTCGTTCAGCGCGGCCACGCTGAGCGCGGCGATCGCCCGACCGCTGGGCCCGCGCACGGCCACGCCCAGGCCCCCCATTTTTTCCACCACCACGTCCAGCAGCATGGCGTGCCCCAGGCTGCGCGCGCGCTGCGCGGCCAGGTCCAGGTCGCGCTCGGGATAGCGCGGGTACCTGGCCGCCAGGCGCTGCCGCACCATGGGCAGCACCGCGCGCGATTCGAATTCATCCAGCGTCGACAGCAGCGCCAGGCTGCCGGCTCCCACGCCCAGCGGCCGGCGGCTGCCCACCTGCAGGTAGTTGGCGCGGATGGGGTAGTCGCCAAAGCACAGGTCCACGCAGACGGATTCCCAGCCCATCGGCAGCGACAGGATGACCGTGTCGCCGAAGCGGCGCGCCAGCCGGATCAGGGCCGGCCGCGCCAGCCCGCGCAGGTCCAGGCCGTCGACCATGGCATGGTGCATGGCATACACCTGCGGGCCCAGCATGTAGTGCTTGCTGACCGGATCCCGTTCGACGAAGCCCTCGGCTTCCAGGTCTTTCAGGATGCGCCGCGCCGTGGAAATATCCAGCGCGGCGCTTTGCGCGATATCGGTCAGCCGGTGCACGCGCCGGTCGGACAGGCTGGCCAGCACGCGGCAAGTCTTCTTCGTGGCGGAAACAGCGGTGGCGTCTTGCGATGGCATGGATAGGGCGGGGCCGGTTCTGAGGAACACGGCCACAAGATAGAAAGGCGGGGCGGCAGCGGTAAAGTTGCAGCGCAACAAATTTTCGTCCAGCGACAATGCGGCCGCCCGTCCGGCCCCGCCGGGTGTTATTCCAAGGCGGGCGCGGCGCGGCGCAGGGGCGCCAGGCGCCTATCGCGACGTCAGTCCGGCCGCTTTCACGACGCCGGTGTATTTCGCCACTTCCGCTTCGAGGTATGCCGCGAATTCGTCGGGCGAACGCAGGTCGGGCGCCGCGCCGATCTGGCGCAGCTTCTGTTCCATGTCGTCCGATTTCATGATCGCCGCCATGGCGCCGCGCAGGCGCTGCAGCACCGGCGCGGGCACCTTCGCCGGCACGAACACCGCGAACCAGGCGCTGACTTCAAAGCCCGGCATGCCGCTTTCGGCCACGGTCGGCACATCGGGCAGCAAGGCGCTGCGCTGCAGGCTGGTGACGGCCAGCGCGCGCAGCTTGCCCTCGCGGATGTGGGGAACCGAGGTGGTCTGCAGGTCGAACATCAGCGGCACGTGGCCCGCCATCACGTCCACCAGGGCCGGCGCGCTGCCGCGGTACGGCACGTGCACCAGGCGGATGCCGGCGGCGTTGGCCAGCATCTCGCCGGCCAGGTGGTTGGACGTGCCCGGGCCGGCAGACGCGTAGTCCAGCGTGCCCGGCTGCTTCTGCGCCGCGGCGATGACGTCCGCCAGCGTGTGGAACGGCGAACCGGGCGGCGTGACCAGCACGAACGGCGTCGACGCCACGGGCGCCACCAGCGCGAAGTCGCGGATCGGGTCGTAGCCGACCTTGTTGATTGCCGGGTTGATGGCGTGCGAGCTGACCGTGCCCAGCAACAGCGTGTAGCCGTCGGCCGGCGCCTGGGCGGCAAAGTGCGCCCCTATCGCCGTGCCCGCGCCGCCCTTGTTTTCAACGACCACCGGCTGGCCCAGTTTTTCGCCCAGCTTCTGGCCGATGGCCCGCGCCAGGATGTCAGCGGAACCGCCCGCCGGATAGGGCACGACCAGCGTGATGGAACGCACGGGAAAATCCTGCGCCGCGGCCTGCCCCGCGGGTGCGGCGAGCAGCATACAGGAGGCGATCGGCGCAATCAGTCGGCACAGTGGGTTCATGCGATTCATCCGTCATGGGTGGCATTCCATTGCTGGGCGATGATCTTGATTCGCGTCAAATGCTCCCAAGTAACAACCCGCTTGTCTAATACCGTTCAAGCGGGCCGCTGATACGCCGCGCGAATCACGCCGCCGCAGGCTTGGCCGGGCCCAGCGCGCTGGCCAGGAAGGCCTGGATAACGGGGTTGTCATTGGCGGCGGCGTGGGCGAACAGCAACTGATAGCTGGGCGGATTGCGCGTTTCGGCAATTTCCAGAAAGCTGACCTCGGACATATGCAGGCGGCGCATGGCAGAGGGCACCAGCGCGACGCCCAGCCCGCCCGCCACCAGGGTCAGGATGGCCTGCATCTGCGAGGCCTCCTGGACGATCCGCGGCATGAAGCCCGCGGCCTGGCAGGCGCCCAGCAGCGCGCCGGCGAAACCCGCGCCCTCGGCCGCCGGAAAAGAAACGAACGACTCCCCCGCCAGCTCTTTCATTTTTACCTTCTGGCGCCGGGCCAGCGCATGCCCGACGGGGACTGCGATGACGAAGTGCTGGGACTGCAGCGCCACCAGCTCGAGCCCTTGCGAATCGTAGACCGGCCCCACCAGCAGCGCGAGATCCGTGTGGCCGTTCTGCAGGTCTTCCAGCTGGCGCCGTGTGGTCTCGGCCGTGAGCGTCAGCTGCACAGTGGGGTAGTCGCGCTGGAAGCGCTTGAAGATCTCGGGCAGTACATCGAGCGCGGCGCTGGGAACGAACGACAGGCGCAGCGCGCCCTCCAGCCCGCTGCCGGTGCGGCGGGCGCGCTCGCGCGCCTGTTCGACAAACTGCAGCAGGCGTATCGCGTCCCGGTAGAACACCTTGCCGGCGGCGGTCAGCCGTACATGGTGCTTGCTGCGATCGAGCAGCGCCGTGCCGATGTCGGCTTCCAGATGCTGCATCGCGGTTGAAAGCGGCGGCTGCGACATGTGCAGCCGCTCGGCCGCGCGGCGAAAGTTGAGCTCTTCGGCGACGACGACAAACTGGCGAACCAGGCGGAGTTCGAACATGGGCGCCCCCATAGGCATGGCCGCGGGTTGGCAATATCTAGCACGAATCACGTAGCAATGTAAATAGTATTGGATGTATCAAGGCAGCTTTCCTAGCATGGCTGTTGCGCGGCTTCTTCCTGTTTCCACTCAAGGACCTCATCAGATGCAACCGTCCCTGCTCGAAGAAATCCCCCAGGTTCCCAATCCCTATCCGGTGGTGGCCACCGTCGAATATCCGGAAGTCTGGCGCCTGTGCACGCAGGCACGGGATCTCGCCTGGGATCCGGTTGCCGATATCGATTATTCGGATCTTGCCCAGGCGGACCTGCCCGACGAAGTGCGCGCGGCCGGCGCCGAGTGGTGGAGCCTGCGCGCCTGGATGGAGCACGGCGCCACCCCGTACGGGGCCGAGCGCCTGCGCGAAGCGATTTTTTCGCATCAGCCGTTCGAGGTGAAGCAGCACATCACCAACTTCATCGCCGAAGAACTGCGCCACCACGAGGCCAGCTTCCGCATCGCCGAGCATCTGAACGGCTACGAGGCGACCCCGCGCGCCGACTACTTCAAGGACATCATTCCGCGCTTCCACGACGAGAAAGACGAGAAGGCGATGAGCTTTTACGCAAGCCTGTCGGTCAATACGCTGTTCGAGCAGCTGTCGGGCGAACTGCTGCAGGCGCGCTACGAAAACGCGCGCTTCGCCTCCATACGCGAGGCCTGCCGGCTCATCCTGCGCGACGAGGCGCGCCACATCCAGTTCGGCCGCATCATCATGCGCCGCTTCTTTTCTGAACTGCCCGCCGAAGAAAAGCGCGTGATCGGCGACAAGGTGGCCAAGAAGCTGCGGGGCAGCCTGCTCAACGGCGTCTACGCCGTGGTCAGCCTGCCCGACGACGAGCGCGCCCGGTCCGGGCGCAAACGCGCGCTGGCCGCCGAATACGGCCTGGGCGCCACGCACCCCGACGACGAACTGGCGATCATCCGCAAAGGCCTGGACCAGATCCGCGAAGACGTGGGCGCCTACGGCATCGAGATCCCGCGCGTGCCCGAAATCGACGACTGTGCGCAGTAAGGGGCGCCCCATGCCGAACCGCGTCATCGCGCCCGCGGGCATCGCCCCGCCTCTGGGGCCCTACAGCATGGCCATTGCGTCCGACGGGCCGGGCACCTGGCTGCACATCGCCGGCCAGGTCGGCATCGGCCCGGGCGGCGCGCTGCTCGACGGCTTCGAGGCGCAGGCCCGCCAGGCCTGGTCGAACCTGGCGGCCGTGCTGGCCGAGGCCGGCATGCAGATGCAGCATCTCGTCAAGGTCAACACCTACCTGACCCGCGCGGCTGACGTGCCGCTGCTGGGGCCGGTGCGCGCCGCCTTCATGGGCGAGGCCAGGCCGGCATCGACCCTGGTCATTGTGCAGGCGCTGGCGCAGCCGCAGTGGCTGGTGGAAGTCGAGGCCGTGGCCTTCCTGCCCGCCCCCGCCTGACCTGAAGAGGCATCATGACGGCGCGCCCCGAGCCGCTGACCCGGCGCCTGCGCGAGATCGGCGCCCGCTGGCAGCAGGATATCCGCGCCGCCGGCGATGAAACCAAGGCGCTGTACCTGCCCTTGCTGGCGCAGGCGCCCAAGAGCGGCGTCGAGGCCGTGCGCGACCTGGCTTATGGAGATGATCCGCGCCAGACGCTCGACGCATACCGGCCGGCCGGGGCGCGCAATGCCCCGGTGGTTGTCTTCGTGCATGGCGGCGCCTTCATCCGGGGCGCCAAGAACATCAACGCCGAAATGTACGCCAACGTGGCCACGTGGTTCGCCCGCCATGGCTGCGTGGGCATCAACATGGAGTACCGGCTGGCGCAGCAGGCGCCGTATCCCGGCGGCGCGGCCGATGTCGCGCTGGCCTGCCGCTGGCTGGCGCGCCACGTCGGCGCGCTGGGCGGGGATGCAGGCCGGATCTGCCTGGTCGGCCATTCCGCCGGCGGCACCCATGTCGCGACCTGGGCGTGCGACCCGCTGTGCGGGCTGCCGCCCATCAACGTACGATGCGCCGTGCTGGTGTCGGCGCGGCTGAAGGCCGACGTTCTGCCGGCCAACCCCAATGCGCCGGGCGTGGCGGCCTACTTTGGCCCGGACCCGGCCTGCCACGGCCCGCGCTCGCCGCTGGCCCATGCCGCGCGCGCGCCCTTGCCGGTGCTGGTGGCCAATGCCGAGTTCGAGAATCCGCTGCTGGACCTGTACGGCCTGGAGTTCGCGCTGGCGCTGGGCCGGGCGCGCGGCGCGGCGCCCCTGCACATCGCCCTGCCGGACCACAACCATGTATCGATCATGGCCCATTTCAATACGCCCGAGCAGTGGCTGGGCGAGCAGGTGCTGGCGTTTTTCGAGCGCTCGTGCCGTTGACGGCCGGCCGGCGGGCGCCTGGCCGGCCGCCGGCCCGCGCTACGCGATGGCCACCAGTTCGGCCCCTTCGGCCACCTGGTCGCCCACGGCGTAGAACACTTCCTGCACCTTGCCGTCGGCCGGGGCCGAAATCGTGTGCTCCATTTTCATGGCTTCCATGACCAGCAGCGGCTGGCCCCTGGACACGCTGTCGCCGGCCTGCACGGCGATGGAGATGATCTTGCCCGGCATGGGCGCCGTCAGCCCGCCGGCGTGGTCGGCCTGGTCGTCCTGCGCATGGGCCAGCGCATCGTGCAGGCCCAGCACCTGCGTGCGGCCTTCGCGGAACACATAGGCCTTGCCATCGTGCAGCACCACCGTGCCGGCGCTTTCGCGGCCATCCAGCACAATGCGCAGGCCATAGGCCAGATTCGGGTTGGCGCTGGCGTGCGCGCGCCAGGAAAACGCCTGGGGTGCGTCGGCCCCGGCGCCGGCCAGCGTCCAGGCCTGCCCGTCGCGCGCCACCGTTACGTCGCGCAGAGTGTCGACGTCCAGCCACTGCACGGCCTGCTGGTAGCGCCCGCCCAGGCGCCAGCCGTCGCGCACGTCCCAGGGGTCGGCAGCCGGCCTGGCGGCCTGGCCGGCGGATTGCGCCAGGCCCTGGCGCACCAGCACCGCCGCCGTGGCCAGCGCCAGCGCGATGGCATCGGCGGCGGCCGGCGGCGGCAGCAAGGTCTGGCGCTGGCGTTCGATCAGCCCGGTGTCCAGGTCGGCCGAGGCAAAGGCCTCGTCCCGCATCAGCCGGGTCAGGAACGCCACGTTGGTCTGTACGCCCACCGCATGGGTGTGCGCCAGCGCCTGGATCATGCGCGCGCGGGCCTGGTCGCGGTCGGCGCCGTGCACGATCAGCTTGGCGATCATGGGGTCGTAGAAGGGCGTAATGGCGTCGCCCATGCGCACGCCGCCGTCGACGCGCACCTCGCCGTTGGCGAACGCCGCGTGCGGCGGCAGTTCCAGATAGGCCAGCCTGCCGATCGACGGCAGGAAGCCCTTGTCGGGGTTTTCGGCGTAGATGCGCGCCTCGATGGCGTGGCCGCTGATGCGCAGGTCTTGCTGGGCGGCCGGCAGCGGCTGGCCCGCGGCCACGCGCAGCTGCCATTCCACCAGGTCGTGGCCGGTGATCATTTCGGTGACCGGGTGCTCGACCTGCAGGCGGGTGTTCATTTCCATGAAATAGAAGCGGCCGTCGGGCTCGGCGATGAATTCCACCGTGCCCGCGCCCACGTAGCCGACCGCGCGCGCCGCCGCCACGGCGGCCTCGCCCATGGCCTGGCGCCGCTCGGGCGTCATGCCGGGGGCCGGCGCTTCTTCGATGACTTTCTGGTGGCGCCGCTGCACCGAGCAGTCGCGCTCGAACAGGTACACGCAATTGCCGTGGGTGTCGGCGAACACCTGGATTTCGATGTGGCGCGGCTTCTGCAGATAGCGCTCGATCAGCACGCGGTCGTCGCCGAAGCTGGACGCGGCTTCGCGCTGGCACGAGGCCAGGGCGTCCAGAAAGGCGCCGGCCGATTCCACCACCCGCATGCCCTTGCCGCCGCCGCCGGCGCTGGCCTTGATCAGCACCGGGTAGCCGATGGCGTCGGCCTGCGTTTTCAGGAACTGCGGATCCTGGTTGTCGCCGTGGTAGCCCGGCACCAGCGGCACGCCGGCTTTTTCCATCAGCGCCTTGGCGGCCGACTTGCTGCCCATGGCGGCAATGGCCGACGCCGGCGGCCCCACGAAGGCAATGCCGGCATCGGCGGCGGCCCGCGCGAAGGCTTCGTTTTCGGACAGGAACCCGTAGCCGGGGTGGATGGCCTGCGCGCCGGTGTCGCGCGCGGCCTGCAGGATCGCGTCGGCGCGCAGGTAGCTGGCGCGCGGCTCGGGGCCGCCGATGTGCACGGCCACGTCGCAGGCCGCCACATGGCGCGCGCCCGCGTCGGCGTCGGAATACACCGCCACCGTGCGGATGCCCAGGCGGCGGGCGGTGGCGGCAACGCGGCAGGCGATTTCACCGCGGTTGGCGATCAGCAGAGTATCGAACATTGGCGTCATCCAGTCGGAATTGCTCGTTAACTTCAGCGGTGCTGCGGTTTTGCAGCAACCTTATCGGGGGCGCCGCGGATCCGGCTTCGCCGGTCCGCCAGCGCCGCCCCCTTGAGGGGGACGCGCGCAGCGCGCCGGGGGTGGGGCCTGCTCACATGCGGAACACGCCGAAGCGGGTGTCTTCGATGGGGGTATTGAGGGCCGCCGACAGCGCCAGGCCCAGCACGCGGCGCGTGTCGGCCGGCGCGATGATGCCGTCGTCCCACAGGCGCGCCGTGGCGTAGTACGGATGGCCTTCGTGTTCGTACTGAGCGCGGATGGGCGCCTTGAAGGCCTCTTCTTCTTCGGCCGACCACTGCCCGCCCTTGGCCTGGATGCCGTCGCGCCGCACGGTGGCCAGCACGCTGGCGGCCTGCTCGCCGCCCATGACCGAGATGCGCGCGTTGGGCCACATGAACAGCAGGCGCGGCGAGTAGGCGCGCCCGCACATGCCGTAGTTGCCGGCGCCGAACGAGCCGCCGATCAGCACCGTGAACTTGGGCACGTTGGCGGTGGCCACCGCGGTCACCATCTTGGCGCCGTGGCGCGCGATGCCCTCGTTTTCATACTTGCGGCCCACCATGAAGCCGGTGATGTTCTGCAGGAACACCAGCGGGATCTTGCGCTGCGCGCACAGTTCGATGAAATGGGCGCCCTTCTGCGCCGATTCCGAGAACAGGATGCCGTTGTTGGCCACGATGCCCACCGGCATGCCGTGGATGTGCGCGAAACCCGTGACCAGCGTGGTGCCGAAGCGCGCCTTGAATTCGTCGAAGTCCGAGCCGTCGACGATGCGGGCGATGATCTCGCGCACGTCGTAGGGCTTGCGCGTGTCGGCCGGAATGATGCCGTTGAGCTCGGCCGGGTCGTAGCGCGGCTCGCGCACCGGGGCCAGCGCCAGCGGCACGGGTTTCTGGCGGTTCAGGCGCGCTACTGCGCCGCGCGCCAGCTGCAGCGCGTGCAGGTCGTTGGCGGCCAGGTGGTCGGCCACGCCCGACAGGCGCGTGTGCACGTCGCCGCCGCCCAGGTCTTCGGCGCTGACCTCTTCGCCGGTGGCGGCCTTGACCAGCGGCGGGCCGCCCAGGAAGATGGTGCCCTGGTTGCGCACGATGATGGACTCGTCGCTCATGGCCGGCACATAGGCGCCGCCGGCCGTGCACGAGCCCATCACCACCGCGATCTGGGCGATGCCCTGCGCCGACATCACGGCCTGGTTGTAGAAGATGCGGCCGAAGTGGTCGCGGTCGGGAAACACTTCATCTTGCTGCGGCAGGTTGGCGCCGCCCGAATCCACCAGGTACACGCACGGCAGGCGGTTCTGCGCGGCGATCTCTTGCGCCCGCAGGTGCTTCTTGACGGTCATGGGGTAGTACGTGCCGCCCTTGACCGTGGCGTCGTTGCAGACGATGACACATTCGGTGCCCGAGATGCGCCCGATGCCGGTAATGACGCCCGCCCCGGGCGCCGCGCCGTCGTACATGCCGTGGGCGGCCATGGGCGACAGTTCCAGGAACGGGCTGCCCGGATCGATCAGGCGCTCGACGCGTTCGCGCGGCAGCAGCTTGCCGCGCGCCA
This sequence comes from Bordetella petrii, assembly GCF_017356245.1. NCBI lineage: Bacteria > Pseudomonadati > Pseudomonadota > Betaproteobacteria > Burkholderiales > Alcaligenaceae > Bordetella > Bordetella petrii. Next base: position 776,786 of record NZ_JAFMZZ010000004.1, read on the forward strand.
CGTGTTTGGCGCGCGCGGCTTCGTTGCCGCCCAGCGCGGTCTGCGCCAGCTGGCGGGCCAGGTCGTCGAGCTGCGCCTGCATGGCGCGCGCATTGTCGGCATAGTCTTGCGAACGCGGATTGATGCGGGATTCGATGGTGGGCATGAAAGCTTTTCCTATGCGTGTCTGACTCCCGAAGGGTGTCTGACACCATCCAACTTTGATCCAGGCACCAGGCTCCCGAAGGGTGCCTGGCACCGAGGTGTGCGCATTGCGGTGCAAACCAGATTCGGTGGGTGTCTGACACCCTTCGGGAGTCAGACACGCCAGGGGGTTACACCATCTCGATCGCCATTGCCACGGCTTCGCCGCCGCCGATGCACAGCGTGGCCACGCCGCGCTTGCCGCCGGTCTTGCGCAGCGCGCCCACCAGCGTGGCCACCAGGCGGGCGCCCGATGCGCCGATGGGGTGGCCCAACGCGGTGGCGCCGCCGTGCACGTTGACCTTCTCGTGCGGCAGCTTGAAGTCGTTCATGGCGGCCATGGCCACCACGGCGAAGGCTTCGTTGATTTCGTACAGGTCCACGTCTTCGGCCTTCCAGCCGGTCTTGGCGAACAGGTTCTTCAGCGCGCCGACCGGCGCGGTGGTGAACCAGCCCGGCTCTTGCGAATGCTGGCTGTGGGACACGATGCGGGCCAGCGGCTTGATGCCCAGCTCTTCGGCGGTAGAGGCGCGCATCAGCACCATGGCGGCCGCGCCGTCGGAAATCGACGAGGAATTGGCGGCGGTGACGGTGCCGTCTTTCTTGAAGGCCGGCTTCAGGGTGGGGATTTTTTCCGGCATGGCCTTGGTGGGCGCCTCGTCGGTGTCGACTACCGTGTCGCCCTTGCGGCCGGCCACCGTGACCGGGGCGATTTCCCATTTGAAGCTGCCGTCTTCGGTGGCGGCGCGCGCGCGGCGCAGCGATTCGAGCGAATAGGCGTCCTGCTGCTCGCGCGTGAAGCTGTACTTGGCGGCGCAGTCTTCGGCGAACACGCCCATGGCCTTGCCGCGGTCGTAGGCGTCTTCCAGGCCGTCGAGCGCCATGTGGTCGTACACGGTGGCGTGGCCGTAGCGGTAGCCCTGGCGGCCCTTCAGCATCAGGTAGGGCGCGTTGCTCATGCTTTCCTGGCCGCCGGCCACCACCACGCGGGCCGAGCCGGCCGCCAGCAGGTCGTGGCCGAACATGGCGGCCTTCAGGCCCGAGCCGCACACTTTATGGATGGTGGTGCACGCCACGCCCAGCGGCAGGCCCGCGCCCAGCGCGGCCTGGCGGGCCGGCGCCTGGCCCTGGCCGGCCTGCAGCACGTTGCCCATGATGACTTCGTCGACCTGCTCGGGCTTCAGGCCGGCGCGTTCGACAGCGGCCTTGATGGCAACCGAGCCCAGTTCGTGGGCGGCCAGGCCGGACAGGCTGCCCAGCATGCCCCCCATGGGCGTGCGGGCAACGGAAACGATGACGACGGGATCAGACATGATTGACTCCTGGAAAGCAAAGGGGGACTGGCGTCACGATGCGGCGAGGCGCCGCGGGGCGCTGCCGGGGCGCAGCCGCCTGTCGGTATCGTACGGGAAAAATTCTTCGATCCGGCCCTGCGCCACATGCGCGCGGCAGGCCTGCCACCACTCGGGCTGCAGCAGGTCGGCGTGATGCCGCAGGAAGGCCCGCCGCACGCGCGGGTCGCCCAGCAGAAAGCGCTCGAACTCTTCGGGAAACACATCATTGGGGCCCACGGCGTACCAGGGCTCGCTGGCCAGCTCGGCCTCTTCGTTGGGAGCGGGCGGAATGCGCCGGAACTGCATTTCAGTCATGCGCTGGATTTCGTCGTAGTCGTAGAACACGACACGGCCCAGCCGGGTGACGCCGAAGTTCTTGTACAGCATGTCGCCCGGGAAAATATTGGCCGTGGCCAGCTGCCGGATGGCGTCGCCGTACTCGCGCACTGCCTGCTCCAGCAGCGGCTCGGGCGCGTGCTGCAGGTACAGGTTCAGGGGCGTCATGCGGCGCTCGATGTACACGTGGCGGATCACCACCGTGTCGTCGTTTTCTTCCAGCAGGCTGGGCACGCGCTGGCGCAATTCGTCGAGCAGCGCCGGCGCGAAGCGCGCGCGCGGCAGGGCCACCTGCGAGTATTCCCAGGTGTCGGCCATGCGGCCCACGCGGTCGTGCAGCTTCACCATCTGGTACTTGCGGCGCACCGTGGCGTGGTCGATGCCGTCTTTGTCGATGCGGTCTTTGATCAGCTTGAACACATACGGGTACGACGGCAGGGTGAACACGCACATCACCATGCCCTTGATGCCGGGCGCGATGTCGAAAGCGTCGCGCGAATGCGCCAGGTGGTGCAGGAAGTCGCGGTAGAACAGCGTCTTGCCCTGCTTCTGCAGGCCGATCATGGTGTACAGCTCGGCCTTGGGCTTGCGCGGCACCAGGCTGGACAGGAAGCTCACCACCGCGGCCGGCGTTTCCATGTCCACCAGGAAGTACGCGCGCGTGAAGCTGAACAGCGTGCTCAGGTCGTCGGCGCCCAGCAGCAGGGCATCCAGTTCGATCTGGCCCGCGGCATTGCGCGCCAGCGCCACGGCGAAGGGGTGCACCGTGCCCTGGTTGATCAGGCGGCCGACGACATAGGCGCCCTTGTTGCGAAAGAACAGCGAGCCCAGCACCTGCACCTGGCAGTCGGAAGCCAGCCGCCGGCCCAGCTGGCGCGGCCATTGGGCGCGCAGCTGGCGCACCGCCGCGCGCGCCAGCAGGCGGGTGTCGCGCGGCAGGTCGGCATAGGCCGCCGCCAGGCCGAAGTCGGCCACCATGCGGATCAGGCTCTTGCGCAGGCCTTCGGTCAGGGGGTAGTACACGCGGTACGACGGAATGCGGCTGTCCAGGTAGTCGGTGGCCACCGCCGGGCGCACGAACAGGAAATCGTTGTGGAAGTAGTCGCGGTGCAGGATGCGGCACGACACCGAATTGAAAAACGTCTCGGCGCATTCGGGCTGGCGGTGGCCCGCCAGCAGGCTCACGAACTGCTGCTTCACGTCTTGCCAGAAGACGGTCTGGGCCGGCGTCAGGCCGGCCGCGTCTTCGGGCGCCGCCGAGTGCCGCAGCGCCTGGCGCAGTTGCGTGGCGCATTCGCGCACGCGCATGTCGTAGTATTCGATGCGCTCGCGCGACAGCTGCTGTATGCCATGCCAGTCGCCCGATTCGAACAGCGCCTTGGCGCGCTGCGCGCTGTAGCGGAACAGCGCGTAGTGGCGGTCGAAGCCGGCCAGGATCTGGCGGGCGACCTCCAGCGGCTGCGGCTGGGGCGCCGGAGCCGGTTCGATGCGCTGGACGTCGCCGTGGTAGATCATGGCAATGGGCGGCCGGCGGGATCAGGCCGTTTCGGCGTACAGTTCGCGGCCGATCAGCATGCGGCGGATCTCGCTGGTGCCCGCGCCGATTTCATACAGCTTGGCGTCGCGCCACAGGCGCCCTGTGGGGTATTCGTTGATGTAGCCGTTGCCGCCCAGTATCTGCACGCCTTCGCCGGCCATCCAGGTGGCTTTCTCGGCGGTGTACAGGATCAGCGCGGCGCAGTCTTTGCGCACCTGGCGCACGTGCTCGGCGCCGAGCTGGTCCAGGTTCTTGCCCACGGCATAGCAGAAGGCGCGGCTGGCCTGCAGGGTGGTGTACAGGTCGGCCACCTTGCCCTGGATGAGCTGGAATTCGCCGATGGCCTGGCCGAATTGCTTGCGGTCGTGGATATAGGGCACCACCACGTCCATGACGGCCTGCATGATGCCCAGCGGCCCGCCGGACAGCACGGCGCGCTCGTAGTCCAGGCCGCTCATCAGCACCCGCACCCCGCCGTTGACCTGCCCCAGCACGTTTTCTTCGGGGATTTCGCAGTCCTGGAAGACCAGTTCGCCGGTGTGGCTGCCGCGCATGCCCAGTTTGTCGAGCTTTTGCGCCACCGAGAAGCCCTTGAAAGACTTTTCCACCAGGAACGCGGTAATGCCGCGCTGGTGGGCGGCCGGATCGGTCTTGGCGTACACCACCAGGGTGTCGGCGTCGGGGCCGTTGGTGATCCACATCTTGGTGCCGTTCAGCACGTAGCGGTCGCCCTTTTTGTCGGCGCGCAGCTTCATGCTGACCACGTCGGACCCGGCGCCCGGCTCGCTCATGGCCAGCGCGCCCACGTGTTCGCCCGAGATCAGCTTGGGCAGGTAGCGGGCCTTTTGTTCGGCCGTGCCGTTGCGGTTGATCTGATTGACGCACAGGTTCGAATGGGCGCCGTACGACAGGCCCACCGACGCGCTGGCGCGCGAGATTTCTTCCATGACCACCATGTGCGCCAGGTAGCCCAGGTTGGCGCCGCCGTATTCTTCGCCGGCGGTCATGCCCAGCACGCCCAGTTCGCCGAACTTGCGCCACAGGTCCATGGGGAACTGGTCGCTGCGGTCGACTTCGGCGGCGCGCGGCGCGATCTCGGCCTGCGCGAAAGTGCGCACCGCATCGCGCAGCATGTCCAGGTCTTCGCCCAAGTCGAAATTCAAACCGGGAAGATTCATCGAAGTCTCCGTAAGAGTGTGTGCTTACATTCAGGCGCCCGGGGCAGGCCGGGCCGGCGGCCGCATCCATGATGCGCCGCGGCGCACGCCCAGGCAATGCAGGAACTCAATATTACGTTTACGTAAACGTAAAGTAGACTCGGGTTTTCCCCTAGCAAAAAACCTGCGCCCACTTGTTTGACCATGCAAGAATTTGAAGGTTACCTGTCTGACAGGCTGGCCTTGCAGGCCTGCCGCCCACCTGGAGGAACCTGCCGTGATCGAGCTCGCCGACCTGGATGAGATTGTTGCGCTGCGGCGCGATATCCATGCCCATCCCGAACTGGCCTACGACGAGCACCGCACCGCCGGCCTGGTAGCCGAACGGCTGCGCGCCTGGGGCATCGAGACCCATACCGGCATCGGGGGCACGGGCGTGGTGGGCGTGCTCAAGGCCGGCGCAGGCGGCCGCGCCATTCTGCTGCGCGCCGACATGGACGCCCTGCCCATCCAGGAAGCCAACGATTTCGCGCACCGCTCGCGCCACGACGGCAAGATGCACGGCTGCGGCCACGACGGGCATACCGCCATGCTGCTGGCGGCCGCCCGCCACCTGCAGCAGGCCGGCGGCTTCAACGGCACGGTCTACGCCGCGTTCCAGCCGGCCGAGGAAAACGGCGGCGCCGGCGCCCGCGCCATGATCGAGGACGGGCTGTTCGAGCGTTTTCCATGCGAGGCGGTGTTCGGCATGCACAACTGGCCCGGCCTGCCGGCCGGCAGCTTCGGCGTGTGCAGCGGTCCGATGATGTCGGCCGCCAATGCTTTCAAGATCACGGTAACCGGCCGCGGCGGCCACGCGGCCGCGCCGCAGGATTGCGACGACCCGGTGCCGGCGCTGCTGGCCATCGGCCAGGCGCTGCAGACCATCCTGACCCGCAGCAAGCGCCCCCTGGATGCCGCCGTGGTCTCGATCACGCAGTTGCAGGCCGGCAATGACGTCACCAACATCATTCCGGGCACGGCCTGGCTGGGCGGCTCGGTGCGCGCCTACAGCGACGCCGTGGTCGACCTGATCGAGCGCCGCATGAACGAACTGGCCGGACCCATCGCGGCGGCCCATGGCTGCCGGGCCGAGGTGTACTTCGAGCGGCGCTACCCGGCCCTGGTGAATACGCCCGATGAAACCGCCTTCTGCCTGGAGGTGATGCGCGGCGTTGCGGGCGCCGGCCGGGCCAGCGTCATCGAACCGGCCATGGCCTCGGAAGACTTCGCCTTCATGCTGCAGGCCAAGCCCGGCTGTTATGTGTTCCTGGGCAACGGCGACGGCGAACACCGGCTGGCCGGGCACGGCCTGGGGCCCTGTTCGCTGCACAACGCCAGCTATGACTTCAACGACAGCCTGATCCCGGTGGGGGCTTCCTATTGGGTGCGGCTGGCGCAGTGCTATTTGAAGTAAATGAGGCATTGACCAGGTGTGGCCAGGTGTCAGGCACCTGCGGAGCCTGACACCTGGCAATACCGCGCCGCGCCCCAGCATTTGTTGTTCATTGCGTTTTCCACCGGAGCCGTCATGACCAGAACTGCCATGCTGTCGAGATTCGCCCACGCCCTGGCTATTGCCGCCGTCGCCACCCTTGCCGCTGCCGCCCAGGCCCAGCCCGCCTGGCCGGGCAAGACCCTGACCCTGGTGGTGCCCTACACCGCCGGCGGCACCAACGACACCCTGGGCCGCACCCTGGGCGAGGTGCTGCGCGCCATGCACGGCACCGCCACCATCATCGAGAACAAGCCCGGCGCGGGCGGCAGCGTGGGCGCCGACGCCGTGGCGCGCGCCAAGCCCGACGGCGCCACGCTGCTGCTGGCCTCGACCAGCCCGCTGACGATCTTCCCCAACCTGGTGAAGACGCCGTACGACCCCATGAAAGACCTGGTGCCGGTGGCCAGCGTGGCGGTCGGCCCCGTGGCCATCCTGGCCACCAAGGCGCTGCCGGTGCGCAGCTTCGCCGAACTGGTCGACTACGCCAGGAAGCATCCGGGCAAGGTCACCTTCGGCGTGCCGGGCGTGGGCACCGTGGCGCACATCGGCATGGCCGACCTGAACAAGCAGGTGGGCATCGACATGCTGCAGGTGCCCTACCGCGGCGGCAGCCAGGCGGTTTCCGACGGACTGGGCGGGCAGGTCGACTTGCTGGTGGTCAATACCGACATCACCTTGCCGCACGTGCAGGCCGGCACCCTGACGCCGCTGGCGGTGATGGCGCCGCAGCGGCTGGCGCCGTGGCCGCAGGTGCCCACCATGGCCGAACTGAAGCTGCCCGGCATCCGCTATTTTTCGAATTTCGCGCTGTTCGCGCCGGCCGGGGTGCCGCCCGAGGTCATGCACGCCATGCTGGACGAAATCGGCAAGGCGCTGGCCAGCCCGCAATTCCAGCAGATGCTGGACAAGAATTTCATGCAGCCCGGCACCGGAATGGGCCAGGACTTCATCGAACAAGTGCGCGCCGACTACGCCAACAACCAGCGCGTCATCCGCGACAACCACATCCGCGTGCAGTAGCGCCGCGGTTCAGCCGTGGCGCGGGCCGGCCATGATCAGCGCCATGCCGGCCAGGCACAGGCCCACGCCGGCCCAGTCGGTGGGGGCCGGCCGCACGCCGTCCACCGCCCACAGCCACAGCAGCGCCATGCTGACATACACGCCGCCGTACGCCGCATAGACCCGGCCCGAGGCGGTGGGGTGCAAGGTCAGCAGCCAGGCGAACAAGGCCAGGCTGAGCGCGGCCGGCACCAGCAGCCAGGCCGAATGCCCCTGCTTCAGCCACAGGTACGGCAGGTAGCAGCCCATGATCTCGGCCACGGCGGTCAGGGCGAACAGGCCCAGGGTATGCAGCAGGGGCATGATGGTTCGGGCCGGCCGGGGCAGCCGGCCGCCATGGTCAGGGTTTCTGCGCCAGCAGCAGCTGGCACTGCCGTTCTTGTTCGGCGATTTCCGCCAGCGTGTCGTCGATGTCGCGGCGCTGCTGTTCCAGCACGGCGCGATGCTGGGCCAGCACGTCGAGATACTGCCGCAATTGCGTCGCGCTGTCGCCCGGGCCGTCGTACATATCGATCAGGGCGCGGATCTCGGACAGCTGCAGCCCCAGCCGCTTGCCCCGCAGCGCCAGTTTCAGGCGGGTGCGGTCGCGCGCGCCGTACACGCGGTTGCGGCCATCGCGCCCGGGGCTGACGATGCCCTGGTCTTCGTAGAAGCGGATGGTGCGCGGCGTGATATCGAACTCGCGCGAGAGTTCGGAGATCGTCCAGGTAGGCGGCATGCGAGGTTTGGCAGTTTACGTAAACGTAAATTATGATGGCCTGGAACAATCGTCAAGCCTATCCGAGAGTATTCATGAATCCCAACGAGCACCAATTGCAGTATCCCTGGGGCGATGAGCAGCCCGAGCCCGGCCGTGCCCGGCAGGTGGCCGACGGCGTGAAATGGATCCGCATGCCGCTGCCCTTCGCGCTGGACCACATCAACCTGTGGCTGCTGCGCGACGAGCTCGACGGCCGCCAGGGCTGGACGGTGGTCGACTGCGGCATCAGCCGCGACCCGGTCAAGGCGCTGTGGGAAGAGGTGTTCGCCAATGAGCTCGAGGGCCTGCCCGTGCTGCGCGTGCTGGTCACCCACATGCACCCCGACCACGTCGGGCTGGCGCACTGGCTGTGCGAACGCTGGAATGCCCCGCTGTGGATGAGCATGACCGACTTCATGGTGGGCACGCTGTGGTCGTCGCGCCGCGGGGGCTCGGGCCCCAACGGCCAGGCGGCGGTCGAGCACTTCGCCCGCCACGGCCTGACCGACCCCGACGCGCAGGACCAGATCCGCCGCCGCGCGGGCTACTACCCCGACCTGGTGCCGGCCATGCCGGCGCGCTATACCCGCCTGCTGCACGGCGACCAGGTCGCCATCGGCGGGCGCGACTGGCGCGTCATCGTCGGGTACGGGCACGCGCCCGAGCATGTGTCGCTGTTCAGCCCAGGGCTGGCCACGCTGATCTCGGGCGACATGGTGCTGCCGCGCATTTCCACCAACATCAGCGTGTTCGACTACGAGCCGGATTCCAACCCCCTGCCCCTGTACCTGGATTCGCTGGACCGCTACGCCGATTTGCCGGACGATACGCTGGTGCTGCCCTCGCACGGGCGCCCGTTCAAGGGCCTGCACCAGCGCATCGCCCAGCAGCACCAGCACCACGCCGAGCGTCTGGCCGAAGTGCTCGAGGCCTGCGCGCAGCCGCAGTCCACGTCCGACATCGTGCCGGTGCTGTTCAAGCGCAAGCTCGACCTGCACCAGCTGACCTTCGCCATGGGCGAGGCGCTGGCCCACCTGCACGCGCTGTACTTCGCGGGCAAGGTCGCGCGCCGCACCGGCGACGACGGCATCGTGCGCTTTACCGCGCGCTGAACGGCCGCGGCGCCGGCGGGCGCCGCGCGGGCGCCGTGCGCCTAGAACTTCAGGCTGGCGCTCAGGCTGTAGGTGCGCGGGTCGCCCGCCTTCACGTAGTCGCTCGACTGGTACAGCCAGTAGCGCTTGTCGGTGACGTTGTTGATGCCCGCGCGGAAGGTGGTTTCGTAGCCGTAGATGCGCGTGTCGTACGTGGCGCCGATGTTCAGGATGGTGTAGTCGTCCACTTCGACCTTGTTCGACGCGCCCAGCATGGTGGCGCCGGTGTATTTCGCGTCGGCCCGCAGCTTCAGGCCCGGCAGCTGCGGCACCGCGTACGAAACCTGCGCGGCGGCGACGAACTTCGGCGCCCCCGCGACCCGGTTGCCCACGAAGTCGGAACCCTTCTTGTATTCCGAATCCAGCAGCATCAGGCTGCCGCCCACGTTCCAGTAGGTGGCCACGCGGGTCGATGCGCTGAGCTCCAGCCCCTGGAAGATCGACTTCCCGTCCTGCACCAGTTCGTTGGACGCGTTGGCGTATTCCGATTTCTTCTCGATGCGGAACAGCGCCGCGGTGGCCGCCCAGTCTTCATGGCCGGTCTTGATGCCCAGCTCGTACTGCTTGCTCTTGAGCGGGTCGAGCAGTTCTCCCTCGTTCGCATACGGGTTGCCCACCGACGAACCCGGCTCCAGCGATTCGATATAGCTGGCGTAGGCCATCGTCTGCGGCGTGAAGTTGTACATCAGCGCCACGGTCGGCGTTACCACGCCGTTCTTCTTATAGCTGGAAGACTGCGCGCCGTCCGGGTCGAAGCCCACCTGCTCGTAGTTCGTGTAGCGCAGACCGCCCAGCACCGACCAGCCGCCGGTCAGGTCGATGGTGTCGCTGGCGAACAGGGCCTTCTGCGTGATCTCGGCGGCGCGGTACAGATCCAGGCTGCCGTCGCTGTAGTACGTGTTGGTGTTCTGCGAGTACAGATTGCCGATGCCCTGCAGCTGGTACACGCCGTTGGAACTGTAGTCGTTCTTCTGCTTCTGCCACGATGCGCCGATCACCACCTGGTGCTTCAGGGCGCCGGTATGGAACCGGCCTTCCAGCATGGCCTGCCACTGGTTGTAGGCATAGGCCTCGCCGTAGTCCGAGCGGTAGTCCTGGTAATTGCCGGCCTGGTCCTGCAGGAACAGCACCGATTCGTTGCGGCGCGTGCGGGTGGTGTTGTAGGTGTAATCTGTGCGCAGCGACCAGTCGGGCGCCAGCTGGTATTTCAGGCCGGTGGAGTAGTAGCGGAACGCGTTGTCGGCATACGGGCCTTCGCCCACCAGCTTGCTGTTGTCGTTGCGCACGGGCGACGGCAGTTCGGCGCCCGCCATCGCGCCTGCATAAATCGTCGGTTCCTGGCCGACCACGTTGCGGTCCTGGTAGATCGACTGGAAGTCCCAGGTCAGTTTGTCGGTCAGGCGCGCGTCCAGCGCCAGCGAGGCTGCCGTCTGGTACAGCGAGCCATTGTTGTAGATATTGCCTTCGGTGTGCGTCACGTTAAGCCGGTAGCCGAACCGGTCGTCCTCGCCGGCGCGCCCGCCCAGGTCGACGTGCCCGCGCAGCAGGCCCTTCGACACGTAGCCCATCTCGACGCTGCGCAGCGGCTCGTCGGTGGGCCGCTTGGTGACGTAGTTGACCAGCCCGCCCGGCGAGCCGAACCCGTACATGAAGCCCGAGGCGCCCTTGAGCAGGTCGATCTGCTCGAAATGGTCGTAGGGCAGGGCCGTGACATAGCTGAGGAACGGCTTGCCGTCGATGCGGTACGAGTTCTGCCAGTCCAGCGGCAGGCCGCGCACGCTCAGATAGCTGGCCCACGCGCCATACGACGCGCTGTTGTCGGTTGCCGAGGCGTCCAGGGCGAACACGTCGCCCAGTTTATTGACCTGCCGCTCCTGGATATCGGCCGCGGTGACCACGGTGGTGGAAAACGGCGTTTCCAGCTGGCTGCGGTTGCCCAGCGCGCCGGTATTCACGGGCGCGGCCAGGTGTTCCAGGGTGTCGTCCACCGGCGCGGCCTGCACCGTCACGGCGGGCATCTGGGCAACATCCTGGGCGCTGGGCGCGCTGCCGGCCTGCGCCGCCTGGGCATATGCGCCCGGGGCATAGGCGGCGCCCAGCGCCAGGGCCAGTACGGTAGGGGTAACGGCAAACCGTGCCGGCCTGCGGGCACGGCGCATCCTTGTGGAAACAAAGCGGACCACGTCGAGTTCTCCAGAAAGGGCAAAAGGATGAGTTTTTAACGCAAATGAGACATCTTCTCAAATGCATTAACAATCTCAGGCAATTTGCGGCTTGCGCCTGTCTGAAGAAATAGAAGCAGCGTGCTCGCGCCGGCAGGCGCGCCGCAGCTAGCGGCTGGCTGTAGCCAGCCGCACGGCCAGCCCCAGGAACACCACGCCCGCCAGGCGGTTGAGCCAGCGCGAGGCGGCCGGCGAGCGCTGCAGAAGCTGCCCGAAGGTGCCCGAAAAGAAGGCAATGGCGCCGAACACCAGCAGGGTCGACACCATGAACACCGCCCCCAGCTCGACGATCTGCAGGCCCACCGGCCCGTGCGCCGGCGAGGTGAACTGCGGCAGGAAGGCAAAGAAGAACAGCAGCACCTTGGGGTTGGTCAGGTTCATGATGATGCCGCGCCGGTAAAGCGCGCCGCGCCCCAGCGGCGCCGGCCGTTCGGCCTGGGCCGGCCCGCCGCGGGCGCGCAGCGCCTGCCAGGCCAGGTAGGCCAGGTAGGCGGCGCCCACCAGTTTCAGGGCCGTGAACGCGTGCGGCGAGGCCGCGAACACCGCCGCCAGGCCGGCGGCCACGGCCGCGGTATGGCCCAGCAGCCCGGTGCACAGGCCCAGCACTACGAACATGCCGGCCGAACGGCCCCACATGGCCGACTGCATCAGCACGAACAGATTGTCGGGGCCGGGCGTCAGGGCCAGCAGGATGGCAATGCCGAAGAAGGCAAGCAGCGTGTCGAAAGGCAGCATGGCAAAGGCGGCCGCGCGCCGGGCGCATGCCATCGGGGGAAGCTGAAGGGGCTTCAAGCGTACTGCGCGCGGGCCGCGCGTGGCAATCGGCGCGGCCCGCGCCCGCAGGCGCGGCGAATCTCCTAATATCGGGGTTCCGATCTACTTGCCGCTTCCTGTTGCACCGCCATGGACAAAGACCAAGCCCCGCATATCGATACGCTGCTGCAGCACACCGCCACCGCGCCGTTCAACCCGCAAACCGGCTCGGCGCCGGTCAACCTGCCGTCGATGCGCGCCAGCACCGTGCGCTTCCAGAGCCTGGACGCCCTGGAAGCCACCCAGCGCCGCAAGGCCGGCGGCGAGCGGGCGGCCACGTACGGGCGCATGGGCATGGACACGCATGCCGCGCTGGAGCAGGTGTTTCGCGAACTCGAAGGCGGCACCCATGCTTACCTGGCCTCGTCCGGCATGGCGGGCATCACCATGGTGATGGCCTCGCTGCTGTCGGCGGGCGACCACGCCCTGGTGGCCGACTGCGTCTACGGGCCGGTGTACGAACTGGATGCGGCGCTGCTCAAGCGCATGAACATCGAGCTGACCTATTTTTCCGCCGGCGACGACCTGGAAACCCTGGTGCGGCCCAACACCCGCCTGGTGTACGTGGAATCGCCCGGCTCGCTGCTGTTCCAGATGCTCGACCTGCCCGCCCTGGCCGGCTTCGCGCGCCGCCACGGCCTGGTGCTGGCCTGCGACAACACCTGGGGCTCGGGTTATGTGTACCGGCCGCTGCAGCTGGGGGCGCAGGTGTCGGTGGTGGCCGGCACCAAGTATGTGGGCGGGCATTCCGACCTGATGCTGGGCGCGGTGGTCACCAACGATGCCGGCGTGGCCCAGCGCCTGAACCGCACGCAGTACGCCATGGGCTATTCGGTTAGCGCCGACGACGCCTGGCTGGCGCTGCGCGGCGTGCGCACCCTGCCCATCCGCATGGCGCAGCATGCGCGCCATGCCCTGCAGGTGTGCGAGTTCCTGGCGACGCGCCCTGAAGTGGCGCGCATCTACCACCCGGCCTGGCCGGACGACCCGGGGCACGCGCTGTGGCAGCGCGACTGCACGGGCTCGAACGGCATGCTGGCCGTCGAGCTGCGCCTGTCGCCCGAGGCCTCGCGCCGCTTCGTCGACGCGCTGCGCCTGTTCGGCATCGGTTTTTCGTGGGGGGGATTCGAGAGCCTGGTGCAGTGGGTCACGCCAGGAGAACTGGCGCGCCACTGCTACTGGGCGGGGGGCGAGCATGCCCTGGTGCGCCTGCACATCGGGCTGGAAGACCCGCGCGACCTGATCGCCGACCTGGCGCAGGCCCTGCAGGCGGCCGCCTGAAAGCAGGGAGCAGGTGTCTGACTCCGCAGGTGTCAGACACCGAAGTGTGCAGAGGCTATCTCAATCGTACGGTGTCTGCTACCTGCGGAGCCAGACACCTGGCGATACCCGGGCGCGCCTTACTGCTGGCGCGCCATGGGGATGAGCTTGTCGATTTCTTTCAGCGCGCCTTCGTAGCTGTTGCCGGCCAGCGCGGGCGAGGTCAGGTACTTGCCGCCCACGCCGAACGACGGCGTGCCGTCGATGTTGTACGCCTGGGCCAACTGGTCGGCGCGCTGCACCTGGGTCTGCACGCTGAACGAATCGAAGATCGAGTCGAACTTGGCGCGGTCCACGCCCTGCTCGGCCGCCCAGTCGCCCATGGCCTTCTTGTTGAACAGGCGCTTGTGCTCGACGTGCATGGCGGTGAACACCTTGGAATGCAGGTCGGGGCGGTTCAGCGTTTGCAGGGTGTAGTACAGCTGCTGCAGCGGCTTCATGCTGGCGTTGAAAGCGATGGGCACCTGCTTGACCACCACGTCGGACGGCGCCGTCTTGGCCCAGGCTTCGACCATGGGTTCCATGGTGGCGCAGTGCGGGCAGGTGTAGGCGAAGAACTCCAGCACCTCGATCTTGCCCGGCGTGTCGGACGGCAGCGGCGGATTGATGGCGACATACTGCTGGGCGCCCTGGGCCTGGCTGGCCGGCGCAAACAGGGTGGACGCGGCCAGCGCCGCGGCGGCGGCAAGGCGGGTAAGCATGGAGAACTGCATCGGGCGTGTTCCTGAGTGAAGTTACGGGTACAGACCAGCGTTATCAAGCATTAGTTCAATTGGCGGCCGGCCGCTATTGGCGCACCACCGCCGATTCGATCTTGTTCTCGCCCAGCAGGCTGCGGGCGCGGTTCATGTCGTCCAGCCGCGCGAACGGACCGACCCGCACGCGGTTGACCTGCATGCCATTGACCTCGGCGCGTTGCACCGCCACGGGCAGCCCCAAGAGCAGGATGCGCGCCTTCAGGCCCTCGGCGTCTTCCAGCACGCGGTATGCGCCGGCCTGCAGGAAATACTTGCCGGAAGCCGGCGTGGCCGCGCGGGCCGGCGGCGCAGCCGGGGCGGCCGGCGCCTGGGGCTGCGCCCCGGGCGGCAGCGTGGCGATCAGGGCGCCCAGTTCGTCGGACTGGCCCTTGGACGGCGCCGGCGCGGCGGGCTGCACACCCGGCAGCGGCGCGGGAGCCGTGGCGGTGGGGCCGCTGGGCGGCGTGCCGGCCGCGCCATCGCGCCCGTACAGCCCCTGGTTGGGGTCGGGAGCCTGGCGCGGATCGGGCAGCTGGGTGCGGTCGGCGTCGCGGGTGGCGCGGTCGACGAACGGCATGGGCGCCTTGGTGACGTAGAACGCCACGACCGCTGCGATGATCAGGCCGATCAGCAGGCCGGCCAGGGCGCCGTACAGAGTGCTGCCGCGTTGTTTGGGTTGACGGGACGATTTGCGTTTGGTTGCCATGGGGTGCAGCTTACATCCGTTGCGGGGCGGACACGCCCAGCAGCGCCAGGCCGTTGGCCAGCACCTGCCGCGTCGTGGCGGCCAGGCGCAGGCGGGCCAGCTTCAGGGATTCGTCGTCGACCAGCACGCGCTCGGCGTTGTACCAGGCGTGGAAGTCGGATGCGCAGTCGCGCAGCCAGAAGGCGATGTGGTGCGGCGCCAGTTCTTGCGCGGCCTGCGCCACGATCTGCGGGAAGCCGGCCAGCCGCTGCATCAGCGCGAATTCGGAGGGCGCCGTCAGCAGGGCGGCGTCGGCCTGCGCGATGCGGGCGTCGTCGGCCCCGGCGTTGGCGATCATCGAGCAGATGCGGGCGTGGGCGTACTGGATGTAGTACACCGGGTTCTCGTCGCTTTTCGACAGCGCCAGGTCGATGTCGAACACGAATTCGGTGTCGGCGCGGCGCTGGATCAGGAAGTAGCGCACCGCGTCGCGGCCCACCCAGTCGATCAGGTCGCGCAGGGTGACATAGCTGCCGGCGCGCTTGGAGATCTTGACCTCTTCGCCGCCGCGCATCACCTTCACCATTTTGTGCAGCACGTATGCGGGGTAGTCTTTGGGAATGCCCTCTTCCAGCGCCTGCAGGCCGGCGCGCACGCGCGCCACGGTGCCGTGGTGGTCGCTGCCCTGGATGTTCACGGCGTGGTGGAAGCCGCGTTCCCATTTGGCCTTGTGGTAGGCCACGTCGGGCACGAAATACGTGTAGCCGCCTTCGCTCTTGCGCATGACGCGGTCTTTGTCGTCGCCGGTGCCCAGTTCGGTGGTGCGCAGCCACAGCGCGCCGTCCTGCTCGTAGGTGTGGCCCTTGGCCACCAGCGCCTGCACGGTCTGCTCGACCCGGCCCGAGGTGTACAGCGAGCTTTCCAGGTAGTAGTTGTCGAAAGCCAGGCCGAAGGCCTGCAGGTCCAGGTCTTGTTCGCGGCGCAGGTAGGCCACGGCGAACACCCGGATGTCGTCCAGGCTGTCGACGTTGCCGGTGGCCGTGACGGCCGCGCCGTCGGCCGCCTGCAGGGTCTTGCCGGCGATGAAGTCTTGCGCGATGTCGACGATGTAGTCGCCCTTGTAGCCGTCGGCCGGGTAATCGGGCGAATCGGGGGCGATGCCGCGGGCGCGCGCCTGCACGCTGACGGCCAGGTTCTGGATCTGGTTGCCGGCGTCGTTGTAATAGAACTCGCGGGTGACATCCCGGCCGGTGGCCGTGTACAGGCGGCAAATGGCGTCGCCCAGCGCCGCCTGGCGGGCATGGCCCACGTGCAGGGGGCCGGTGGGGTTGGCCGACACGAATTCGACCAGCACCTTTTCGCCCGTGGCGGCGGCGCGGCCGTAGGCCTCGCCCTGCTCGGCCACGGCCTGGACGACCGCCTGGCGGGCGGCCGCGGTAATGCGGAAATTGATGAAGCCCGGGCCGGCGATCTCGGCGCTTTCGACCAGGGCGCGCGCCGCGGTTTCGGCCATCAGGGCGTCGACGATGCCCTGGGCCAGTTCGCGCGGGTTGCGGCGCGCGGGCTTGGCCAGCTGCATGGCGACGTTGGTGGCCACGTCACCGTGGGCGGCGACCTTGGGGCGCTCGAGCAGCACCTGGGCCTGGGCATCGGGCAGCACGCGCGCGACGGCGGCCTGGATCAGCGAAATAAGTTGTTGTTGTTGCTCGGGGAGCATGGAGGAATCAGAAGAAGGTTTTGAGGATCAGCGACAGCACGCCGGCCAGCACGACGCCCATCATCCATTTCAGCAGCACGACATCGGTCTGGACTGCGGTCAGGGCGTCTTTGGTGGCCAGGGAGCCAACGGCGCGCACCAGGTCGTTCTTGGTGGCCAGCCGCGTGTCGATCAGCCGGGCCTGTTCTTCGGCCAGCACTTCGGCCTGCCCCAGGGGCATGCCCGCGGCGGTCAGCCGTTTGACGAAATTATGCGTGTCGAAAACCATGGTATTCACGGGAATATCCTAGATCATAGCGTGATTTGGCGTGTTTTCCCCTGCCGGCCCGGCATCCGGCCGCTGGCGGGGCGGGTCTGGCCCCGGGGGTGGCAGGCATGCTCGTATCCTGCCATTGGCGTCGGCCCGCGCATTGGGGTAGTGTATGGAAGTATCTATTCAGGGAGCCCGCAATATGCTCATCAAGTTCCATTCCAAGGCGGTCGCCGAGATCCTGATGCTGTCGCAGAATGCCGCCCCGCTGCTGCGCGCGGCCGGCAAGTCGTTCGGCGACGATGTCCCCGAGCGCGGCGTGTTCACCTGCGAGCAGCTGCAGGCGGCCATCGACGGCATCGAGGCGGCCGTGGCCGCCGACGACCGCGCCCACGCCGGCGATGACGGCGACGCCGACCACCACGACAAGTCGCTGCATCCCGTGACGCAGGGCGTCGAGCTGCACCAGCGGGCGTTTCCGCTGCTGGACATGATGCGCCGCTCGCTGGCCGAAGGCGCCGACGTCACCTGGGAAGCCTCCAAGGGCTGGTAGGCCGGCAATGTCGCAGGTGCGACAGTCTCCGGCGCCCCGGCGCAGCATACTGGCGCCACGTTTTCTTACACCTTACGGAGGCCTGCCATGCGCAGCGACGTGACTGTCATATTCGACACCCGGCGGACCGTCGATCTGTCTGTGGACGTGGCGCCTTCCCCGCAGGCCGCCAGCGACGCGCGCGACTGGTTCGAGGCCGCCTGGGACACGCTGGGCTGCGAGCCGCTGCGGCCCAGCGGCAAAGTGCTGCTGCTGGACAAGATCATGGGCGTGGCCGATGCGCTGGGCTACGACGTGCTGACGTCCGACGCCAAGGAAAGCCGCGAGTTCGCCCAGCACGCCGCCCTGGCGCTGGACAAGCCGCGCATCATCGTCGACCTGCCGGGGCTGTCGGTCGGCTATTGAACCGCGCCGGCCCGGGGGCGGCGTCCGCCCCCGGGCTGGTTCATTGCGGCGCGATGCCGGCCGTCTGTATCAGTTCGCGCAATCGCGCGATGTCGCTGGCGATCAATTTCCCGAAGGCTTCGGGCGTGCTCCAGGTGGGCTGCGCGGCCTGCGCCTGCAGCGCCTGAACCACCCCGGGGTCGGCCAGCGCCTGGCGCACCGCGCCATTCAGCAATGCGATAGCCGCCGGGGGCGTGCCCGCCGGCGCCACCAGCCCCAGCCAGGCCGAGAAATGGTAGCCCGGCAGCGTTTCCGCCACCGTGGGCACGCCGGGCAAGAGCGGGCTGTGGGCCTCGCCCGTGACGGCCAGCGCCCGCAGGCGCCCCGACTGGATGTGCGGCAGCGCCACCGCCAGGCTCTCGAACGACAGGTCGATCTGCCCGCCCACCAGGTCTTTCATGGACGGCGCGCTGCCCTTGTAGGCCACGTGCGTGGTCTTGATGCCGGCCATGCTGTCGAACAGCTCGCCGGACAGGTGCATCGATGTGCCCACGCCGGCCGATCCCCGGTTCAGCTTGCCGGGGTGCGCGCGGGCGTAGCTGATCAGTTCGCCCAGCGTGCGCGCCGGCACCTGCTGCGGGTTCACCACCACCACCAGCGGGTAGGTGACCAGCATCGAGATCGGGGTGAAGTCCTTGATCGCGTCGTAATTCAGGTGCTTGTACAGCGACGGATTGGCGCCATGGGTGCTGATGGTGCCCATCAGCAGCGTATAGCCGTCGGGCCGGGCCCGGGCGGCGGCGGCCGCCCCCAGGCTGCCGCCGCCGCCCGCGATGTTCTGCGCCACGACCGGCACGCCCAGTTCGGCCGACATGCGCTCGCCCACGACGCGCGCGGTCTGGTCGGTGGGGCCGCCGGCGGCCGCGCCCACGATGATGTGGATGGGTTTTTCGGGATAGCCGGCCTGGGCCAGCCAGGGAGCCGCGGCCAGCGCCGCGGCGGCCAGGAATGCTTGGCAGGTTTTCATGGCAATGTCCTTGGCGGGGCCGTTCAGTTGG
Organism: Bordetella petrii; assembly: GCF_017356245.1. Lineage (NCBI taxonomy): Bacteria > Pseudomonadati > Pseudomonadota > Betaproteobacteria > Burkholderiales > Alcaligenaceae > Bordetella > Bordetella petrii. Next base: position 795,558 of record NZ_JAFMZZ010000004.1, read on the forward strand.
GCTTGATGTGGGCGGTCTGGATGACCTGCCGCGCGCGGGCGGTCTCGGCCTTGATGAAGGCGGCGAACTGGTCGGGCGGGCCCGGCCGTTCGATCACGCCCAGCGCGTCCAGGCGCGCCTTCATGGCGGGTTCGTCCAGCGCGGCGCGCACGTCGTGGTTCAGGCGCGTCACGATGGCGGCCGGCGTGCCGGCCGGCGCCACCAGGCCCCACCAGACGGCTTCTTCATAGCCGGGCAGGCCCGCCTCGGCGGCGGTGGGCACATCGGGCAGGATGGCCAGGCGCTGCGGGGCGGCCACCGCCAGCGCGCGCAGGCGGCCGGCCTTGATGTGCTGCGCGGCCTCGGCCGGGTTGACCGCCATGTACGAAATGCGTCCGCCCAGCAGGTCGGTCATGGCGGGCGCGGCGCCGCGGTACGGCACGTGCAGCACGTCGATGCCGGCGGCGATCTTCAGCGATTCGCCGGCCAGGTGCGACGAACTGCCGTTGCCGGAACTCGCGTAGCTGAGCTTGCCCGGCGACTTGCGGGCGGTTTCCAGCAGCTCGCGCAGGCTGTGTATGGGCGAATCGGCGGGCACCACGATCATCAGCGGCGCATAGCCGATCTGCGCCACCGGCGCGAAGTCGCGCAGGCCATTGAAGCGCAGGTCCGGATACAGCGAATTGTTGGTGGCCAGCGAGTTGGCCGCCATCAGCAGCGTGTAGCCGTCGGGCGCCGCGTGGGCCGCGGCTTCCATGCCGATGTTCGAGCCGGCGCCCGGCTTGTTCTCGATCAGGATGGGCTGCCCGACGCGCGGCGCCAGGTACTGGCCGGTCAGGCGCGCCAGGGCGTCGACCGCGCCGCCGGCGGTATAGGGCACGATGATGCGCAGGGGCTGCGACGGCCAGGCGGCGGCCTGGACGGCGCCGCCCCACAGGGCCAGGGTGGCCGCCAGCGCGGCCAGCAGCCGCTTGCCGGCCGGCAGACGGCCGGCCGTGGGGGAAATCAGTGTGAACATGTCTGTCTCCTGTATGGCGCATGCGCGCCTTGTCTTGTGGCCCGGTCAGGCGCGGTCCAGCGCCAGGCAGCGCTGCACGCATAGCCGGGTAACGTCGGCCGGGTCGCGTTCCCACCAGTCGGTCGAGAAAATCTCGACTTCATAGGGGCCGCGATAGCCGTTTGCTTCCAGGCGGCGCACCAGCCCGGCCACGTCGGCCGCGCCGTCGCCGACCATGGCGCGGTCGGTCACGGGATGGCGGGTGGGCACGCGCCAGTCGCACAGCTGCACGGTGGACACGGCAGCCAGGTAAGGCGGGGCCAGGTAGGTGTGCAGGTCGGGGTCCCACCAGCAATGGAAAACATCCAGCACCACGCTGGTGGCCCCGCCCAGGGCCTGGCACAGGCGGTGGGCCTGCGCCAGGGTGTTGACGCAGCCGCGCTCGGCCGCGTGCATGGGGTGGAACGGTTCGATGCCCAGGCTGACGCCGGCCTGGCGGGCGAAGGCCGCCGCATCCTGCAGCACTTCGAACAGCCGGCCGCGCGCGTCCTGCAGGCTGGCATGCGCGCCCATGCCCCCGCCCACGAACACCACGGTGGCCGCGCCGATCGCGGCCGCCTCGTCGATGGCCCGCCTGCAGTCTTCCAGCGCCGCGTGCGGCCCTCGCGCATCCAGCTGCGCCAGGTCGCCGGCCTTGCATAGCGACGGCACCCGCAGCCCGGTGTCGCGCAGCAGGCGGCGCGCCTGCGGCAGCCCGCATTCGGCGAGCTTGTCGCGCCACACGCCGATGCCGCCCACGCCCTGCCGCGCATAGCCCTGCGCCGCTTCGGCCAGCGACCAGCGCGGCGTGGTGATCTGGTTGATGGCCAGGCGTTGCGGTTCCATGGGCGTGCCCCGCCGGCCTAGGCCAGCACGTCGCAGATCGTGATCTGGCGGCTGACGATCCAGTCTTTGTAGGTCTCGCGCACGAACTTCAGGCCCGAGTTCTCCATGTGGTCGTCCAGCGCCGCGCGGCTGGTGTAGGCCTCGACCAGGAACACCTTGTGCGGCTCGTCGTCGGGCAGCAGCACGTCGAACTGCAGGCATTCGCTTTCGCGCCGCGCGGTGCGGCTGGCGTGGCCGTGCATGATGGTCAGGAACTTGTCGCGGTGGTCCGGCTTGATTTCGAACTCGACCACCAGCATTACTTTCTTCGTCATCACAGTCTCCTTTGGTAGCAAGGCAAGGGGTTATCCGCGCAGCGCATCGATGTTGCGCACCTGCGCCACGCGTTCGATGTATTCCTGCGGCGGGGCCTGGTACAGCAGCTTGCGGCTGACGTGCACGCCGGTCAGCTGGCGCATGGCGACGGCCAGTTCGGCCGCCTTCACCAGCAGCCGGTAGCAGTCCAGCAGCGGCACGCCGTCGACCTCGAAAATGCCGCGCTGCGCCAGCAGGCTGGTGGACGGGCCGGCGGGGATGACCACTTCGGCGCCCTGGGCGATGCAGCGGCGGCTGGCGGCCAGAATCTGCGCCACGCAGTCGTCGCCCAGCGCCTGGTCGGTGAACACGGCATCGAAGCCGCGGATGTTGTCGAACTCGATGCCCTCGACGCTGCTCAGGCGGTCGCGCAGGCCGTAGCCGATGGGTATTTCGCGATAGCGCGGCACCATCTTCATGTTGGGCACCACCAGGCCGAAGCGTTCGCCCATGGTGCAGGCATGGAAACAGCACACTTCCATGAATGACACGACCGGGATGTCCATGATTTCGCGCAGCTCGACCAGGGCCGGGTCCAGCGAGTTGGCCAGCACGAAGGCGTCGTACCCGCCTTCTTTGCGGATGCGCAGTGCGTTGTCGATGATTTCGCGCACGTCGTAGTTCCAGAACAGGCGGTACTGATCGCCCAGGGCGCCCTGCCGGGTGCCGCGCACCTCGACCTGCGTGTCGGGGGCGGCGGCGCTGTCGCACAGGGCCTGCGTGGCCGCGATGAAATGCTGCATGCCTGTTTCCGAGGACACCAGCTGATACCAGAGTTTCATGATGAGGATTCCTGTCAGTGGAAAGAAATGCGCCGTGGCGCGCCGGTTTGCCGGCGGCCCTCAAGGGCCGCGCAATACGCAAGCGTGTTCATCCAGCCGCAGCCGCGTGCCGTGGGCGCGGCTGCAGGCCTCGACCTTGGCCAGCAGCCGCATGCCGTCGGCGTTGCGGGCCAGGTGGGGCACGCCGGTGGGCGCGCCCTGCCCGGGCTGCCACAGCGTGACCGGATGGATGTCGAACGAGGGCGGCCCCTGCCGGTGCAGCGACAGCCGCAGCAGCAAGGCTTCCCAGTAGTCGGGCCGCTGGAAGAAGCCGGCGCGCTCGCGGCGCGTCTGGTAGGCCTGCGCCAGCGTGGCGTCGCGCATGGCATAGGCTTCCAGGAAGTCGGCCGGCTGGCGCGGATACAGGTACGGCTGGAACACGAAGGCGCCGATGCCGTAGAAAATGGGCCGCCCCTGCCAGATCTCGACGGCGCGCACGCCGTGTTCGCCGTGGCCGATGACCGCGTCGGCGCCCGCCTCGATGGCGCGCCGGCAGGCGGCCACGGCGAACGCGGCGGGGTGCTGCGGGTCGCTGTCGTATTCGTGGGTGTGCAGGCAGGCCACCACGAAGTCCGCCTGTGTGCGGGCCTGCCGTATGCTGTCTTCCAGGTCGCGCAGGTCGTCCGGGGCGGGCCAGGACAGCGTGCCGCAGCCGTCGGAGCGGATGAATTCGGCGCCGAAGAACGACAGCCGGTCGGCGTCCGCGGCGCCATGCTCGCGGTTGTAGTCGCGGGCCAGGGCGCGTTCGCGGTGCCGGCCCTGCGCCTGCGCCGGCAGCTGCGCGGCGATGCGCCGCAGCGCATCGAAGGCGGCGGCATCCACGCGGTACGCCGTGCCGAAGCGCAGCGGCGCCATTCCCGGGCGCCCGGGCAGCCCCACGCCGTGCCGCCCGGCCCGGGCCGGCGGCAGGTACGACGACGAAGCCGCCACCACCGCCAGCCGCCCGGCCGGCGTGTCCACACAGGCCGGCTGGCGGGCCGCGGCCAGGTCGGGGCCGGTGCCGGCCTGCGCGATGCCCAGCCGGCGCAGCGTATTCCAGGTGCTGGTCAGGCCGGCATCGCCGTAGTCGCCGGCATGGTTGTTGGCGGTGGACAGCACATCCATGCCCAGCCACCGCAGCTCGTCGCCCAGGCCGGCCGGCGCGCCGGCCCACGCGCCCGGCGCCTCGGCGGCGCCCGGCATATCGCCGTCCAGCAGCAGGCATTCCAGGTTGCCCAGGCGCACATCCGCGGTGCGCAGCATGTCCACGGCATCCAGAAATGCCGGGTGCTGCTCGCCGCGCAGCGCCGCGCCCAGGTACAGGTCGCCCACGGCGGCCAGGGTCAGCGCGCCGGCGGGCGCCGGGTCGGCCTGGCGCTGTTTCATGGTTCGCCCTGCTCGCCGCGCGCGAAGAACGGCCGGCCATCGTCGAACAGATTGGGCCGGTTGAATATCGACAGGAACACGGCGCCCTGCGGCGCGTGGGCGATGTGGCGGTTGCCCGCGGGCCGCCAGACGAAGTCGCCCGCGCTGGCGCTGCCTTCATCGTCGACCAGCGTGCCTTCCAGCATGTAAGTCATTTCCAGGGCCGTGTGTTCGTGGCTGGGCACCACGGCGCCCGGGGCCAGCTTGAACAGGATGGTCGAGCGCCCGGCCTCGTCCTGGTACAGGATCTTCATTTCGATGCCGTCGAAATCCGTGGGCTGCCAGGGCATGCTGGCGGCCGCGACGAATCGGGAACGGTATTCCGGTGCATTGATGATCGGCATGAGTCAGTCCGCGCTAAGGGGTGGGAAAAGAAAAGCGCCGCACCTGGAAGGGCCGGTCGTGCGCCAGTGAAGGCAGGCAGGCGCGCGTGCGCGCCGCGGCGTCCAGGTCCAGGTCGCACAGCAGGATGCCGGGGGCGTCGCCCGCTTCGGCCGCCACCGCGCCCCAGGGATCGACCACCAGCGAATGCCCATACGTGTGCCAGCGGCCGGGATGCTCGCCGCAGGTGGCGGCGGCGGCGACGTAGCAGCCGTTCTCGATGGCGCGGGCGCGCAGCAGCGCATGCCAGTGCGCGCCGCCGGTTTCCAGCGCGAATGCCGAAGGCACGCACAGCAGCACGGCGCCGGCCTGCGCCAGCGCGCGGTACAGGGCCGGAAAGCGCAGGTCATAGCAGATGCTCAACCCCACCGGCCCCCAGGGGGTCTCGGCCAGCGCCGCGTGCGCGCCCGCCTGGTAGGCGCGCGATTCGGCGATTTCGCGGCCGTCGGGCAGGCGGGCGTCGAACAGGTGCACCTTGTCGTACTGCGCGGCGATGCGTCCGGCGTCATCGAGCAGGATGCCGCGGTTGGCCAGCTTTTCCGACGGCGGATCCAGCCTGACGGTCAGGCTGCCGGCCAGCAGCCAGACGGCGTGCTCGCGGGCGCAGTCCTGCAGGGCCCGCAGCGCCGGATGCGCGTGCATGCCGGCGGCGGCCTGCGCCATGGCGCGGCCGCTGCGGTCCAGGAAGGCGGCGAATTCCGGCAGCATCACCAGCTGCGCGCCGGCGGCCGCGGCTTCGTCCACGCGGGCGCGTATGGCGCGCAGATTGGCGTCCATGTCATTGCCGGGGCACAGCTGGACGCAGGCGATCCTGAGCATGGCCATGGCTTACCGCGCCGCCAGCCCGAGCCGCTGGCGCGCCTGCGCCGGCGTGGCCAGGTCGCGGCCCAGCGCGGCGGCAATGCCGGCCGCCTTCTCGACCAGTTGCGCGTTCGATTGCGCCTGCACGCCCTTGTCCAGGTAGAAATTGTCTTCCAGGCCGACGCGGATCTGGCCGTCCAGCAGCAGCGCCTGCGCCACCATGGGGAACTCGTGCCGCCCGATGCCGAAGGCGGCCCATACCGCGTCGCGGCCGATGGCATTGCGCAGCAGCAGCATGGTTTCGGTAGTGGCCGGCGCCCCCCACGGGATGCCCAGCGCGAACTGGAAGATCGAGTCGGCCGCGATGATGCCGTCGGCGATCATCTTGTTGGCCAGCGCCAGGTGCCCGGTGTCGAAGATTTCCAGTTCGATCTTCACGCCGGCCGGAATGGCTGCCGCGATGGCCTGAATCTGGCTGGCGGTATTGACCAGCGCGCCGGCGCCGAAATTCACCGAGCCCATGTCCAGGGTGCAGATTTCGGGCCGCAGTTCGGCCACATGGCGCACCCGTTCCTGCGGGGGGCGCACGTTCGAGCCGGGCGCCGCGCCGTTGGTCTGGTCCAGCGCGGGCACATAGCGCGCGCCCGGGCCCGTAGTCAGGTTGACGATGACGTCCGAGCCGCTGTCGCGAATGCGCTGCACGACTTCCCGGTAGTGCTCGACGGCCATGCTGGGTTTGCCGGTCTGCGGATCGCGCACGTGGATGTGGACGATGGCGGCCCCTGCCCGCGCCGCCTCGACCGAAGCCTGGGCGATCTGGCGCGGCGTGACGGGCAGCTGGGGGTATTTGGCGGCCACGTCGTCTCCGCCCGTGACGGCACAGGTCAGGATCACTGGATCGCTCATGCTTGTCTCTCCGAATTAAAACAATCGATTGATTTATTTTTTGGGCGTGTTGAGCGGAAAATCCCGGCTCATCTGCCGCGTTATTAAATTGAATCCTAGTATTTGCGATAAATTACGGCAAGCAGTTTTTGAAATAAGAGACTTTTGTTTATAATTTCTATCCAATAGGTCGGAATTCTATGGAATTGTTCGATAAGACCCTGATAAAAAATAAACAGTTGTTTTAAATCGGGCCCGAATGGCCCTGTAAGATGCCGAAGCCGCTATAACCGTCCCTGTGCGGCCACGCGCCCACTCGTACCCTTCGTTGTTGCTGCCACTTTCATGAACACTTCGAAGCCGGCCTCCGAGGCCGCCCTTGCCGCCGTACCCGCCAAAGCCCGCACCGCCCTGGGCGAGCAGACGCGCACCGAGATCCTGGACGTGGCCGAGACAATCTGCGCGCGCGAAGGGTTCGAGGGGCTGTCCATCCGCGCCATCGCGAATGTGGCGGGCGTGAACGTGGCGGCGATCAGCTACTACTTCGGCTCCAAGCGCCAGCTGTTCGAGGCCATGTTCCGGCGCCGCGTGGTGCCGGTGAACGAAGAGCGCCTGGCCATGCTCGGCCAGTGCCGGCTGCGGCAGGGCGGCGACTACCTGAAAAGCGTGATCCGCGCCTTCATCACGCCGCCCATGAAACTGACCGACTTTGTCGACCCCAGCGGGCGTCCGGCGCTGGTGGTCATGCAGTTCCTGGCGCGTGTGTTCGCCATGCCGGGTGAAGACGCGTTCTTGCTGGAGTACTACGAGCCGGTGCGCAGCCGCTTCGTCGAGGCCCTGTGCCAGGGCTTGCCCGACTTGCAGCTAGAGGACGTCATCTGGCGCTACAACCTGATGGTGGGCGCGCTGATCTACGCCATGGCGGGCACGGTGCGCATGACGCGCGTGCCGCAGGCGTTTCCCGACAGCGCGCCGCATGCTCCGGCCTCGGCCGACGAGGCCATCGGCCAGATGGTGCGGTTCTTGAGCGCGGGCATGCGCGCGCCCAAGGCCTGAGCAGGCCCTAGCGTATCCCGGCGCGCATGAACGACTGCACGAACTGCCGCTGGAACAGCAGGAACCCCACCAGCAGCGGCGCGGCCGACAGCAGCGTGGCTGCCGTGATGACCGACCAGTCGATGCCCTGGTCGGTGGCGGCGAACACCTGCAGGCCCACGGTCAACGGCCGCGACTCCACCGAGTTGGTGATGATCAGCGGCCACAGGAAGTTGTTCCAGTGGTGGCTGACCGATACCAGGCCATAGGCCACATAGATGGGCCTGGCCAGCGGCACGTACACCTTCATCAGCACCTGCAGCGGCCCGGCGCCTTCCACGCGCGCGGCTTCTTCCAGCTCGCGCGGCACGGTCTTGAAGGTTTGCCGCAGCAGGAAGATGCCGAAGGCCGAGGCGAAGTACGGCAGGCCCACCGCGAACACCGTATCGCGCACGCCCAGCAGGCTCATCGAGCGGTAGTTTTCCACCAGCAGCACATCGGGCATGATCATCAGCTGCAGCAGCACCAGCATGAAGACCAGGTCGCGCCCGCGGAATTCGAAGCGGGCGAAGGCATAGCCCGCCAGGGTCGACAGCACCAGCTGCGCCGCCAGCACCATGGTGACCAGCATGAAGGTGTTCAGGAAATAGCGCGGGAACGGCGCCGCGTGCCAGGCGCGGCTGAAGTTCTCGAGCGTCAGGGGGGCCAGCAGGTCGAAGCGGGTGGCGTAGGCGGGGGGATGGAACGCGGCCCAAAGCGCATAGGCCAGCGGCAGTATCCATAGCAGGCCAAGCAGCCAGGCGCCCAGGGTGTCGAGCTTGCGGGTCATTGGTAGTGCGTCCTGCGGTCGAGCCAGCGGAACTTCACCAGCGCGGTGACGGCCAGTATCAGCAGCAGCACCACGGTCAGCGTGGCCGCGTATGACGTGTCCCAGAAACTGAAGCCCACCTGGTAGATGTAGAACAGCAGCAGCGTGCTGGCATTGTCGGGCCCGCCGCGCGTCATCACCACCACGTGGTCGACCAGCCGGAAGGCGTTGATCAGCGCGTTGACCAGCACGAACAGCGTGGTGGGCATCAGCAGCGGCCACAGCACGCGCCGGAAGTACTGCCAGCGCGAGGCGCCTTCCAGCAGCGCCGCCTCGCGCAGCGAGGGCGAGACGGTCTGCAGGGCGGCCAGGTAGAAAATCATGAAGAAGCCGGCTTCTTTCCAGATGGTGACGACCATCAGCGCCGGCAGGGCTGTGTCGCGGCTGCCCAGCCAGTTCGGGCCGGCCGCGCCGAACCAGTGCATGACCTGCGCGATCAGGCCGTACTGCGGGGTGTAGAAGAACAGCCAGATGTTGGCCACGGCCACCATGGGCAGCACGGTGGGCGTGAAGTAAGCCATGCGCAGGAAACCGCGGCCGGCCAGGTTGCGGTTGACCCACAGGGCCATGACCAGCGCGATGGCGATCGACAGGGGGATGGTGCCCAGCGCGAACCACAGGTTGTTCCAGAGCGCCTGCCAGAACACCGGGTCGTCGCGCATCAATGCGTAGTTTTCCAGCCCCACGAAGCGCGCCGGCCGGCTGCCCCGCGGGGTGGAAAAAAAGCTGTGCCACAGCGTGGCCAGCGCCGGGTAGTGCGTGAACGCGGCCAGCAGCACCAGGGCCGGCAGCAGCAGCAGCCAGCCATACACCGCCTGCAGGGACCGGTTCATCGCCCCGGCGCCTTAGCGGTAAGCACGCAGGATGCGGTCGGCCTCGCGCTGCGCGTCGGCCATGGCCTGCTGCGGCGTCTTCGAGCCGGTCAGCATGGCCTGCAGGGCGTCATTCAGCGACTTGGTCACGCGCTGGTTCTCGTGGGTGGAGAACTCGGCCACGCTGACCGACAGCTGGTCGCGCGCCACGGTGGCGGCGGGTACTTCGGCGGCGTACTTCTTCATCTTGTCGGTTTCCCACGCCGCCGGCGTGACGGCCACGTAGCCGGTGGCGATGCTCCAGTCGGCCGCGCGTTCCGGCGTGGTGGCCCACTGCGCGAACTTCAGCGCGGCCGCCTGCTGCTCGGGCGTGCCGCTCTTGAAAATATAGAAGTTGCCGCCGCCGGTGGGGCTGCCGCCGCGCTTGGCCTTGGGCATCATGGCCACGCCGAACGGGAAGTCGGCGTTCTTGCGGATGTTGGTCAGGTTGCCGGTGGTGGTCCAGACGATGGCCGCTTTCTTTTCCAGGAAGTCCTTGGGCGTGGTGCCCCAGTCGACCGTGCCGCGCGGCATCACCCCGTGCTTGGCCGACAGGTCGTTCCAGAACTGCGCCGCCTCGATCACCGCGGGTTTGTCCAGGTACACCTGGTTGCCTTCCTCGTTCATCAGGATGGCGTCGTTGGGCGTGGTCAGGGCCTGGAACAGCCAGTACGCGAATGCGCCGCCCGACGGGATCTTGATGCCCCACTGCGTGACGTTGCCGGACGCATCTTTCTTGGTGAGCTTCTTGCTGTAGTCGACCAGCTCGTCCCAGGTGGCGGGGGCGTGTTCGGGGTCCAGGCCGGCCGCCTTGAACAGGTCTTTGTTGTAGTACATCACGATGGTCGAGCGCTGGAACGGCACGCCCCACACGTGGCCGCCAGTGCGGCTGTTCTGCATGAAGGCGTCGTAGAACCCGCCCAGCCATTTCTTGTCGGCGTCGGACTTGGCCAGCCCGTCGACGGGCACGATGGCGTCTTCGTCGATGAGCGTGAACATGTCGGTCGACAGCAGCACCGCCAGCTGCGGCGGCGTGCCGCCCTTCAGCGCGGTCAGGGCCTTGGCGATGGAGTCCTGGTACGAGCCGGCGTAAATGGGCTTGATGTCGATGCCGGGGTTGTCTTTCTCGAACGCCGCGACCATGTCGTCGACGATCTTGGTAATGGGGCCGCCCACGGCCACCGGGTAGTAGAACTCGACTTCTACGGGCTTGTCCTGCGCATACAGCGGCAGCGAGAAAAAGGCGCCGGCCAGGGCGGCTGCCAGGGCTTTGAGGGCGATGCGTCGCATGATGGCTTTTCCTAGAGGGAACCGGCGCCGGAGCGCCCGGGGGTGGAGATGACCGCCGTGTCGGCGGCGAAGAAATGCTGGTGCTCGGGCCGCCACGACAGGCCCAGCGCGTCGCCGGCGGTGGCGCGCAGGTGTCCCGCCACGCGCACGGCCACGCCGCTGCTGTTGCCCATGCGGCACACCACGATGGAATCGGCGCCGAAGTACTCCACGCTTTCCACGCTGGCGGGCCGTCCATCGGCATCGATGCGTATGTGTTCGGGGCGCACGCCCAGGCGCGCCGCGCCGGGCGGCGCGTGCGGCACGGGCGCATCCCGCAGGCCGTCGATGACGTGCGCGCCGCCCTGCTCGGCCAGGCCGATCAGGTTCATGGGGGGCGTGCCGATGAAGCGCGCCGCGAACTCGGTGGCGGGCCGGGCATACAACCCGTCGGGCGTGTCCAGCTGCTCGATGCGGCCGTTGCGCAGCAGCACCACCTGGTCGGCCATGCTCATGGCTTCGGTCTGGTCGTGCGTGACATACACCATGGTGATGCCCAGCGCCTGCTGCAGGGCGCGGATCTCGCGCCGCATGTCGTGGCGCAGCTGCGCGTCCAGGTTCGACAGCGGTTCGTCCATCAGGCACACCGGCGCTTCGGAAATGACCGCGCGGCCCAGCGCCACGCGCTGCTGCTGCCCGCCCGACAGCTGCGAGGGCTTGCGGTCCAGCAGCGGCGACAGGCCCAGCAGCTCGGCCACGCGCTGCAGGCGGCGCGGGTAGTCGGCCGCCGGTTCTTTACGGACCTTCAGGCCGAACAGGATGTTCTCGCGCACCGACAGATGCGGGAACAGGGCATACGACTGGAACACCATCGAGATATGGCGCTGCGACGGCGGCAGGAGGGTAACGTCGCGGTCGCCGATGCGGATGCGGCCCGAGGTGGGCGTGTCCAGCCCCGCGATCATGCGCAGCGTGGTCGACTTGCCGCAGCCCGACGGCCCCAGCAGCACGGTGAAGCTGCCCGCGGGCGCGGTGAAGCCGACGCCCTGGATCGCGGCGGCCTCGCCATATTGCTTGGTCAGGTCTTCCAGGATGAGCGTGGACATGGTTATTGGATATGTAATGTCAGGCTGTCATTCTGGCGGCAAATGAAATCCTTTTCATTCTGCGGTGCAAACATGACGCCGCCGTGTCAGGGCCGGGGCCCCGGTCATTCGTCGATCAGGGTTCCGCCTTCATGAAAGGGGTACGGGCCCGCATAGGCGCCGATGTAGGCGTGGTGCGTCACCAGCGCGCCCTCGCGCCATTCGTGCAGATGAAAGCCCGGCGGCTCCATCACGAAAGCCGAGGGCCCGTCGGGCCGCAGGTCCAGCGCCACCTGGTGGGCCGGGCCGGGGCAGGTCGAGGCCACGGTGCCGCCGAAACGCCGGAAAATGGTGCGGTGCAAATGGCCGCACAGGATTCTTTCGACATTCGGATGCGCCGCCACGATCTGTTCCAGCTCGGCCGCGCCCTCCAGCAGGCCGATGGCGTCCATGTGGGCGATGCCGGTGGCGAACGGCGGATGATGCATGGCAATGGCGGTGGGGCGGCCGGGCTGTTCGGCCAGGCGTTCGCGCAGCCATTGCAGCCGCCGCGCGCACAGCGCGCCGTGGCTTTGCATGGGCACCACGGTGTCCAGCATCAGCAGGCGTAGCGGATGGTCTTCCACTGTGTACTGCACATAATCGTCCATGTCCCGCAGGTAGCGGTGCGCGGGGAAGGCGGCCACCAGCTCTGCGCGCGCGTCGTGGTTGCCCGGCATCAGGAAGTACGGCGCGCGCAGGCCGTCCAGCATGCCTTTCAGGTGGGCGTATTCCTGCGGGCGCCCGAAGTCGGTCAGGTCGCCGCTGATGATCACCAGCGTGGGCGCGGGGTCCAGCCGGTTCAGTGCATCGATGGCCGGCGGCAGGTAGCGGTCGGTCTCGACCACGCGATAAGCCTTCTGGCCCGGCATGCGGATATGCAGGTCAGTGATCTGTGCGATAAGCATGATGAGAAATATCCCGAATCAACAAGGCGCGGCACGGCAGCGTGCCGCAAGCAGCAGGCCAGGGCCCGTTCATGCGTGGCCGCCGGGGGCGCCGGCCGGCCCGGGGGCCACCACGACGCTGACGGTTTCGCCCGCCGCGTGGCCGCTGTGGGCGGGCGCCACCACGGGAAAGCGCTGGCCGTCGTCCAGCCCGATTTCATAGCGCACCGAGCCGCCCAGGAAAAAACGCGCCAGCACGCGCGCGGGCAAGGCGCCGGCGCGCGCCGGCTCCAGCCGCGCTTCGTGCGGGCGGAACGCCAGGCTGCCGGCGCCCGCCACCAGCACGCCGCCCTGCAGCCCCGCCTGCACGCGGCACAGGGTGCCCAGGAACTCGGCCACGAAATCGCTGGCCGGCTCGCGGTACAGGGCCTCGGCCGTGCCCACCTGCTCCAGGTGCCCGGCCGACATGACGGCAATGCGGTCGCCCAGCATCATGGCCTCGTCCTGGTCGTGCGTGACGATTACCGTGGTGACGCGCAGCTGGCGCAGCATCTGGGCCAGCTCGACACGCAGGTGCTCGCGCAGCTTGGCGTCCAGCGCGGTCAGCGGTTCGTCCAGCAGCAGCACGCGCGGCTCGATGGCCAGGGCGCGCGCCAGCGCCACGCGCTGCCGCTGGCCGCCGGACAGCTGGTCGACGCGGCGGTCGGCAAAGCCCTCCAGCCGCACCAGCGCCAGCAGCTCGCGCGCGCGCCGGTCGCGCTCGGCCGCGCCTACGTCGCGCACGCGCAGGCCATAGACCACATTCTGCGCCACCGACATGTTGGGAAACAGCGCGTAGCTCTGGAACACTACGCCCACGCCGCGCGCTTCGGGCGGCAGCGCCGTGACCTCATCGTCGCCGAAGCGGATCGACGCGCCCGCGTCGGCCTGCTCCAGGCCGCATATCAGGCGCAGCAGCGTGGTCTTGCCGCAGCCCGACGGACCCAGCAGCGCCAGCGTCTCGCCGCCCCGCACTTGCAGGTCGATGGGCTGCAGGGCGCGCGAGCCGTCCGGCCAGGTCTTGGCGCAGCGGGTCAGGGTAATGGCAACAGGGTCGGTCATGATGACGGGATCCGGGTAGAGGCAAGGCGGGACGGCCGGTCGCCGCGCGCGGCCAGCCACTGCAGCCCCACCAGCAGCGGCACCAGCATCAGCAGGAACACCAGCGTGTAGGCCGAGGCGATCTCCAGCCGCATCGAGGCGTAGCTGTCGGCCAGGCCGACCGGCAGGGTCTTGGTCAGCGGCGTGTGCAGCAGCCAGGTCAGGTTGAATTCGCCGATCGACAGCGTCAGCACGGTAAGCGCGCCGGTGACGATGCCGGATGCGGCATTGGGCACCACGATCTGCAGGAAGCGCTGCGTGCGCGACGCGCCCAGCGTGGCGGCGGCCTCGTCCAGCGTGGCCAGGTCGGCGCCGCGCATGCTGGCGCGCGCGGCGCGCACCATGAACGGCAGGGTGAACAGCACGTGGCCGATCACAATGAACCAGATGCTGCCGCGCAGGCCGCGCACCGTGCCCCACGACACGATCAGCGCCAGCGCCGAGGCCAGGCCGGGCACGGCCACCGGCAGCGTCAGCAGTTCTTCCAGCGCGCGCGCCAGCCGGCCGCGATACAGCGTCAGCACCCAGGCGGCCGGCACGCCCACCACGGTGCAGATGGCCAGCGTCAGCAGCGCCACCGCGAACGAGCGCCAGATGGTGTCGGCATACAGCGACCACACTTGCCCGACCCAGCGCAGGGTCAGGCCGCTGGACAGGCCCACGAAGTAGTTCTTGGTCAGGCCGGCCAGCACCGACAGCACCACCGGCCCGATCAGGAAGGCCGCCACCGCCAGCGTAACGGCCAGGCCCAGGCGGGTGTCGGTCTTGGAAGCGTTCATGCCGGCATCCTTTGCGTGTTGGCGGTTCCTAGCCCGCCGCGCCCAGGCGCGCGCCGGCCAGGCTGTGCGCCACGTACAGCACGGCCCAGGTGGCCAGGCCCAGCACAATCGACAGGGCGGCCGCCACGGGAATGTTGGCGTAGTTGGTGAACTCGTTGTAGATGGTGATGGGCAGCACGTCGATCTGGGTGGCCAGGGTGAAGGCGGTGCCGAAGGCGCCCATGCTGGTGGCGAAGCTCATGGCGCCCGCGCCGATCAGGGCCGGCGTCAGGGCCGGCAGCTCGATGTCGACAAATCGCCGCCATGGGCTGGCCCCCAGCGTGCGCGCCGCTTCCAGCAGGCTGGCATCGACCTGTTCGGCCGCGGCCGCCAGCACGCCGATGCAGCGCGGCAGCGAAAAATACAGGTAGCCCAGGAACAGCCCGCCCATGCCGTACGCGAACACCATGCGTTCGCCCGCCAGCCAGTCGGTAAGGTTGCCGATGACGCCCTGGCGTCCCGCCAGCAGAATGATCAGGAAGCCCACCACCACGCCGGGAAACGCCAGCGGAAACATCAGCAGCGACATCAGCAGCCGCCGTCCCCGGAAATCGCGGTGCCAGGCCAGGAAGCGGCCCACCGGCAGCGCCAGCAGCAGCGTGGCCAGCGTGGCGGCCAGCGACAGCGCCACCGTGTTGAACAGGCTGACCCAATACTGCGAGCGGGTCAGCACCGTCAGGTAGGCCGACTGGCCGTTCTTGATCTCGGCGCCGACCAGCGCCAGGCCAGCCATCGGCAGCAGCCAGAACGCCAGGAACAGCGTCGCCGCGGGCACGGCGAACCAGATCCATCCGCGGCGGGCCATGTCAGCGTCCTCGGGTCCGCGCCGGGGCGGCGTGCGCCGGCCGCATCAGTTCACCTCTTGCGCGTAGCGCTGCGAGAACGCGCGCTGGCCGGCCGCCATCTTGCCGTAATCCACCGTGCCGACGCGGGCGTACTCGGAAGCGGGCAGGAATTTCTTCTGCGCCTCGGCCGACATGGCTTCCGGCCGCACCGGGCGCAGGAAGGCATTGGCCCAGATCGCCTGGCCCTGGTCCGACAGGGTGAAATCCAGCACCTTCTTGCCGTTGTCGGCGTGCGGCGCCCCGGCCACCAGGCTCATCACGTAAGGCACGGCAATGGTGCCTTCGGACGGAATCACGAACTCGACGTTGCTGCCGTCCTTGTACTTGGCGCGGTAGGCGTTGAAGTCGTAGTCGATCAGGATCGGAATCTCGCCCGACAGCACCCGCGCGTAGGCGGTCTGCTTGGGCACGATGGGATTGTTGGCGGACATTTTCTTGAACCAGTTCAGCGCCGGGCCGAAGTCGTCCAGCGTGCCGCCCATGGCGCGGTTGATGGCCACCGCGCCGGCGTAGCCGACAAAGGCCGAGGCCGGGTCCAGGTAGCCCACCATGCCGCGGTATTCCGGCTTGAGCAGGTCGGCCCACGAACGCGGCACCGGCTTGCCGCCCAGCGCGTCGACGTTCACCATCAGGCCCAGCGCGCCCGAATGGATGGCGAACCACTTGCCGTCGGGGTCTTTCATGCCCGCGGGAATCTGGTCCCAGTGCTGCGGCCGGTAGGCCTGCACCAACCCGTCCTGCGCGGCCTGGATGCCGAACGTGACGCCGTAGTACACCACGTCGGCCACCGGGTTGCCTTTTTCAGCGGCGATCGAGGCCAGCGACTGGCCCGAGTTTTTATTGTCGGCGGGCACATTGATGCCGGTGGCCTTTTTGATGGCCTTCAACTGGGTGCCCCAGTCGGCCCATTCAGGCGGACAGTTGTAGCAGATGGCGTTTTGCGCCTGCGCCGCGGCCCCGGTCAGGGCCAGGGCCAGCGCGGCCGCGCGCAGCGCGGTGCGGATGAGCGGTTTCATGATGAACGTTTCCTTATGAGGGGAACAGCAGAGGCGACGGCGGTGGCGGTGCCGCCGTCGACGATGCGGTGCGGCAGACGCACCGATGTGGCGGCGCCGCCGTCTTGCAGGCGCGCCAGCAGCAAGGCGCAAGCCGTGGCGCCGATCTCGCGGCTGGGTTGCTGCACCGTGCTCAGGGGCGGCACCATCAGCGCGCCGATGCTGACGCCGTCGAACCCGCATACCGCGATGTCGTCCGGCACGCGCACGCGCAGCGCGGCCAGTTGCGCAATGACCGAGGCCGCCAGCAGGTCGTTGGAACAGAACAGGGCCGTGGGCGCGTCGCCGCGCGCCAGCAGCTTGCGCAGCAGCGGCGCGCTGGATTCGGTATGGGCCGCCATGGCCAGGTGCGCCACGGCGGGCAGGCCCAGCTCGCGGGCGCAGGCCTGCGCGCCCTGCAGGCGGCGGCGCGCCCGGTCGGAGGCGGGCAGCGGCCCGCTGACGAACGCGATGCGCCGATGCCCCAGCGCGGCCAGGCGCGCCACCATTTCGTGGGCGGCCGCCTTGTTGTCGACCGACACGAACGGATGCGAGCCGGACTCGTTGTAGGCCAGGATGTGCGGCATGCCGGCCGCGTCCAGCGCCCGCAGCGTGGCATTGCGGGCCGGGTTGCCCACGGTAAGGATCAGGCCGTCGATCTGATGGTCGATCAGCGCCTGCACCGATTCCGCCTCGACCGACGGGTCGTAGCCGGTGATGCCCATCATCACGCTGTAGCCGGCCGCGCGCGCATGCTGCTCGGCGCCTTCGAAGCAGTCGGCGAATACCGGGTTGGCCAGGGTGGGCAGCAGCAGCCCGATGGTGCGCGTGCGCCCGGCGCGCAGGCTGCGGCCCACGCGGTTGGGGCGAAAGCCGCTGCGCTGCGCCACGGCCTCGATGCGGGCCCGCGTTTCGGGGCGCAGCAGTTCGGGCTGGTTGAACGCGCGCGACACGGTGGCCGGCGATACGCCGGCCTTGCGGGCGATTTCCAGAATCGACGGACGGTGCGGCGGTTTGTCGGGCACGGCAGTTTCACCCATGAAAACGATTTCATTCTAGGGGTAAAGCATGACAGCCAGATGTCACGAGATACGGTATCGTGATTTTGTCGCCACGCCAATCAAAACTGGTGGTGCGGCGCCGCAAGCCGCGCCAGCTGCGCGCCGCGCGCCATGCGCCGGCGGGCGGCCCGCGGTGGTTGTGGCAACGCAATAACTGTCACCGGCAGGCGTTATACAAGAAAAGATGCTGCAGATGCAGGGGTATGGGGCAATGGCTGTAGAACTGAACCGCTTGAGCGCGACACAGGCCGCGCAATTGTTGGCGCGCCGCGAACTCGGCGCCGAGCAGCTGCTGCGCGCGTGCTTCGCGCGCATCGAGCAGCGCGACGACGCCGTGCGCGCCTGGGCCGCGCTCGACAAGGCGCAGGCGCTCGAACAGGCGCGCGCGCTCGACCAATCCGCCACGCGCGGCGTGCTGCACGGCCTGCCGTTCGGCGTGAAAGACATGTTCGCCACCTGGGACCTGCCCACCTGTTACGGCTCGTCCATCTACGAAGGCCATCGCCCGCCCCTGGACGCGGCCGCGGTGGCGCTGTGCCGCGAAGCCGGAGCGCTGGTGGCGGGCAAGACCGTCACCACCGAGTTCGCCACGTTCCAGCCGGGCCCCACGCGCAATCCGCACAATCCGGCCTATACGCCCGGCGGCTCGTCCAGCGGCTCGGCGGCGGCCGTGGCCGACTGCATGGTGCCGTTCGCGCTGGGCACCCAGACGGCCGGCTCCATCATCCGCCCGGCGGCATACTGCGGCGTGGTGGGCTACAAGCCGTCATTCGGCCGCGTGGCGCGCGCCGGCCTGAAAAGCCTGGCCGACACGCTGGACACCGTGGGCGGCTTTGCCCGCAGCGTCGACGACATCGCCCTGTTCGCCTCGGTGCTGCTGCGCGATCCGGCCCTGCGCGAACTCGGCTACGACGCCCGCCCGCGCATCGGCATGTACCGCACCTTGCAGTGGCGCCACACACTGCCCGAAACCCGCAAGGCGTACGAACTTGCCGCTAGCGCACTGTCGCGCGCCGGCGCGCAGATCAGCGAACTGGAACTGCCGCCCGACTTGTGCGCGCTGGTGCAGGTGCATGCCGACATCATGAGTTTCGAAGCCGCCCAGTCGCTGGCTTTCGAGCGTACCCGCCATGCCGCCAGCCTGAGCGGCTCGCTGCAGGCGCTGCTCGAGGCCGGCTGCCAGATCAGCGCCGACGAGCACCGCGGCAACCTGGCGCGCGCCGCCCAGGGGCGCGCCCGGGCCGAGCCGTGGTTCGACGACTACGACATCCTGCTGGCGCCCAGCGCCAGCGGCGAGGCGCCTTTCATCGACCAGGGCACCGGCGACCCGCAGTTCTGCCGCGTGTGGACGCTGTTCGGCTGCCCCTGCGTGCACCTGCCGTTCGACACGGGCCCGCAGGGCCTGCCGGTGGGGCTGCAGGCCGTGGGCCGGCCCGGCGACGACCACCGCACCCTGGCCATCGCGCGCTGGGTGCTGAACGTGCTGCGGCCCGAGGTCGATGCCTGACACTGAGCATGGCGTGGCGCATCAGGGCGTCAGGGGTCTGGCGCCTGCGGGCGCGCGCGGAATTCAATCGCGAAAATAAAAAGGCCCGCCGGGTAAGGCGGGCCTTCGTGCCTGGGAACGCGGATCACGCGGCCTGGGCGGTCTCGCTGTCGGTGGTGGCGGCCACGCCGTTGGCCAGGTGCCGGTTCACGGCGCTGAGCACGGCCTGGAACGATGCGGTGACGATGTCGCGGTCGATGCCCACGCCGAAGCCGGTGGCCGAATCGCCCACCCGCAGTTCGACATAGCTGGCCGCGCGCGTGTCGGTGCCGGTGCCAATGGCGTGCTCGTGGTAGTCCATGATGCGCACGGGTACGTCCAGCGCCGCCACGAACGCCGAGATCGCGCCGTCGCCGCTGCCGGTTACCACGCGGCGCTCGCCGTTGTAGTCCAGTTCGACCTGGATGCTGAATTGCTTGCCCTGTCCGGCGGCCGGGTCGCCATCGATGCGGTGGCGCACCAGCTTCCAGGGGCTGTGCTGCTCCAGGTACTCGCGGTTGAAAATGGTGTGTACGTCATCGGCCGTGACTTCGCGCCCCGTTTCATCGGTGACGCGCTGGATGGCGCGGCTGAATTCGATCTGCAGGCGGCGCGGCAGTACCAGGCCGTGCTCTTGTTCGAGCAGGTACGACACCCCGCCCTTGCCCGACTGGCTGTTGACGCGAATGACGGCGTCGTAGCTGCGGCCCAGGTCGGCGGGGTCGATGGGCAGGTAGGGCACTTCCCAGATGGCGTCGGGCTTTTGCTGCGCAAAGCCTTTCTTGATGGCGTCCTGGTGCGAGCCCGAGAACGCGGTGAAGACCAGGTCGCCGGCGTACGGATGGCGCGGGTGCACGGGCAGCTGGTTGCAGTATTCGGCGCAGCGGCGCACTTCGTCGATGTCGGAAAAATCCAGGCCGGGATGCACGCCCTGCGTGTACAGGTTCAGCGCCAGGGTCACCAGGTCGACGTTGCCGGTGCGCTCGCCGCTGCCGAACAGGCAGCCTTCGATGCGGTCGGCGCCCGCCATGACGGCGAATTCGGCGGCGGCCACGGCGGTGCCGCGGTCATTGTGCGGGTGCACGCTCAGCACGATGCTGTCGCGGCGCGCCAGGTTCTTGTGCATCCACTCGATCTGGTCGGCGTACAGGTTGGGCGAGGTGGCTTCGATGGTGGCCGGCAGGTTCAGCACCATCTTGCAGTCGGGCGTGGGCTGCCAGACATCGGCCACGGCGTTGGACACTTCCAGCGCGAACTCGGGCTCGGTGGTGCTGAAAACCTCGGGCGAGTATTCGTAGCGCCACTTCGTTTCGGGATGCTGCCCCATGTACTGCTTGACCCACTGCGTGCCCGAGACGGCGATCTGCTTGATTTCGTCTTTGCTCATGTTGAACACCACCTTGCGGAACGCCGGCGCGCAGGCGTTGTACAAGTGCACGATGGCCTGCTTGGCCCCCGCCGCGGCTTCGACGGTGCGGCTGATCAGGTCTTCGCGCGACTGGGTCAGCACGATGATGGTGACGTCGTCGGGAACGCGCTTTTCGTCGACCAGCTTGCGCACGAAGTCGAAGTCGGTCTGCGAGGCGGCGGGAAAGCCCACTTCGATTTCCTTGAAGCCGATCTTGACCAGCTGCTCGAAGAAGCGCAGCTTGCGCTCGACGCTCATGGGCTCGATCAGCGACTGGTTGCCGTCGCGCAGGTCGGTGCTCATCCAGATGGGCGGCTGGGTGATGCGGCGGCTGGGCCAGGTGCGTTCAGAGAAGTCGCGCGTGAACGGCGCGAAGGGGACGTATTTGGTGGCGGGGTTGGCAAGCATCAGTACACCTCGATCAATATTCCCGATGTGTGGCGGGATGAATTCCGGTTTCGGTTCCGGGGAACCCTGTTCGGCAGGCCGGGATAGTGGTCCGGGGCATCAGCGGGCCATGAGTGGGCCGGCTGGAGGCAAGCGATGAACAGGGAACAGGCTTGTGGCGGAGCGTGGCTGCCGAGCTACCACGGGCGCTAGGCCCGGCAACCGATCGGTAGGTATAGCGATAGCGCGGCGAGGGAGATTTGCGCGCGCAGGCCGGCTTCCGGCGCGCTGTGGCGTCCGGAGGCAATCGCGAGGGGGAATCGGATATCGGCCATAAGCCGTAAGTCAAACACATTTTTGGCCCCGGCGCAACGGCCAGGGGCCCAAAAGCCTACAAATTGGGCTCGATGCGGGCGCCGGCCGGGCGGGCCTCTGGCTGCAAAGCGGGCGCGGCGGGCCGGGCCGGCGGCGGGCCGCCCGCCGGCTGCCGGGCGGTGCGCCCGTCGAGAATATCGCCCTGCTGGCGCACCAGGTCGATTTTGCCGATGCGGCTGTGGCGCAGTTCGCCCAGCGCCTGGCGCAGGTCGCCCAGGGTGAAGGGTTCGTCGCGGCTGCCCCAGACCCAGCGCAGCACGGCCACGACTTCGTCCGACAGTTGCGGCACCAGGGTGGCCAGGTCGTCTGACGGCACCGGGCGGGCCCGCGCCGCGGCCATGTCGGAAGCCACCCAGGCGCGCACGATGAAGAATATGATCAGCGTCCAGATGACCACCACGCCCCACCGCGCATAAGGAAGCGCCTTCTGCAGGAAATTGCTGCCGTCCTGGCCCACGATGGGCAGGTTTTCGAAGTTCAGGTCGTGGCCCAGGCTCAGCAGCCACGAGGCCACCAGCAGCCACACGATGGCGGCAACGACCAGGATCACCGCCCGGACCAGCAGCCGAGGCAGCGCCAATTTCAGCAGCGTCTGGCCGATCAGGCGGCAATCTTGGCGGACGCGTTCGGGCGAGGCGGGATTCATCATGCAAAATATTGTACCTATGACCCGGCCCGCGTTGGAACTTCGTACCGGTCAACATTTGGCGTTGACCCCCCAGCTGCAACAATCGATACGATTGCTGCAGCTTTCCACGCTGGATCTGCAGACCGAGATCTCGCAGGCCCTGGCCGACAATCCGATGCTGGAACGCAACGATGAGCGGCCCGAAGCCGAGGCCGACGCGCCCACCGAGCGTGAGGCCGACATCGATGACGAGCCCCCGCGCGAAGCCGAGACGCGCATCGACGAAATGCCCGGTTCGGGCGGCGTTTACCCCGACGACCGGCTCGATGGCCCCGACACGGCCCGCAGCGACACCCTGCGCGAGCACCTGCTGGCCCAGCTGGGGCTGACCCGGGCCGGCCAGCGCGACGCCGCGCTGGTGGGCCTGCTGATCGACGAGCTGGACGAAAACGGCTACCTAGCCTCGCCCCTGGAAGAGATCCTGGCGTGGCTGCCGCCCGAGGCCGAGCCCGAGCTGGACGAGCTGCGCGCGGCCCTGACCCTGCTGCAATCGTTCGACCCGCCGGGCATCGGGGCGCGCGACATGGCGGAATGCCTGGTGTTGCAATTGCGCAACCCCGACCTGGCGCGCCTGCCCGAAGCGGCCGATCCGGCGGTGCTGGCCTGCGCGCGCCGCCTGTGCGCCGACCACCTGCCCCTGCTGGCGGCCGGCAACGCGGCACGCCTGCGCGATGCACTGCAGTGCGACGAGGCCACGGCCCGCGCGGCGCACGCCCTGATCCGCCGGCTGGACCCCCGCCCCGGGCGCGCCTGGACGGTGCCGGCGGCCGACTACGCGGTGCCGGATGTCATTGTGCGGAAAACCCGCCAGGGCTGGCAGGCCGTTCTGAACAGCGCCGCGGTGCCGCGCCTGCAGGTCAACGCCCTGTACGCGCAGCTGCTGGGCAACCAGCGCGAGGCCAGCCACGCGGGGCTGCACGCGCAATTGCAGCAGGCGCGCTGGATGATACGCAACGTCGAACAGCGCTTCGACACGATCCTGCGCGTGGCCCAGGCCATCGTGGCGCACCAGTCGGCATTCTTCAGCGTGGGCCCGGCCGCCATGCGGCCGCTGATCCTGAAAGACATCGCCGGCGAGCTGGGCCTGCACGAATCGACCATTTCCCGGGCCACCACCCAGAAATACATGCTGACGCCGTTCGGCACGCTGGAGCTCAAGCACTTCTTCGGCAGCGGGGTGGCCACCGATGGCGGCGACGTCGCCTCGGCCACGGCCGTACAGGAAGTCATCCGCCAGATGGTGGCCGGCGAAGACCGGGCCAAGCCGCTGTCCGACAACCAGATCACGCAGCGCCTGGCCGACCAGGGCATCGTCATCGCGCGCCGCACGGTGGCCAAATACCGCGAAGCGCTGCGCATCGCGCCCGCCAGCCTGCGCAAGGCGCATGCCGCGCGCTAGCGCCCGCTGGTAATTTGTCCCTGTTTTTCAAGCGCTTGCGTGGATGGCCGCGCAAGCCACGGCTTGCATTTGCGCGGATAAATCACGATAATTATTCTCATGTACATTTGCGTATGTAACGCCATCACCGAACGCCAGGTCCGCGCCTCTGTGGACGCAGGCGCCAGCACGCTCTCGGACCTGCAGTTCGAGCTGGGCGTGGCGACCTGCTGCGGCTGCTGCGCCGCCACGGCGCAGGAATACCTGCCCGGCGGACGCTGCTCCAGCGTCTGCAACGTGCATTCGGTAGCCATGGATGTCGGCCCGGCCGCTGCCGGCGCCGTCGTCGAAACCGGCGCCCCCGCGGCCAACGGTTTCCCCATCCCCCTGGTTGCGGCGGCCTGAGCCGCGCGGCCGCCCCGTCCGTTGTAGTTCGCCAACGTCACGCCAGGCCCCGCCCGGCGGCATGATCGTGCCCGCCAGGCCGTGGCGGCGCCCCATGGCGCGGCGATTGCCGGATGCAATTTGCGATTGCGGCGCGCCGCAACGCCAGCCATGGCGCCGCCATTGATGCGGGCCATCCAACACGCATACTCATTCTCATTCGATTGTCGCTTTCGGATCGCGCTTGCAGAGCCATTTATCAAATGCAGCGCCACCCTAGCCGCGGCCCCCGGTGCGGTGTTAGCCTGCCAGCGTTGCATGCGCGATTAGGGCGCACGCAGGGGCGCGGGCGCCGCGCTCCGGATCAAGGAGTTCATCATGAAAGGCGACAAGACGGTCATCCAGTTCCTGAACAAGCAACTGACCAACGAACTGACGGCCATCAACCAGTATTTCCTGCACGCCCGCATCCTGGGGCATTGGGGCCTGAAAAAGCTGGGCAAGCACGAATACGAAGAATCGATCGGCGAAATGAAGCACGCCGATCGCCTGATCGAGCGCATCCTGATGCTCGACGGCCTGCCCAACCTGCAAGACTTGCACAAACTGCTGATCGGCGAAGACGTGCCCGAGATGCTGTCCTGTGATCTCAAGCTCGAACAAGGCGCCCAGGCCACCGTGAAAGAAGCCATCGCGCATTGCGAATCGGTGCGTGATTACGTGTCGCGCGACCTGTTCCAGGACATCCTGGACGACACCGAAGAGCATATCGACTACCTTGAAACCCAGATCGAGCTGATCGGCAAGGTCGGCCTGCAGAACTACCTGCAAAGCCAGATGGAACCCGAAGGCTGACCGACGCCGCCGGATGCCTTGCGCATCCGGCCTAGGCCGCCACGCAAAAGGGCCCGCATGTGCGGGCCCTTTTGCGTGGCCGATACCGTGGGCGGCACCGATCCGGTGTCAGGCACCCTGGCGGGAGCCAGACACCTTGCCCGACGTGGCCCGCCAGCATGAAAACGGGTGCCGCTGAATCGGGGACGCCGCGGAGCCGGCTTCGCCGGTCCGCCAGCGTCGCCCCCCTCGAAGGGGGGAAGCGCGCAGCGCTTCGGGGGGTGGGCTTTACCTAGTCAGGCCGCCGCGGGCATTCGGCAATGGTGCCCCAGGCGCGGTTGGGGCCGCAGTATTTGTTGCGGGCGTTCCAGGAGCAGGTGGGGCGTTCGAAGAAGCCCTGGTCCGCGCAATGGGCCAGTTCGCGCTGCAGCGCTTCTTTCCAGGCGCCGTTGGCCGGCGGCGGCGTGGGCGCGGTGGGCATGGTAACCGGCGGGTTCAGGGCGTAGGCCTGCTGGTCGGGCGGCGGCGCCGCGGTGGTGGGCGGCAGCGATTGCAGGTCGAGCGTGGTGACGTCGGAAGGGCCCGAGGGCAGCGGCACGGATGATGCCGCGGCCAGTTCGCGGGCTTCGTCCATGCTGATGTTGTCGCGCGAGATGCGCACCGACGGGTCGGTGGTGGTGTCGAACAGCGACACCGTGGATACCGTCCAGCTTTCGCCGTCGGGCTTGTCGGGCACGCCCAGCGTGCCGTCGACCCGCGGCTGGGGCGGCTGCGCCACGTATGGCCTGCCGTTGGCGTCCAGCACCGGTTCCTGGGACACCAGGCTTTCCTGGCCGGGCGCGGCGCTTGCCTTGGGCGCGTGCGCCACCAGCCAATCGCCGAGTTGGATTCCGCCCCACGCCGCAGCGCCCAGCGCCAGCAGGAGCGTTGCGAACAATACACGCCAAGACATTGCTACCCTCATCTTTGCGACGGCCTGCCCGGCTTATGCCTGGCTTCCGAAGACCTGGCCGCCGTGCTCGCGCATGGCGTGGAATTTCACATCCGGATACAGGTCTTCGGCCACGCGCAACTGCGCAGGCGAACCAATCAAAAAAGCCGCCGCATCCACCACATCATAGGCGATGTGTGCCGCATTGGCATCCATGAACTTGCGCAGCGCCCGGGGGGTGTCGGAGGTGATCCAGCGGGCCATGGTGTAGCGCGACGGCAACATGCGGGCCTCGACCCCGTATTCGGTCTTGAGGCGGTGCGCCACCACCTCGAACTGCAGCTGCCCGACCGCCCCCAGCAGCAGCGTGCCGCCGGCCGCCTCGGGGCGGAACACCTGGATGGCGCCTTCTTCGCCCAGCTGTGTCAGGCCGATACGCAACTGCTTGGTGCGCAAAGGATCTTTGACTTCCACCGCCTGGAAGAGTTCAGGGGCGAAGAACGGCAGGCCGGTAAAGCGCAGGCTTTCGCCTTCGGTCAGCACGTCGCCCAGCTGCAGCACCCCGTGGTTGGGGATGCCGATGACGTCGCCCGCATAGGCCTCGTCGAGCAGCTCGCGGCGCTGCGACAGGAACGACACCACGTTGTTGGGCCGCATTTCCTTGCCGGTGCGGGCGACCTTCAGGCGCATGCCGCGCTCGAAGCGGCCCGAGCTCACGCGCACGAAGGCCACGCGGTCGCGGTGGGCCGGGTCCATGTTGGCCTGCACCTTGAACACCACGCCGGTGAACTTGGGTTCCTGGGGCTCGACCAGGCGTTCAAGCGCCTGGCGCGGGCCCGGGGGCGGGGCCTGTTCCACCAGGGCGTCCAGCACTTCCTGGACGCCGAAGTTGTTGATGGCCGAGCCGAAAAACACGGGCGTCTGCCGGCCGGCCAGGAAGGCGTCGCGGTCGAAAGCCGGGGCGGCTTCCTGGATCAGCTGGATCTCGCCGTTGGCCTGCTCGAAGGTCGAGCCGAAGCGGCTGGCGATTTCGGGGTTGTCCAGGCCGTCGATGATGTCGTCATCGTCCGAGCGCCGCTCCTGGCCGGGGCGGAACACGCGCATGCGGTCGCGGCGGATGTCGAACACGCCGCCGAAAGCCTTGCCCATGCCCACCGGCCACGAGAACGGCACCGCGTCCATGCCCAGGTGGCCTTCGATCTCGGACAGCAGGTCCAGGGGCTCGCGCACCTCGCGGTCCATCTTGTTGATGAACGTGATGATGGGCGTGTTGCGCGCGCGGCAGACCTGCAGCAGCCGGATGGTCTGCGGTTCGACCCCGTTGGCCGCGTCGATGACCATCAGCGCGGCGTCCACCGCGGTGAGCACGCGATAGGTGTCTTCGGAGAAGTCCTGGTGGCCCGGGGTGTCGAGCAGGTTGATGACGCAGTCGCGGTATTCCATCTGCATCACCGACGAGGCCACCGAAATGCCGCGCTGCTTTTCGATTTCCATCCAGTCGGACGAGGCATGGCGCGACGCCTTGCGCGCCTTGACGCTGCCGGCGATCTGGATGGCGCCCGCGAACAGCAGCAGCTTTTCGGTAAGCGTGGTCTTGCCGGCGTCGGGGTGGGAAATGATGGCGAACGTGCGTCGCCGGGCGACTTCTTGGGAAATATTCATGGTTGATGCGATTTTACCGGCGCGCGCGGGCGTGCCGGCATCGGTGCCGTTACGCCTGGCGTCGGAAGGTGGCCAGGAAAACGCCCGCCACGATGAACAGCGAGCCGAAAATGCGGTTCATCCAGCGGATGTAGCGCGCATCGCGCAGCAGCCGCAGCACCTTGGCGGCCAGCAGGGTGTACACGCCCATGGCGACCATGTCGGTGAACACCAGGGTGCCCGCCAGCGCCGCGTACTGCGGCGTCAGGGCATGGGCCGTATCGACGAACTGCGGCACGACCGCCAGCAGGAACACCGTGCCCTTGGGATTCATGACATTGACCAGCACGCCGCGCACGACCAGCTCGCGCGCCGAGAAGTGCGCGGGGTTGCCTGTATCGACGGCCACCGGCGCGGCGTCGGTGCGGATCTGGCGCACGCCCAGGTACACCAGGTAGGCCACGCCCAGGTACTTGACCACCGCGAAGGCGACCTCGGACGTGGCCAGCACCGCGCCCAGCCCCACCGCCACGATCAGGAACTGGACCAGAATGCCCATGATCAGGCCGGCCGTGTTCCAGTAGCCGCGGGCGAATCCGTACTTCAGCCCCGAGGACATGGCCGAAATGGCGCCCGCCCCCGGTGAGAAAGAGATGGCCCAGGAGGCCACGAAAAAGGTCAGCCAGGTCGAGAGCGTCATGCGGGTTTCCTGTGGCGGCGGGCCGCCGGTGCGTGGGACAGGTTACGGATATTACTTGCCCAGCAGCGCCGCGCGCGGCGCACCCGTGCGCTGGCCGGCCGGCCGGCCGCCACCGCCGCCTTCCGCCTGGCGCGGGGCCTGCGGCTGGGCGCGGTTGTCGGCGCGGTGGCCGCCCGCCGGGCGATCGCCGCGCGGGGCCGGCGCTTGGCGCTGGCCGCCCGGGCGGCCCGGGGCGGCGGCGCGGCCGCCATTGCCCTGGCGGGGCGTCTGGCCGGGCCGGCCGGCGCGGTCGCCGCCGTTGCCGCGCGGCGCGCCCTGGCGGCGCGGTTGGCGGGTGTCTTCGTCGCGTTCCTGGCGCTCGTAGGCGGCGGCGCTGCCCGCCGGCGGCGTCCAGCCCTGCACCGGCAGGCGTTCGATGGTCTTGCCGATCAGGCGCTCGATGCCCTTGAGCAGCTTGATCTCGCTGCTGTCGACCAGCGACACGGCCGCGCCCGTGGCGCCCGCGCGGCCGGTGCGGCCGATGCGGTGCACGTAGTCTTCGGGCACGTTGGGCAGTTCGAAGTTCACCACCTGCGGCAGCTGGTCGATGTCCAGCCCGCGCGCGGCGATGTCGGTGGCCACCAGCACGGCCACGTTGCCGTCCTTGAAGCCCGACAGGGCGCGCGTGCGCGCCGCCTGGCTCTTGTTGCCGTGGATGGCGGCGGCGCTCAGGCCGTCTTTCACCAGCTTTTCGGCCAGGCGGTTGGCGCCGTGCTTGGTGCGGGTGAACACCAGCACCTGGTGCCAGCCGCTTTCGCGGATGATGTGGCTGATGAGATCGCGCTTGTGGTGCTGTTCGACCAGGTGCACGGTTTGGGTCACCAGCTCGGTGGCGGTGTTGCGCGGGGTAACCGACACTTCGCCCGGGTTGTTCAGCACGCCGCGCGCCAGGCTGCGGATCTCGTCGGAGAAGGTGGCCGAGAACAGCAGGTTCTGGCGTTGCTTGGGCAGCAGGGCCAGCACTTTGCGGATGTCGCGGATGAAGCCCATGTCGAGCATGCGGTCGGCTTCGTCCAGCACCAGGATCTCGACGCCGGACAGGTCGACGGTTTTCTGGCCGCAGTGGTCCAGCAGCCGGCC
Source organism: Bordetella petrii (assembly GCF_017356245.1). Taxonomy (NCBI): domain Bacteria; kingdom Pseudomonadati; phylum Pseudomonadota; class Betaproteobacteria; order Burkholderiales; family Alcaligenaceae; genus Bordetella; species Bordetella petrii. Next base: position 824,367 of record NZ_JAFMZZ010000004.1, read on the forward strand.
GGGCGTGGCCACCAGGATGTCCAGCGGCTTGCGCAAGGCGCTGATCTGCGGATTGATATTGACTCCGCCGAACATCACCATCGAGGTCAGCGGGGTGTGCTTGCCGTAGGTCTGCACCGATTCGGCGACCTGGGCGGTGAGCTCGCGGGTCGGGGTCAGGATCAGGCAGCGCGGGCGGCCGGGTTTTTTCAGGGCCGGCTTTTGCTGCATCAGCAGATGCAGGATGGGCAGCGTGAAGCCGGCGGTCTTGCCGGTGCCGGTCTGGGCAGCGGCCAACAGGTCGCCGCCTTTCAGCACTTGCGGGATGGCCTGGGCCTGGATGGGGGTGGGCGCGGTATAGCCGGTGTCGGCGATGGCACGCAAAAGGGGATCGGCCAGACCGAGGTCGGCGAAAGAAACAGAGGCAGTCAAAACAGCTCCAGCGGCAGCCTGTCGCTCAGGTTGAGAGACTCCAATCCAGGCGGTCGAATGAGGAGAAAAGGAAGGCCCGCGCAAAAGCGCAAAAAGCCGGGCGTGGCGGCGAGGCGCCAGCGAACGTGTGCCGATTGGCTGGGCACACCGGCGGCATTGTAGCTGAAGCGGGGCCCGGCAGGTATCAAGCATGGCGCCTGTCGTGCCGCGTAACAATAGACAGAGCGCGTTACATGCTGGCCTGGGCAAAAAAAGGGCGACCTGCTGTAATGGCGGCACCTTCGCGCCAGCCCGCTGGGGGCGCGCCACGTACAGGAAAGGAACACGACATCATGAGAATATCCCGCTGGCTGGGTCTTTCCCTGATCGCGCTGGCAGCCGCTGTGCTGTCGGGTTGCGGCTACAACAGCATCCAGGCGGCCGACGAGCAGGTCAAGGCGGCCTGGTCCGAGGTGCTGAACCAGTACCAGCGGCGCGCCGACCTGGTGCCCCAGCTGGTCAAGTCGGTGGATGCCTACATGACGCACGAGCGCGATGTGCTGACCCAGGTCACCGAGGCGCGCAGCAAGGTGGGCAGCGTGCAGATCACCGCCGACCAGCTGGAAGACCCGGCCGCCGTGCAGCGTTTCCAGCAGGCGCAGGGCCAGCTCACCTCGGCGTTGTCGCGCCTGATCGCCGTGTCCGAGAACTACCCGCAGCTCAAGGCCGACGGCCTGTTCCGCGACCTGCAGGTGCAGCTGGAAGGCACCGAGAACCGCATCTCGGTGGCGCGCGGCCGCTATGTGCAGTCGGTGCAGGCATACAACGTGCTGGTGCGCCAGTTTCCCGGCGTGATCACCGCCAAGATCTTCGGCTATGCACCCAAGGCCAACTTCGGCGTCGACAACGAGGCGGCCATTTCGCGGCCGCCGGAAATCCGTTTCAGCAATGATGCCAATGCTCCCAAGCCGGCCCAGTAAGGGCCTGCTGGCCTGGCCGCGCGGCGCCCGGGCCTGGCTGGCCGCGCTGCTGGCGCTGCTGGGCATGCTGGCCGGCGCCCCGGCCGCGGCCCAGCCGGCCGCGCCGGCGGCGGTGCCGGCGTTGCAGGCCCGCGTGACCGACACCACGGGCACGCTCGACGCCAATCAACGCCAGGCCCTCGAGCAGCGGCTGGCGGCGCTGGAACAGCGCAAGGGCGCCCAGGTGGCGGTGCTGGTGGTGCCCACCACGGCGCCCGATACCATCGAACAATACGCCACGCGGGTATTCGACCAATGGAAGCTGGGGCGCAAGAATACCGACGATGGCGTGCTGCTGGTGGTGGCCAAGAATGACCGCGCCCTGCGCATCGAGGTCGGCTACGGGCTGGAAGGCGCCATTCCCGACGCCATGGCCGGCCGCATCATTCGCGAGCAGATCGCGCCCCGCTTCCAGGCGGGCGATTTCGACGGCGGCATCGAAGCCGGCGTGAGCGCCATCGAGAAATTGATCGACGGCGAGCCGCTGCCGGCGCCCGCGCCGCGGGCGGACGGCGACGGCCAGGAACAGGACTGGCCGTTCTTCCTGCTGCTGGGGGCGTTCATGCTGGGGCTGCCGGCCATCGTGGCCGGGCTGGCCGCGGCGGCCGCGTCATGGATGATATTCGGCACCTGGTGGGCGGCCGTGCTGGGCGGCGTGGGCGGCTTCGCGGTCAGCGGCCTGCTGGGCCTGCTGGGCGTCAAGCGGCGCCTGCTCAATTCGTCGCGCCGCGGCGGCCGGGGCGGCGGTGGCGGCTTCGGCGGCGGGTTTGGCGGAGGCGGCGGCTTCGGCGGAGGCGGCGGTTTTGGCGGGGGCGGCGGCCGCAGCGGCGGCGGCGGCGCCTCGGGCCGCTGGTAAATTACGGTCGCAGGTGTCAGGCTCCCGCAGGGTGCCTGACACCGTTCTGTTGAGACACCCCCGCCACACTTCGGTGTCCGACACCCCGGCGGGAACCGGACACCCGGGAAGACTCAGTCCAGCGCGCCGGCGACCAGTACGCCCTGCTTGAGCACGGCCACGTGGTGCTGTGTGTCGGCGGCCCGGGCGATGTCCTGTGTGGGATCGCCGCGCACCAGCAGCAGGTCGGCCGCGGCGCCCTCGGCCACGATGCCGTGGCCGGGCAGGCCCATCAGTTCGTGCGCGCGCGAGGTGCCGGCCACCAGGGCATCGGTGGGCGTCATGCCGAAGGCCACCATGTAGGCCAGCTCTTCGGCATTGCGGCCGTGGCGGTTGAACGGCGTGCCCGCGTCGGTGCCCATGGCGATGCGCCCTCCGGCGCGGTAATACATCTGGAACGATTCGCGGTGGCGCTGTTCGACGGCGCGCGCCTTGTCCACCACGTACGCGGGAATGCCGCGCTCGGCATTGTCGAGAATGTTGCGCAGCGCGGCGATGGTGGGCACCAGGAAGGTCTGGTTCGCCAGCATCTCGTCCAGGCACTGCTGGTCCATGAAAATGCCGTGCTCGATCGAATCGATGCCCGCGCGTACGGCGTTCAGGATGCCCTCGGTGCCCTGCGCGTGGCTGGCCGTGCTTTTGCTGAAACGCTTGGCCTCGTGCACGCCGGCGTGCATTTCATCGTAGCTGTAGTGGGCGTCCATCGGGTTGACGCCCGGCGTCATGACGCCGCCGGTGGCCATGATCTTTACCAGGTCGCAACCCGCATGCACCTGCTCGCGCACCGCCTTGACGACTTCATCGCAGCCGTCGGCCACGCGGCCGGTGCGGTTGCCGTGGCCGCCGGTCATGCAGATCATGCGGCCGGCCGCCTTGATGGTGGGGCCGGCGAATACGCCGCGCGCGATGGCGTCGCGCACGCCGAATTCCAGATAATCCTTGCCGCCGCAATCGCGCAGCGCGGTAATGCCGCCGCGCAGCGCCGCCTGGGCGTTCTCTAGCGCCGTCAGCGTGATCTGCGCCGGGCCCTGGCGGGCCATCTGCGCGTGCGGGTCGGCGCTGCCGGTAAACACCAGGTGCACGTGGCAGTCGGCCAGGCCGGGCATCAGGGTCATGCCGGCCGTGTCCACCCGCCGGCCGGCATAGCCTTCGAACTGGCCGGCCGGCGCCACCCGGGCAACGCGCCCGTCTTCCACCAGCACGGCATGGCCGGCCGGCAGTTCGCCGCGGCCGTCGAATACCTTGCCGCCCGCCAACAGCATGGGGTCGGGCTTGTTCATGATTCCACCTCCAGTCCTTCGCGGGACATCACTTGCAGCTGCGGCATCAGGCCCAGCAGGTGCCGGGTGTACTCGTGCTGCGGGGCATCGAACAGGGTTTCGGTCTCGGCCACTTCCAGCAGCTCGCCGTGGCGCATGACGCCGACGCGGTCGCACATCTGGCGGATGACGGGCAGGTCGTGGCTGATGAACAGCATGGTCAGGCCCAGCTGTTCTTGCAGGTCTTTCAGCAGGTTGAGAATCTGCGCCTGGATGGAGACATCCAGCGCCGAGGTCGGTTCGTCGCAGATCAGGAAGCGCGGGCGGGTGGCCAGCGCACGCGCGATGCAGATGCGCTGGCGCTGGCCGCCCGAGAATTCGTGCGGATAGCGGCGCGCGGCGGACGCGCCCAGGCCCACGATGTCGAGCAGGTCGGACACCACCTGGCGCGTTTCGGTTTCGTTGGCCGCCAGTTTGTGGAAGCGGATCGGCTCGGCCACGATGTCCAGCACCCGCATGCGCGGATTCAGCGACGAGAACGGATCCTGGAACACCATCTGGATCTGCCGCCGGAACGCGTTGAGCTGCTTTTCGTCTTTCAGCGCGGTCAGGTTGGTGCCGTTGAAGAACACCGCGCCGCCGCTGGGCGTATACAGGCCCGATATCAGCCGCGCCACGGTGGACTTGCCCGACCCCGATTCGCCCACCAGGCCGAACACTTCGCCCTGGGCAATCGACAGGTTGACCTGCTTGACGGCGTCCAGCGTGCGGCGGTTGCGCGCCAGGAAGGCGTTCTTCAGCACGAAGCGCATGCCCAGGTCTTGCGTCTGCACCAGCGGCCCGCCGGCATCCTGGCCGAAATCGCGGCGCCGCCCCAGCCAGTGCGTGGAGATGTCCAGCGGCTTGGCGGGCGTCTTCACGTCTTCGATGTAAGTCACCAGCGGAAAGCGGCGCAGCTTCACGTCGGGGCGCGGCACGGCCGAGATCAGGCTGCGCGTGTAGGGGTGGTCGGGGTCGCCCAGGATCTTGGTGGTGGGCCCCTGCTCGACCAGCTTGCCGCGGTACAGCACCGCGACGCGGTCGGTGACGTCGGCGATCACGCCCATGTCGTGCGTGATGATGATCATGCCCACCTGCTTTTCTTTGCACAGCTTGCGCAGCAGGTCCAGGATCTGCGCCTGGATCGAGACGTCCAGCGCCGTGGTGGGCTCGTCGGCGATGATGATCTCGGGCTCGCAGCACAGGGCCAGGGCAATGACCACGCGCTGGCGCATGCCGCCCGAGAACTGGTGGGGATACTGCTTGACGCGCAGTTCGGGCGAGTCGATGCCCACCTGCCGCAGCAGGTCCACGGCGCGCTGTTCGGCCTGGGCGGGGGTCAGGTCCAGGTGCACCAGCATGGTTTCCACCAGCTGGCTTTCCACGGTCTGCAGCGGATCGAGCGAAGTCAGCGGATCCTGGAAAATCATGCCGATGCGGCGCCCGCGCACCTTGCGTTTGTCGGATTCGGGCAGCGCATCGATGCGCCGTCCTTCCAGGTGCACCTCGCCGCCGGCCAGGCGGCCGGGAAATTCCAGCAGGCCCATCACGGCGTTGCCGATGGTGGACTTGCCGGCGCCGGATTCGCCCACCACGCCCAGGATCTCGCCGCGGTCGAGCGTCAGCGAAACGCCATCCACCGCCACCAGCGTGCCCCGCCGGCTGGCGAACTCGATGCGCATTTTGTCGATGTCGAGCAATGCCATGGCGATCCTTCAGCGCAGCTTGGGGTTGAGCGCGTCGCGCAGCCAGTCGCCCAGCAGGTTCACCGACAGCACCAATGCGACCAGGGCAACGCCCGGGAAAATCGAGATCCACCACATGCCCGAGAACAGGTAGCTGTTGCCGATGCGGATCAGCGTGCCCAGCGACGGCGCGGTGGGCGGCACGCCCACGCCCAGGAACGACAGCGTGGCCTCGGTGATGATGGCGATGGCTAGGTGGATGGTGGCGATCACCAGCACCGGCCCCATGACGTTGGGCAGGATGTGCCGGCGCAGGATGGTCAGCGGGCCGATGCCGATCAGCCGGGCCGCCTGCACATATTCTTTGTTGCGCTCGACCATGGTCGAGCCGCGCACGGTGCGCGCGTACTGCACCCACCCCGATATGCCGATGGCGAAGATCAGCACGTACAGCGCCAGCTCGTTGTGCATGTCGCGCGGCAAAATGCCGCGCGCCACGCCGTCGATCAGCAGCGCGATCAGGATGGCCGGAAACGACAGCTGCACGTCGGCGATGCGCATGATGATGCTGTCGACGCGGCCGCCCACGTAGCCGCTGACCAGGCCCAGCGACACGCCCAGCACCATCGAGAACAGCACCGAGGCGAACCCCACCAGCAGAGACACCCGCGAGCCGTACAAAATGGCCGACAGAATGTCGCGGCCCTGGTCGTCGGTGCCCAGCAGGAAATCGGCGTTGCCATCGGGGTTCCAGGCCGGCGGCGTGTTGGCGTCCATGATGTTCAGCGACGCCAGGTCGAACGGATTGTGCGGCGCGATGATGGGCGCGCACAGCGCGCCGACCAGAATGGCCAGGGTGACGATGGCCGAGATCACCGCGCTGGGCGAGGTCTTGAAGCTGTACCAGAGGTCGCTGTCGGCCGCGCGCGCGAACCAGGGAGCTATGCGGGCAGTCATGGTGATTCCTTCATTTGCTCTGCACGCGCAGGCGCGGGTCGACCACCACATACAGTATGTCGACAATAAGATTGATCACGACGAAGAAAAAGGCGATCAGCACCAGGTAGGCCGCCATGACCGGGATATCGACCGTGCCGATGGCCTGGATGAACAGCAGCCCCATGCCCGGCCACTGGAACACGGTTTCGGTAATGATGGCGAAAGCGATGATCGAGCCCAGCTGCAGGCCGGTAATGGTAATGACCGGCACCATGGTGTTCTTGAGCGCATGGCGGAAATTGATCAGCCGTTCGGGCAGGCCGCGCGCGCGGGCGAATTTGATGAAATCCGAACGCAGAATTTCCAGCATCTCGGCCCGCACCAGCCGCATGATCAGCGTCATCTGGAACAGCGCCAGCGTGATGGCCGGCAGGATCAGCGCCGCCAGGCCCGAGCGCGTCAGCAGGCCGGTGGTCCAGCCGCCGATCGAAATGACTTCGCCGCGGCCGAAGCTGGGCAGCCAGCGCAATTGCACGCTGAACACCAGGATCAGCAAAATGCCGATCAGGAAGGTGGGCAGCGAGATGCCGGCCAGCGACAGGGCCATGAAGGCGCGCGACAGCGCGCCATGGCGCCGCAGCGCCGTGTAGATGCCCATGGGAATGCCGAACGCCAGCGCCATCAGGGCCGAGATGAATGACAGTTCCAGGGTGGCCGGCAGGCGTTGTTCGATCAGGTCGCTGACCGGCTGGCGCTGGCGGTATGAAATGCCGAAGTTGCCCTGCGCGGCGTCGCGCACGAAGCGCGCGTACTGCACCACGAACGGATCGTTCAGGCCCAGGCGCTCGCGCAGCTCGGCGCGCTGCGCTTCAGTGGTGTCCTGCCCCACCATGCTGACGATCGGGTCGCCCACATAGCGGAACATGGAAAACGCAATCAGCGCCACGGTCAGCATGACCAGCAACGACTGCAACAGGCGTCGCCCGATGAAAAAAAGCATGAATCTGCGTCCTGTTGGAAGACTGGCACGGGGCGCCGGCGGGGCATTGCCAAGTGTCTGACTCCGCAGGTGTCAGACACCATACTATTGAAACAACCTCTGCCCACTTAGGTGTCCGACACCTTTGGAGTCAGACACCTGCAAGCGACCTACAAACGCCGGCGCCGCCCCGCTGAGGGAAGCGCGCGGCGCTTCGGGGGGGGGCACCTTATGGCATGACGACGTTGCGCAGGTCCAGCACGTCGTCCGCGCGCTGTACGACCTGCAGCTTGTCTTTGATGCCCCACGACATGGGCTGCTGGTGCAGCGGCAGGTAGCCGTAGTCTTTGCGCACGATATCGAAGGCTTCCTTGATCATGGCGTTGCGCTTGGCCTGGTCGGTTTCCACGCCGATCTTGTTGGTAAGCTCGTCGACCTTCGGGTTGCAGTAGCCGCCCAGGTTGAACTGGCCCGCCGCCGTCTTGCTGTCGCGGCACGCGGCCAGGTTCAGCAGCACGTTGTGCGCGTCGGTGGAGCTCGGCGTCCAGCCCAGCATGTACATGCTGGTCTGGTTGCCGGCCTGCAGCAGGATCTTGCCGAAGTACTTCGACTTGGTCTGCGCCAGCAGGTTGATCTTGATGCCCACGCGCGCCAGCATACCGGCCACCGCCTGGCAGATTTTCTCGTCGTTGACGTAGCGGTCGTTCGGGCAGTCGAGCGTCACTTCGAAGCCGTCGGGGTAGCCGGCTTCGGCCATCAGCTTCTTGGCCTTGGCCGGATCGGGCTTGTAGGGCTTGCCGAACGAATCGTCGTAGCCGTTCACCGACGTGGCCACCAGCGACCCCAGCGGCTTGGCGGCGCCGCGCATGATCTTCTTGTTGATGGCCTCGATGTCCACCGCCAGCACCACGGCCTCGCGCACCCGGGCGTCCTTGAACGGGTTCTTGCCCTTGATGTTCGAGAACAGCAGTTCGTCGCGGTGCTGATCCATGCCGATGAAGATGGCGCGCGCCTCGGGCTCGGTCAGCGGCTTGACGCCGGGGGCGTCTTCCAGGCGCTGCCAGTCCTGCACCGGCACCGGCTGCACGATGTCCATTTCACCCGAGATCAGGGCCGCCACGCGCGTGGCTTCCTGGGTAATGGGCTGGAACACCACTTCGTCGATGTTGGTCTTGATGTTCTTGTCCCAGTAGCCGTCATAGCGCTTGAGCACGGTTTTCACGTCGGGCTGGCGTTCGACCAGCATGAACGGGCCGGTGCCGTTGGCGTGCAGGTTGGCGTAGTTGCCCTGGTTGTCGCCCTTGACGTTGGTGGCTTCGGTGGTCTTGTTCTTTTCAGACCACGATTTGCTCATGATGTACAGGAAGGTCCATTCGCGCGGCAGAATGGGGTTGGGCGTGGGCGTGGTGACTTCGATGGTGTAGTCGTCGATCTTCTTGATATCGGAAGCCTTGGCGCCGTAGCCCTTCATGTCCGAGCCGGGCGTCAGGCTGCGCTTCCACGAGAAGATCACGTCGTCGGCGGTAAAGGGCGAGCCGTCGTGGAACTTGACGCCCTTGCGCAGCTTGAACACCCATTTGGTGGGTTCGGTGTTTTCCCAGCTTTCGGCCAGCAGCGGCGTGAGCTTCATGTCGCCGTCGTAGCCGGCCAGGGTTTCGTAGATGTTGCCCTGGAAGCCCAGCGTGAACGTTTCGTTCAGGGCCATCGGGTCCATGGAGGTGGCGTCGCCCTGATAGGCCCAGTGCAGGGTCTTGGCATGCGCGGTGCCCGCCAGCATGGCGCCGCATACCGCGAGCGCCAGCGCCGATTTCTTGATGAATGGTGTGATACGCATAGCCCTTTTTGCTCCGTGTGGTGCGCGGGATCGCGCGACAGAAGTGACAGGGCCCCCGCCCCTATTCGGATCAGGCCGGGGGCACGGCGTACTGCTTACGACAATGCGAGGTCTTGCGGATGAAGGCGGGCGGCCGCGCGCGCAGACGCGGGCGTAGCGGTGGCGATCACTGCATAGGGCTTCGGATTCACGATAAACCTGACCTCGGTGATTCTTTTTGGCCCGGACTGACCGCGCCAATGTAGGACGAATCTTATAGAGGCATTGATTTAAGCGTCAATCGTTTTGACTTGGGGTTAGTACTTGGTTGCGGGGGGTGGAAAACGCTGCGGGTGCTGGCTTGTGGGGGGTGTTGGTTCTTCTGGCGTCGAGTCGCGGTGGCGGATGGGGGCCGGGCTTCACGGGGCCGGTCTGGCGCGTTCGCGCCAGACATCGCTGCGTCAACCTCGTCGCTGCGCTCCTTCGGTTTCCCTTGCTCGCCCCCGAGGCGCCCGGCCCCCATCCGCCACCACGACTCGACTTGTGATGAATCAAGATTCCCGCATTGCCGGCACGGCGCGGGTTTTTGCATGAGTGGCCGCAACGGTGGGGAAGAGGAAGAGTGTGCGGGGTCGACAGTCCAAGCCGCCCTGCGCGGCTTGGACTGTCATTCGGTTGATGATCGCGTGGCGAGGCGGTTTGATGATGGAAGGTGGTGCGGGATGTTCGAACGAACTTTCTGCGTGCGTGCCGGATCAGGTTTCTTGCGGGGCTGGCTGGGGTGGGGTGTCGCTGGTGTCTTCGGCCAGCGTGAGGGCCAGCTCGGCCACCACGCGTTTGCGGCGTTCGTCGTCTTCGTGGCCTTTGCCCAGGGCCGACCACTCGGGGCGGCTGCGGGCTTCTTTCAGGGGGTCGGGCAGGCGGCCGGATCGCCAGGCCTGGTCGGCCGGGCGATCCAGGCGCAGCGGGTCGCGGGCGGCGTGGCCGCGGCGTTCCAGGGCGTGGATCAGTTGGCGTTGGCGCAGGGCCAGCAGGCGCAGCACGGCGTCATCGACGGTGATCTCGCGGTAGCCGCGCAATTTGCCCAGGATGCGGCCGCCGAAGCGTTCCACGCCTTGCCACAGCCCGCCGGCCGCCGCGCCGATCAGCATGCCGGTGCCCAGGCTCAGGCCGGCGCTGAACAGGTCGACGGCCGCGCCGGCCATGGCGCCGGCCGCCATGCCGGCGCCGAGCTGGATGCCCATGTCTTTCAGGGCCTGCGGGTGGAACAGGTCCATGCCCCAGCGTGTGCCTTGCAGCGGCAAATCGTCTTCGGCATAGTCGCTGCGGCGGAAGTTGTACAGCGCCAGCAGCGCGTCCACGCAGGCCTGTTCGCGATGGCGGACCTGGTCGCGCAGCGTGGCGGCATGGGCCTGCAGGGCCGCGTCGTCGGCGGGGCTGGCCAGCCGCAGCGCGGCCACGTCCACCAGCAGGTCGGCCGCCAGCTGCCAGGCGGCGCGGCCGCGTTCCAGGCGCTGGCGCGCCAGTTCGTCCGACAGGCGGTTCAGGGTGACGGCATGGCGGTCCAGCAGCACGGCCAGCTTGGCGTACAGCTGGCGTTCGCCGTCCAGCGGCGGCGCCACGGTGTCGAATTCCAGCGCGGCATGCAGGCCCAGCCGGGCCATGGCGTCGCGCCATTCGTCGGCGCGGTGGGCGGGCGCATTGACGAAGTTCAGCACCGGCAGCAGCGGGCGGCCGCAGGCCGCCAGCAGGGCCAGTTCGTCGCGGTGCTTGCTCAGCACCGGGTCGCGGGCGTCGATGACATACAGCGCCGCGTCGCAATCGAGCATCTTGGCCAGCACGCGGGCTTCCTGTTCGTAGCGCCGGTGCGCTTCGGGCGAATCGAGGAAGCGGCGGATGCGCGCCGGCCCGTCGCGCCGCGCGCCGGGTTCGTCCAGGCGCTCCAGGTATTCGAGCAGCGCGATACTGTCTTCCATGCCGGGGGTATCGAACCATTCGAGCACCGGCCGGCCGTCCAGGCGCAGGCGCGCGCCCTCGACGTGGCGCGTGGTGCCGGGACTGTCGGCCACGTCGCCGAACCCGCTGTCGCGCGTCAGGGTGCGCAGCAGAGAAGTCTTGCCGGTATTGGTGTGGCCTACTACGGCGATCTTCAGCATGTCATCCCCCGCCGGATTCCAGCCAGCGCAGCGGCTGGTCGGCGTCGCGCAGGATGGCGTCGGGCGCCATGCCGGCGGCGGCCAGGCGATCGCGCCAGGCGTCCAGGCGGGCCGGCTCGCCGGCCGGCGCCGCGCCGAACGCCGACAGCCAGACGCGTGTCTGGCCGGCCTTGCCGGCCAGCGCGGCGATCAGTCCCAGTGTGCCGCGGTCGGGCGTCTGGCGCACGTCGCAGGCGATCAGCAGGCGCCGCGCGCCGGCCTGGGCCAAGGCATCCAGCAGCCGGTTGCGCTGCTCGCGGGAATCCAGGTTGCCGGCATCTTGTATACCCGCGGGCAGGCCGGCCGGCGGCCAATGTATGTCGGCGGGCAGCTCCAGCCCGGCCAGCACCGGCTGGTCGCCCAGGTCGGCCAGCCGGCCGGGGCCGACCTGCGGCTGGTGCAGCGGGTCGGCGGGACGGTCGATGCCGGTGGACTGCACGGGCGGCAGCAGGCGGTCGCGCAGCGCCGCATAGCCGGGCAGCGCGGCGTCGATGCGCAGCCGGCGCCGGGCGCGGCCGGCGCGCGCCAGGCAAAGCGCCCCGGCCAGCAGTCGCGGCAGCACGCCATACACGGTCACCACGCCGATCAGCCATACCGACCATTGGGCCTGGGCCGCGGCGGGCAGCGCCTGCAGGCCGTCGCTGGCGCGCACGATGGCGTCGGCCGGCGCGGCGAAGCCCAGCTGGGCCGGCAGCCAGCCCAGCGCGCGGGTCAGGGCGACGAAGGCATTGGGCTGCAGCAGCGTGGTGGCCCAGACAAAGCGGTAGCTGGCAGTGGACAGCATCACCAGCAGCGTGGCCAGCGCCGCGGCCAGGCCCGCCAGCCACAGCGCGTGGCTGACGGCGCCGAACAGCCAGCGCAGCGCGCCGGCGCGCGCCAGCAGGTTCATCAGGGCCTGCGGCACCAGCGCCGCATCGGGGCCGCGCGCCAGCTTGCGGGTGGCCCACAGCCATAGCCGGCCCAGGCCGGTGGCCCCGCCCGGGCGCAGCAGGAATGAAGCCAGCCACAGCAGGAAGGTCAGCGCGTGCACGCCCAGCAGCGCGCCCACCGCCCACAGGACATTGACGGGCCGGGCGCCGTCGCCCAGCGCGCCCGCCGCCGAGGCGATGCCGGCGGCCACCGCGACCACCAGCAGGATGGCCAGGCTGAGCACGGCGCCCTGGCGCCAGCGCGCCACCAGGCTGTCCAGCCCCTCGCGGCGGCCCAGCAGGTGCGCGCGCAGCAGGATGCGGTCTTCCAGGGTGTCGGGCCCCAGGCGCGCCTGGCGCACGGCGTCGGCGTCTTCCAGCGGGCCCCAGTGCTCTTCGCGCAGGCGGATGGTCTCGGCCAGCCAGTGCGCCTGCCAGGCCCCGGTCGGCTCGGGCGCCGGCATGGCGCCGGGGGCGGGGGTGGCCATTCAGCCAGCGCGGCGCGGCGTGGTGGAAGCGGAGGCGCCGAACCAGTCGTGCAGCTTGTTGCTGGCCTGGTGCTTGACGTCGTCGTTGATGTAGAACGCCACGGTGGCCAGCGCGGCCGTCATGACGCCCAGGTCGTCGGTATAGCCGACCAGCGGCGCCAGGTCGGGGATGGCGTCCAGCGGCAGCACAAAGTAGCCCAGCGCGCCGTAGATGACCCGGCGCGCCCATTTGGGCGTGCCAGGATTCTGCACCGCGTAGTACAGCCACAGGGCTTTTTCCAGGGCCTGCTTGCCCACCGCCGACGCGTGGCGCGTCGCCTTGCGCCAGAAGCGCTGGTCGGAATAGGCCTTTTCGTAGGTCGGATTGGCGATTGGCATGGTGGGTCGGGCGCCGTGCCCGGTCTGCATGGTCAACAGCCCATTGTAGACCCCCCGGGGGGCTGGCGCGCCTTATGCGCGGGGCCCTGGGGGGCGGCGCGCATGGCGGCCCGGTATTGGCCGGGGGTGGCGCCCGCGGCCTGCGCGAACGCGCGGCTGAGATGACTGGCGTTGCCGAATCCGCAGGCCTGCGCCACGCTGGCCAGGTCGTCGGCGGTGGACCCCAGCAGGGCGCGGGCCCGCGCCAGGCGGCGCCCCAGCACCCAGGCATGGGGCGGTTCGCCGAACGAGGCATGGAACATGCGCGCGAAATGGTAGGTGGACAGCGCCGCCACGCCGGCCAGCACGTCCAGTGTCAGGGGCTCGGCCAGGTGGGCGTCGATATAGTCGCGCACCCGGCGCCGCACCGCGGGCGCCAGGCCGCCCAGCGGCGTCAGGCGCCCCGCCGGCCGTCCGGTGCCGTGGGCCAGCAGGTGATGCAGCACGGCCTCGGCGGCGCTGCTGGCCGCCAGGCGCGCCGCCGGCACGTTCCAGTCGGCGGCCAGCAGCGCGCGGCAGGCGCCGGCCAGGGACGGGTCCTGGATATAGGTTCGATCGCGCAGTTCGAGCTCGCGCGGCTCGCGGTCGAGCCGCATGACGGCTTCGCGCGCCAGGCGCTGCGGGGCGATGTACAGGTGCAGGAAGCGGACTTCTTCGTTCATGCTCCAGCGCGAATGATGCTGGTCGGGCAGCACGCAGAACTTGCCGGCGCCGCCATGCAGGTCGCGCTGGCTGAGCCGGAAACAGGTTTCGCCGCCCCGCAGGTACAGCGACAGGGTGTGGTGGCCGGGGGTGTCGTAGTCCATCAGCGCGCGGCCGGCGCGCTGGTCGCGGTTCCATTGGGCCACCGCCAGGCCGGCCCCCAGCGACGCGGCGCGGTCGAGATGGACGCGGGCCTCGCGCAGGGTATGGAACAGGGTGAAATCGGACGGCGCCGACGCGATCTTGCTCATGACGCGTCCATCGTACGCCAGCTTGCCGCGCCGGTGCGCGCGCGCCGGCCGGTCCGGCGGAAAAAAGCGCAAGAACCGGCAATCGCGCCGGCGGCGGCGCGCCTAGACTGGGGTCGCTGCCTCGGCATCGTCCTTTTTCTGCGGCCCTTATCGTGAACCTGTTCCTGTACCTGCTCACCGTGCTCATCTGGGGTTCCACCTGGATGGCCATCAAGCTGCAATTGGGGGTGGTCGCCATCCCCGTGTCCATCTTCTACCGCTTTGCGCTGGCGTCGGTGGTGATGCTGATCGGCCTGGCGGCGCTAGGCCGCCTGCAGCGGCTCAGCCGCCAGGGGCACCTGCTGTGCCTGGGCCAGGGCCTGTGCCTGTTCTGCCTGAATTTCCTGTGCTTCTACAGCGCCACGCAATGGATATCCAGCGGCCTGGTGTCGGTGGTGTTTTCCGCCTCGACCTTGTGGAACGCGCTGAACGCGCGCCTGTGGTTCGGCACCCGCATTGCGCCGCGCGTCATGCTGGGCGGCGCCTTCGGCCTGGCCGGCCTGGTGCTGTTGTTCTGGCCCGAGGTGGCCGGGCAGCAGGCCAGCCATGAAACGCTGCTGGGCCTGGGCCTGGCGCTGCTGGGCACGCTGTGTTTTTCCACCGGCAACATGTTGTCTTCGGCGCAGCAGCGCGCCGGCATCGGCCCGCTGACGGGCAACGCCTACAGCATGCTGTACGGGTCGCTGGTGTTGCTGGCGGGCTGTGTGGCCACGGGCCAGCCGTTCGATTTCGACCCGTCGCCGGTCTACGTGGGGGCGCTGCTGTACCTGGCTTTTTTCGGGTCCATCGTGGCGTTCACCGCCTACCTGACTCTGGTCGGCCGCCTTGGGCCGGCTCGCGCGGCGTACTGCACGGTGCTGTTTCCGGTGGTGGCGCTCAGCATTTCCACGGTGGCGGAAGGGTACCAGTGGACGATTTCCGCGGTGGCCGGGCTGGCGCTGGTGATGCTGGGCAATGTGCTCGTGTTCGCCCGGCGCCGCGCGGGCCGCGCCGCGCCTGCGCCGGTCGCCAGGCAGTAGCCGCCGCGCCTGCTACACCGGCGCGGCCATGCCGCGCACATACTGCCCGATGGCCAGCGCGGCGGTAAGCCCCGGCGATTCGATCCCGAAAAGGTTCACCAGCCCCCTGGCGCCGTGGCGGTCCACGCCTTCGATGCGGAAATCCTCGGCGCCGGAATGCAGCGGCGCGCCGGGGTCGGCCAGCCGGGGGCGGATGCCGGTATAGCCCGGCTGCAGCGCGCCGTCGGGCAGGCCCGGGTAATAGCGCCGGATGCCGGCATAGAACAGCGCCTCGCGCTCATCGGTAAAACCGTAGTCCACCTCGTCTATCCATTCCAGGTCGGGCCCGAACCGGCACTGCCCGGCCAGGTCCAGCGTGACGTGCACGCGCATCGTGGCCTCGCGGGTCACGGGGTAGACCAGGTGGCGGAACGGCGAAGCGCCGCTCATGGTGTAGTAGCGGCCCCTTGCATAATGGATGCGCGGCACGCTGCCCGGCGTCAGGCCGCGCAGGCTGGCCGCGACCCGCGCCGCGCCCAGGCCGGCGCTGTTGACCACGGTTGTGCACAGCACATCGGTTTGCTGCGCGCCGCCCAGGCGCAGCACGATGCCGTCCGGCATGACGGCGCCGCCCTGCACCGGGCTGTTGGCGATCAGCATGGCGCCGGCGTTTTCGGCGTCGCCCAGCAACGCCAGCATCAGCCCATGGCTGTCCACGATGCCGGTCGACGGCGAATGGACGGCGCCCAGGCCCATGACCGCCGGCTCCAGCCGGGCCAGTTCGGATTGATCGATAACGCGCAGGTCGTCGACCCCCGCTTCGCGGGCACGCCGGACATAGCCCTGCAGGCCGGCGAGGTCGCCGCCTTCGGTGGCCACGATCAGCTTGCCGATGCGCGCGTGGCCGATGCCGCGCTGCGCGCAGTACTGGTACAGCGCATGCCTGCCCTGCACGCACAGCCGCGCCTTCAGCGAGCCTGCCGGGTACGATATGCCGGCGTGGATGACCTCTGAATTGCGCGAGCTGGTCTGGGTGCCGAATGCCGGCTCGGCTTCCAGAATGACAACCTCGCGTCCGGCCAGCGCCAGTTCGCGCGCGATGGCCAGGCCCACGACGCCGGCGCCGATGACGGCGCAGTCGATCTTGTGCATAGTGTGCTCCGGGCGCCGTCAGCGGGCGCCGATGGGCAGGTCCAGGCCCAGGCCGCGGCCGTGCGCCAGTTCAAGAATGCGGGCGCCGGCGTAGATGTCCTGCAGCGCCATGCCGTGCGATTCAAACAGGATGACCTGTTCGTCGCTTACCCTGCCGGGGCGGTGTCCGGCCAGGACCTGGCCCAGGTCGGCCAGGTTTTCCCAGTAGATCAGGCCGTTTTCATAGGCGCCGAGCAGGTCGCCGGATTCTCTTTGGGCCACCTGCACCGAGTCGGCCACGATAAGGTCGGCGCGCCGCACGGTCTGCAGGTCGATTTCGCGTCGGTCCAGCGCGTTGGACCCGACTGCCGCGATGCATTGCCCCGGTTCAAGCCAGCGCCCGTCGAACAGAGGCTCGCTGCTGCGCGTGATGGTCAGGATGATGTCCGACCCGCGCACGGTTTCTTCACGCGACCGGGCGGGCCGGACCTCGATGCCGGTCTGCTTCGCCATTTTGTCGCAGAAGGCCAGCACGCGCTGCGCATCGCGCCCGAAAACCTTGACCTCGCTGAGCGCGCAGGCCGCGCAGGCCGCCTCGAGCTGGGTCTGCGCGTGGCGTCCTGAGCCGAACAGGCCCAGCACGCCGGCGTTCTTGCGTGCCAGCGTGCGCAGGGCCACCGCGGTTGCCGCGCCGGTGCGTATCTGCCCCAGCCAGTCGGACTGGATGATCGCCGCCAGATTGCCCTGGCTCATGTTGATCAGGTGCAGCAGCGACGTGCGCGACTTGTCGGGCTGGATGTAATAGGCCTTGTAGCCGATGAAATCGAGTTCCGGCGCCGCGGCCTGCAGTATGTGCAGGTGGCCGCCGGGCTGCCGCGTGCGCACGCGCGGCACGTCGAAGGCCTTGCCCTGCGCCCTGGCGGTGAACGCCCGCTCGACCTGCGTGATCGCGTCCTGCATGGTCAGCAGCTGGCGTACGTCGTCTTCCGATAGATAGCGGATCATGGATTGCCTTCCCGTTTGCCGATGGGCCTGCCTGTTAACAAACTCGCGCCCAGCGGCATCGGCTCGCGCACGCCGATCGTGCGCAGCGCCTGCCACATCATGGCCGAGGCGCTCGACAGCACGGGCTTGCCCAGGTCGCGTTCCAGCACGTCGAGCACGGCCAGGGTCGGCATGCCGACGCCGCTCAGGAATACGGCCTGCGCTTCGGGGCTATCGACCTGGCGCGCCAGCTGGTAGGCCCGCTCGGCCGTCTCGTCGTAGATGTTGGAAACGCCGGGCAGCATGCCGTGCGACACGACCTGGAGTCCGTGCGCCTCGAGATGGGCCTTGCCCTGGGCCGTAACTTGCTGGTTGTACGGCGTGGCGTACGCCACGCGCCGCACGCCCAGGTGCTCCAACGCCGCCAGCACGCTGCCGAAGGCCGTGATGAACGGAATGCCGTGCGCGCGCCGCATGCGCTCGACCAGCGCGGCCTCGCCGTCCTTGCCCAGCGTGTAGCTGGTCGCGGTGTGGGCCATGACGATCACCCCGGGCCTGACCATGGCCAGCAAGGCGGCGTTTTCGTCCAGGTGCGCGATCTGGGTCCGGTTGCGGTCTTCCTGGCCGTCGTGCGCGCCGGTCGTGCCGTGCGCCACCATGCGCGTGAAGTGCAGCGATACGCCGTCGGGCGCCAATTGCATCATTTCGGGCTCGACGGTCGGGTTGCCTGGCGGCACCAGAAAGCCGATACGCCCGCGCCATCCCATCATGACGTGTGCTCCTTGATAAACCGGGCTGTCAGGGCCGCGCAGGCATCGGGGTGCGTGGCGGCGATGTGATACGAATCGGCCTCCAGTTCGGCCAGCCGCGCGCCGGGGATGCGCGCCAGCCACCTGCGCACTTCGTCCAGCGACGGCTGCTGGTTGAACCGGCCGGCCTGCCCGGGCCGCACCGGCGCGATGACCTGGGTGGGGCAGGCGATCTGCTCCAGCGCGCGCGGTTCACGCGATGCCGCGATCAGCCGGAAGCAGGCCCTGACGGTGTCGGCCGGCGCGCGGCCCATGTATTGCGTCCACCAGGCCAGGCCGGCGGCCGACAGCGCGCCGCCCATGCGGCCCGGCATGGTGGCGCGCGCCCAGCCTTCGACGCCCTGCTCGTCGACCAGCCGCGTCCATTGGTCCAGCCATTTGCCCAGCGCGTCCGCCGGCGAGATCAGCACGCCGGCCAGTGTCAGCGACGCCATCCACGGCGCCCGGCGCTGGGCCAGTTCCAGCGCGGCCTGGGCGCCCAGCTTGGCGCCCACGACGTGCACGCGCTTGAGCCGCAGGCGCCTGGCCAGCTGGTCGATGTCGTCGGCCAGGCTGGCCACCGACAGCATTTCGCCCGGCTGCAGCGCGGCCGACCGGCCATGCCCGCGCAGGTCGGGGCGGATGACCCGCCACTGGCGGGCCAGGTGCGGCACCCAGCCGTTGAACGCCTCGGCCGATTCGGCGATGCCGTGCAGCAGCATGACATGCGGCACATCGGCCCAGCCATCGCAGAAATCATCCAGGCGATACGCCAGGCCGGCGCCGCCGGCCGCATCATGCGTGGGATCGGTCATGCGGCGGGTTCCTTATTGTTTTTCCATGTGGCTGTCTTCGATGACTTCGCGCCATTTGGCAATTTCCTTCTTGAGCAGCGCGTCCAGGTCGGCCGCCGGCAGCCCGCGCGGCACAATGCTCTGCTGCCGCATCTGCGCGGCCACGGCAGGGTCTTTCGCCGCGGCGGTGAAGGCCTGCTGGAGCTTGGCGACAATGTCGGGCGGTACCCCGGCCGGGCCCAGCACGCCTATCCAGTACGACGTTTCATAGTCGGGATACCCCGACTCGGCGATGGTGGGCTTGTCGGGCAGCTCGGCGGCGCGCTGCGTGCTGGTGACGGCCAGCACTTTCAGCCGCCCGTCTTCCACCATGGCGCGCGAAGTCGCGTAGGCCTCGATCTTCACGTCGACCCGCCCGGCCACCAGGTCGGCCTTTGCCGGACCGGTGCCCTGGTAGGGCACGTGCACCAGCGACAGGCCGGCTTCGTTGGCGAACATGGCCATGGACAGGTGCGGCCAGCTGCCGACGCCGGCCGACGAATACGTGACCTTGCCCGGATGGGCCTTGGCATAGGCGATGAATTCCTTGAACGTGTTGTACGGCTTTTGCGCCTGCGCCAGGAAGACGCCGGGATGATCGGCCAGCAGCGCGATCGGCGTGAAGTCTTTGAGCGTGTCGTACGGCAGGTTTTTTCTTAGCGAGGCATTTACCGCGAAACCGGTCTGGCCCACCAGCAGCGTATAGCCGTCGGGCGCGGCCTTGGCCACCACGTTGCTGCCCACGACGCTGCCGGCGCCGGGCTTGTTCTCGACAATAATGGGGTGGCCCAGCAATTTCTCGGCGCGTTCGGCCACGGCGCGCGCCACCACCGTAGTGGATCCGCCTGGCGCAAAAGGCACCACCAGCACTATCGGTTTGTCGGGGTATGCCGCAAGGGCGCCCGTTGCCGCGGCACATGCGGCCGCGGCCAGAGTGGCTGAAATGAAGCGCACGGGTTTCATGATTCTTTCCTGTGATGGTAGTTGTGGAGGAATCATCGACAAGCCGGGCCGACCCTACAGTCTCTCCAGTTGCGAGGTCAGCCCATCGATCTGTTGCAGGTCTTGCAGCGCCAGCACGGTTTGCAGCAGGCGTTCGGATTTCTCTGGCGCCAGGCTGGCGGTCAGGCGCCGGAACTTGGCGATGACCTTGCCCGTGCTGGGGCGCAACGTGTCCATTTCCATGCCCGAGGCCGAATACGTGGCGTCGCCGCAGGTGATTTCGATATCGACCCGGCCCTGCTGGTCCGGCCCGGGGGCGAGCAGGTCGATCTTGTCGGCCAGGGCAAGCACCTGGCTGTCGTCGGTCTGGTCGTAGTAGGCGTAGGTGTCGATGGGACGGCCCAGCAGGGCCGCCGCCACGGTGAACCGGGCGCTGATGCGCGCTTTCAGCGGCGAGGCATACGGGGCCACATTCTGGTAGCCGGGGTTGCTTAGCGTCAGCGACGGCGCGCGCACGGTGACGCGCGTGATGCGTCCGGCGTCGAGCTGGTGCCGGGCGGCCAGCTGGTGGGCAAGATGCACCGGTGTCTGCACGAAAATGCAGACCGGGCGTTCTTTGTAGACCGTGTCTTCGATCAGGAAGCGGGCGCCCAGGTTTTCGAGCGCCGCCCCGGCCTGCCGCGCCGTGCGCGCAAAGGCCTGGTAGTAGCCCGACTCGCCTTCGAACACCGTGGGCGACGCGGTGGCCCCGGCCTGCGCCAGCTGGGCGGCCGACACGCCGCTGCGCGATGCCCAGCCCACATTCAACTTCACTTCGGTGGTGCCCGAGCGGAAACCTTCGCCGAAGCCCGACGCGAACATTGCCGCGCATCCCAGCGCATGGGCGGTTTCGGACCCGGACAGGCCCAGCAGCCTGGCGGCCGCGCCGGCCGCGCCGATGGCGCCAGCCACCCCCGTGGCGCGGAACGCCGGCAGCATGCCGGGGCCGCCCAGGTAGGCACGCGCCACCAGGTCGTAGCCCAGCACCATGGCCGTCAAGAATTCGCGGCCCGAGCTGCCGCGCTCGTCGGCAATGGCCAGCGCCGCCGGAACCACCACCGCGCCCGGATGGGATTTCTGCAGGAAGTCGTCATGGGTGCAGCCGTTGACCAGCGTGGCGTTGACAAAGGCCGCGTCGACGGCGGGCACGCGCTGCGCGCCGGCGATGATGGCCGCCTTGCCCGCGTTCTGCCCGGCAAACCGGCGCGCGATGGCGGGCACCGGCAGATCGCGGGCCGCGTAGGCCGTTGCCAGGCAGTCGAGCAGGCAGGCCTTGGCCAGGTCGACGACGTGGCGGGGCAGGCTGTCGAACGGCGTATCGTGGACGAACTGGCCGAGCGTGCGGGAAAGCGAGGCAGTCATGGGGATCCTGCTGTGGTGGTGTTGCGTGGGGCGAAGCCGGATGCTATAGTTCCGTTTAACGGAACTACATATCGTTTAATGAAACCATGGTATCCCAACGATCCCAGGGCGGCAAGAGGGCTGCCCCGCCGCCGGCCGTGCCCGGCCCGCCGGCGCGCGGCGGCGACAGCGGTACCGTCAATCGTGTGCTGCGCCTGCTGGGCTGCTTTGCCGAACAAGAGCGTTGGGGCCTTAATGACCTGGCCAGGGCGCTGAATCTGCCCAAGGCCACCGCGCACCGGCTGCTGGGCCTGTGCAAGCCGCTGAACTTCGTCATGCAGGACGACGACGGCATGTACCAGCCGGGGCTGGCGCTGTATCGGCTGGCGGGCAAGCTGGCCTCGGAAATGCCGCTGAACCAGCTGGCCGAGCCCATTCTGCGCGACGTGCGCGACCGCACCGATGAAACCGTCATCCTGGCGCTGCTCGACCGCGGCGAGCTGCAAATGTATTTCTCGCTGTCAGCCTCGCCCGCGCACCCGCTGCGCTACACCATCCAGCACAATCGCCTGCAGCCGCTGAGCTGGGGCGCCACGGCGCGTTCTTTGCTGGCGTTTCTTTCTCCGCAGGAAATCGACGACGTCATCCAGCGCGCGGAGCCTTCGCCGCTGAACGGCCGGCCGCTGCGCCCCGACGAACTGCGCGCGGCGCTGGCGCAGATACGCCAGCAGGGGTATGCGGTCAGCCACGCAGAGCGTGCGCCCGAAGCCCACGGCATCGCTGTGCCATTCTTCGACAGCCAGGGCCAGGTCAGGGGCAACCTGACGCTGACCGTGCCCGATTTCCGCTTCGATCCCGCCAAGGTGCCCGGCTGGGTGGCGCTGCTGCGCGAATCGGTGGCGGCGCTCGCATGCCGCCTGGGCTGGGCTTGAGCAGGCCCGGCCTCGAAGTGCCGCGCGCACTTCACAAAACATGAACACCTCTTGAGGCTTTGGCAACTACCGGCGGCCGGCCGGGCTACTTATGCTGAAAAAAGGGCCATGCCGGCCCCGTAAAGAAAATACCTATAACAAAGGAGAGCAGCATGGATAGAAGACAATTCTGTGCGGCGGCCGGCCTGGCGCCGGCCCTGTTTGCGGCCGCGACGCAAGCGCGCGCCCAGGGCCTGAAGAACGGCCAGCCCATCGTCCTGGTAGTGCCCTTTTCGCCGGGCGGCAATCTCGATACCGTCGCGCGCGCCGTCGCGCCCGAACTGGGCGCCGCGCTGGGCATGTCGGTGGTCGTTGAAAACAAGCCGGGGGCGGGCGGCGTGATCGGCGCCAGCCAGGTGGCGCGGGCCGCGCCCGACGGCCACACCCTGCTGGTCACCACGCCCAATGCCATCACCGTGGCGCCCTTCATGGTCAGCACCGATTACACCCTGAAGAATTTCGCCGCCGTGGGCGGCCTGGGCTCGGCCTCGCAGGTCGTGGAAGTGAATCCCAAGGGCCGTTTCCAGACCATGGCGCAATTGCTCGACCAGGCGCGGCAGCAGCCCGGCGCCGTCACGATGGGGCACTCGGGCCTGGGCACCACCAACCATATCGCGCTGCTCAAGCTCGAAGAGGCGGCGGGCTGCCAGTTCACGGCCGTGCCGTTCAAGGGGTCGGCGCCGGCCATCGCGGCCCTGCTGGGCAGCCAGATCGACGCCATGGTCGACCAGGTCACGAGTTCGTACGCCAATATCAAGGCGGGCAAGCTGCGCGGGCTGGTGGTGCTGTCGGCCGAGCGCGACCGCTTCCTGCCGGACGTGCCCACCCTGGCCGAAGCCGGCGTAAGCGGCTTCACGTCCATGACGCAGTCGGGCCTGGTGGCGCCGGCCGGCACGCCGGACGGCATCATCAAGCAGTTGAACGCGGCGCTGAACCAGGCGCTGCAGGCCGCCACGGTGCGCGACCGCCTGCACAATTCGGGCAGCGTGGCCCTGGTGACTACGCCCGCCCAATGGCAGCAGCTGCTTGCCGCCGAACTCGAAACCGCGCGCGCGCTGCATGCACAGGGCAAGCTCGCCGCCCACTGAGGACCGCCATGACCACACCCTGCCTGCCCGCGCGCACCGGACACCAGGCGCTGGCCTTTACGCCGCCGCCCGGCAGCTGCGACGCGCACGCGCACGTCTTCGGGCCGTACGACCGCTTCCCGCTCGACGACGAACGCAGCTACACGCCGCCGCCCTATCCCGCCGAGACATTCATCGCCCACCTGGACGAACTCGGCCTGGCGCGCGGCGTGCTGGTCACCGGCAGCGCCTCGGGCACCGCCAACGACATCGTGCTGGACGCGCTGGCGCGCTATCCGCAACGCCTGCGCGGGGTGATCGTGCCCCGCCTGGACATGGACGACGCCGAACTCGACCGCTGCGCCGCCGCCGGCGTGCGCGGCGTGCGCGCCAACCTGTACCGGCTCGAGGGCAAGGCGGTGTACCGCAACGGCGTGGGGCTGGACGTGCTGCAGGCGCTGGCGCCGCGCCTGGCGGCGCGCGGCTGGCACGCGCAGATCTGGGTGCACGCCCCCGACCTGCCGGAACTCATGCCGGCGCTCAAGGCCCTGAAGCTGCCGCTGGTCATCGACCACATGGGGCGCATGAGCACGCGGCGCGGCGTCGACGACCCGGGGTTCCAGTTCCTGTGCCGGCAGCTGGCCGATGGCGCGCTGTGGGCCAAGATATCCGGGGCTGACCGCAACACCAGCGGCGGGCCGCCCTACCACGACGTCGACCCGTTCGCGCAGGCCATCCTGCGGGCCAACAGCGAGCAGGTCGTATGGGGCACCGACTGGCCGCACATCAACTACTACCAGCCCGCCCAGGTGCCGGACGACGGCGCGCTGTGCAACCTGCTGGCGCGCTGGGCCTCGCCCGAGGTCAGGCAGCGCGTACTGGTGGACAACCCCGCGCGGCTGTACGGCTTTACCGCGTAGGCGGCCGCGCAGCCGTTACCGGAACGATACGTCGATGGTGGCGGTGGCCCGGAAAGGCCCGATGCGCGGCGTGTCGCTCAGCCACTTCAGCGACGCGATGAAATCGTGCTGCACCACCGTGCTGTTGATCACGCCCAGCGGCACCGCCGTGTTCATGGCGATCTCGCTGGTGGGGCGGGCCGCGTCGACCAGCACGATGCCGAAGCCGCTGTCGCTGCGGGGCAGTATCACGGTGCCGTCCTGCACCGGGTGCGAAGTGCTGAAGCTGCCCACCAGCGCGCGGTTGTTGCACTGGTTGCCCGAGTTCGGCCCGGTCATGTTGATTTCGACGACGAACGGCACCGAGCGCTCGATGGTGCCGGCGCGCGCCCGGTTCGACGCAATGCGGCCGAAATCGATGGCATTGCCGGCGTTGGCCCGTACCCGGATATCGGGGTTGCACGAAATGAAGTGGATGCGGCCCAGGCCCGAGATCGCGGCGCGGTAGTTCGCACCGGGCCGGTCGTTCAGCCCGCCCACGCCGTCGACCTGGAACAGGTCGTAGGTGCCCTGGCTGTTGACCTGGCCGCTTGCCGGCGGCGGCGCGCCGGTGGCCACGATGTACACCGAGAATGTCACGGTGACCTGCTGCGAGGTGGCGCACTGCGATGCCGACGAGCGGTTCCAGTACCGCGTGCAGTTGGCCTTGTTGGCGGGCGGGCTGGTGCCCGCGCCGGCCAGCTGGCGTTCGCCTTTCACGAGCTGGTAGTTCACCGACTTGTACGTGATGCCCACCGCGATCGACGGGTCGATCTGGTTCATCATCTGGGCCGGATCCCAGTACAGGTAGCTGCTTTCGCCGCCCGGGTTGTTGTAGTCGTCCACACAGCGGAAGGTCACGGTGTAGTTTTCCGAGCGCCACAGCAGCTGGCCCGGCGTGAGGTCGCCGGTGGACACGTAGATGTCTTCGGTCAGGGAAATCACCCGCCTGACTGACTGGGTCTGCGCGTCTTTGCACGACAGCGCCAGCGCCGCCTGCGGCAGCGACAGCAGCGCCCCCAGCACGACGAGCAGTTTGATCCAATGCTGATACATGACTAGCTTCCTTGTGGCCGCCCGTCGGGGCGGCATTGCAGATCGACACGTTGATAGCCCGCGGCGGACGCGCCGGCCTGGGCGGCGGGCAACTGGCCCAGGTCCAGCAGGCAGCGGTCGCCGGGCGCGTCGCCCCATTGCACGGACAGCACCTCGCGCGGCTGCACGCCGCTGACGAAGATCTGGCCGCGCGGGCCCGCCACGCCGCGGTTCAGCCCTTCGGCATTGAACACGTTGGCGCCCAGGGGGATCTGCCTGCCGTCGGGCCGGCTGCTGCGGATCAGCAGGCTGTTGCCGCGGCGGGTGTCGAAATCGACCTGGACGATGGCCCCGCGCGTGGGCACCACGTTCGCGGCGACCTTGCTGGCGTCGATATCGCCGCCCAGGTCGTCGGTGCGCAGCGCTACGCGGTTGAAGCGGTACGGGCTCATGCCGGAAATCACGGCGTAGCCGTTGTCGTCCACGCGCACGCCGGACTGGTTCTCGACGCCGATGCCGGCGCCGTCCGGCGCGTGCACCAGCACCGCGGTGCGCTGCAGCGGCTGGCTCAGCGTGACGCCGCCGCCATGCGCCAGCACGCCGCCGCGCAGGCCCCAGTTGAACTGGCTGTACTTCTCCGACGACATCACGCCGGCGCTGACGGCGGCCTTGCTGCCCTGATAGTCCACATTGGCAGATCCCGACGCGCCCGCGCCATCCGAATGGCCCACATCCACGCCATAGGCCAGGCGGTTGTCGTCCAGCGCCACGCCGCTGACGCCGGTGCGATAGCTGCTGCCCGATTCGCGGGAATGGGTGTACGACGAATTAGAGCTGATGCGCGAGGTCTCCGGCCGGCCGAGCGGAATCGACACATTCAGGCCCACCATGCGGTCGCTGTAGCCGTACTGGCTGCGGGTATCGCGCAGGAACAACCCGTAGCTCACCGACTTGACGCGGCCGTTCAGGCCGATCTGGATATTGCGTTCCTTGTCTTTCGAGCCCCAGTAGGTCTGGTTGTTATAGCTCGCGTACAGCGACATGTTGCGCGTCAGCTGCTGGTTCACGGCCGCTTCCAGGCGGTTGCGCTTGTTGTAATAGCGGTTGCTGATGGCGTGCCTCTCGCGCGAGGACGCCCAGCCCGGCGTGCCGTCGAAGGTTTCGCGCGGGTCCCAGTAAGTGGATTCGTAGTAGCCATTGCGCCAGCGCTCGCGCTCGGCGGCGGCGTCGGTGAAATCGTAGTAGCCCGAGGTCGAGTAGCGGTGGCCCACCAGGCGGAACTCGGTGCCCCAGTCGTTGAGCGACTTAGCGTACAGAAAGCGGTAGCTCTGGCCCGTCTTGGTGTCGCCGTTGGCCAGCTTGGTGCGCGCCGCCGTCACGTCCACCGATATCGAGCCGAATTCCCCCAGGCTCTGTGCCACGCCCACGGCCGCCGCCGCGTAATGCTCGGCCAGCAGCAGGCCGCCGTAGGGCGTGGTGTTGCTTTCCAGCCCGCGCGCCACCGAACCTTGCAGGAAGACCGGGCGATAGCTCGAATCGCCGTTGCGCAGTTCGCCCGCGTTCAATTCGTAGCGCCACAGGCCGGGCCGCAGCATGGTCTCTACCGCCGAGAATGCCTGGCGGTAGCGCTGCACCGTGCCGTCGGCTTCGATCACGGCCACTTCCAGGTCGCCGCTCATGCGGTTAGGCACGATATCGTTGATCAGGAACGGGCCGGGCGCCACGTTCACGGCGTAGATCAGGTTGCCGTCCTGGCGGATCTCGACCCGCGCATTGCTGGCGGCCACCCCGCGCACCACCGGCGCATAGCTGCGCTGGCTGTAGGGCAGCATCTCGTCGTCGCTGGCCAGCTGCGCGCCGCGGAACTGCACGCTGTCGAAGACGTTGCTGCTGGTGTAGCTGTCGCCCAGCAGCACGCGGCTGCGAATGGATTGCAGGTCGCGCTCCAGCCAGGTGTTCTGGTTATTCCAATGGGTGCCGGTGCCGCGGCTTTCATGGCTGACCGTGGCGTTGTGGCGCAGGCGCCAGGCGCCCAGGTTGATGCCGCTGTTGAACGAGGCGAAAAAATAATCCGAATTGCCGTATTGCTTCTGGTGGTTGTGCGTGCCGCTCAGGTTGTAGTTCAGGAACGCGGCGGTAATGCCCTGGTCGCGCAGCGAAGGCGCGATATAGCCGCGCGGCACCGCCACCAGGTAGCGCTGCGGCACGCTCAGGTCCAGGCGCTGCTGGTTGCCGTTGTAGCTGGCATGTGCGTCGGGAATCGCGGCCGCGAGGTCCACGCAGGCGGGCGGGGGGCCGTCTGTGGCCGCATCGGGCAGCAGCACGCCCCAGGCGGCCAGTTGCGGTCGGCTCAGGCAGGGTTCGACCCGCCCGGCGGACGTCTTGGTGAACACGATGTCCTCGCGCGCGGTCTCGGTGCCGTTCAGGTAGATGCTGAACGGATACGTGCCGGGCAGGATGGCGCCAGGGCTGGCCAGCGCCGAGACATCCGCCTCGCGCGCGCTGCCGCGCAGGAAATCCAGGTTGAATTCCGGCTGGGCCGCGGCGGGCAGGCTGGCGCCCAGGGCGCACAGGGCGGCGGCCAGCGGCGCCAGTCGCGGGACGACAAGCCCCCGCCGCGCAGTTGCGCGGAATCTGTTCAGCAAGGTGTGCATGGTATTCGCCGGGCGGGCCGTCAGCGCCGCAAAGGCGCGTCCGCTACTTCCGAGACGCCGCCATAGTCATTGATGTAGCCAAAGCGCAGCGACGAGGCGCCGCCGGCCAGGTTCAGCTGCCGCAGCGGCACGGTCAGGGTCTGCCCCGGCGCGATCATGTCGGCATCGATGTTCTTCGCGCCGCCGCCGGCGTCGCGGCCCTGGATATGGGCAAACGTGATGTGCAGCGGGCCGGGGTTGGTCACCTGCAGCGCCTGGCCGCTGATGCGCCATTGCAGTGCGCGGGCCGCCTCGTCCAGCGTGGTCTTGAGCTGCGGCGGCCGGTAGAACAGCTTGATGCGCGTGCGGATGGCCACTTGCAGGGCATTGGCCGCGTCCGAACTGGGCGGAATTTCCTGGATGTTGATCCAGAACAGCGATTCGCGGTCGGCCGGCAGACCCTGACCGGCGTAAATGGTGCGCACCAGCGCCTCTTCGCCCGGGCCCAGCCGCATCAGCGGCGGCGTGATCGCCATGGGCAGGTTTTCTGGCATGGCGGTGGAATCGCCCGTATCCAGCCACGTCTGCACCATGTAGGGCATGGTGCTCTTGTTCGAGATGGCCACCGAGGCCGAAGCCGCCTTGCCGTTGTAGACGACGCGCGTGGCCTGCACGTGAATGGCCGCCTGCGCGCCGCCGTGAGCCGCCAGGCCCAGCGCCAGGCTGGCCGCCAGGCGCTTCAGCCACGCTGTGCCGCGGTGCGAGGGATACGTGAAGATATTCATGACGATGCTTTTTCTTGTAGGGCTCGCCGCGCGACGCGGGGGCGCCGCGCGGCTTGCCGGGCATGCCGGCCGGATGCTGCGCCGGCCGGTGTTGCTGCCCGTGGATCAGCGGTACTCGATCGAGAAGGTCGAGGTAGCGTTGGCTTCGCCGGCGCCCACGGTCTGCTCGAACGACTTGTAGCGGGCCTTCAGGTTGACCGTGGCCGTCCCGTCGGTGCCGACGTTGACGATGGCCGGCTCGGTGATGTCCTGGTTCAGCGGGAACACCTTGTCGTTGTTGTCCAGGATTTCGATGCCCACGCCCGTGGCCACGCTGACGGCCAGCAGTTGCGGCTGCCCGGCGGGGGCCTGGCCGTCGAAGCGGATCGTGTAGTCGCCCGGGTCGCAGTTTTCCAGGTCGATGGTGAAGCCCTTCGACGCCGACACATCGCCCACGTTCTTGAACAGCGACGTCGGGTAGGTGCCGATAACCACGGTCTGGTCCTTGGTCGCGGTGGTCACGTCGCAGGTCGACTGGATGATTTCGCCCTGGAATTCAACCGTGCCCGATGCCGCCTGGGCAGCCATGGGCAATGCACCCGCCAGAGCCAGCCCCAGGGCGGTCCGCTTGAAAATAAAAGCCATGCTTGAGTTCATGAAAAAAAGTCCCGAAATAAATAAACGGAAGCGGGCAATGGAGGGATGGCGGGTTGTTTCGTAGCAGCGGCAAATATTCGAATTAATTGCAATGAGCCTTGCAAAACTAATGCCCTACTTCAAATGAATAATGCCGAACCAAACCGCACATAACAGGCTCGTGCACAGAATATCGACGCGATAACAAAACGCTACGTTTTCTGTCATCAAGAAAAGTCAATTTTCAGTTCTTATATTTCTGCTGACGCATCGATAATTAATAAAGGCGCATCATGATTTTTATTTGCAATAATCAATCGATATTTCGGCGTAGAAAATGTTTCGATATAAGTGCAATCATTCGCCAAGTGTCTTGATGTAAGAACCCCAGGCACAAAAATGCCCCGGGCCTGCCTGGCGGCAGGGGTCCGGGGCAACGGCAGCGCAGTGGCGGGCGCTATGCGGCCCGCGCCTGCTCTGGCTTGGTCAAGGGTGTGCTCTGTTCATTCAGCGCTCGGCGTAGCGCTGTTCCAGCTCGTCGTACAAAGGCTTGTTGACCAGGCGCTGTCGCTCGTTGAAAGGGGCGAGCAGCGCGGGGTCTTCGTCCAGCTTGCCGTCGCGCTTGAGCGCCGACAGCGCCTTCTGCATGCCCAGCACGGCGCCCTGCAGCGCCGCGTTGGCATACAGCACCAGGCTGTAGCCCATGCTGCCCAGTTCCTGAGAAGTCAGCGTGGGCGTCTTGCCGCCCACCACGATATTGATCAGCAGCGGCTCTTTCAGCAACTGGGGAATCTTGCGGATTTCTTCCAGGCTGGTCATGGCCTCGACGAACAGAATGTCGGCGCCCGCCTCGGCGAATTTCTGCGCCCGCTCGATCGCCCCTTCGAAGCCTTCCACCGCCCGGGCGTCGGTGCGCGCGATGATCTGGAAGTCCGGATCGTGGCGCGCGTCGGCGGCCGCGCGGATCTTGTCGAGCATTTCCGGCAGCGGCGCCACCGCCTTGCCGGCGAAGTGGCCGCAGCGTTTCGGGAAAACCTGGTCTTCGATCTGGACGGCGTCGGCCCCGGCGCGCTCCAGCGCGCGCACGGTGTGCCAGGCATTGACC
This sequence comes from Bordetella petrii, assembly GCF_017356245.1. NCBI lineage: Bacteria > Pseudomonadati > Pseudomonadota > Betaproteobacteria > Burkholderiales > Alcaligenaceae > Bordetella > Bordetella petrii. Next base: position 854,590 of record NZ_JAFMZZ010000004.1, read on the forward strand.
GCGTTGCCGAACCCCGTATCGATGTCGACGATCAGCGGCAGGTCTTCCACCGCCTCGCGGATGCGCAAGGTGGCATCGGCCACGTCGCGCAGGCCGATGATGCCCAGGTCGGGCACGCCGTAATGCATATTGGTCAGGCCGGCGCCCGTCAGGTAGACGGCCTCGAACCCCTGGTCGGCAACCACCCTGGCGCTCATGGCGTTGAATGCTCCGGCCACGACCAGGCCGTTGCGCCGGGCCACTTTTTCACGCAGGACTTGCTTCGTCGATTTCCCCATCGGGGCCTCCTTCATTGAGTATGTTGACACCGCGTCATTCGAGCCGGATCTTGGCGGCCGTGATCAGCTTGTTCCAGCGGGCGGCTTCGCTCATCAGGAATTCGCCGGCCTGCCTGGGGCCATCGTTGATCGTCGTGACACCGATATTTTGCAGCTTCTGGCGCAGATCGGGTTGGCGCAGGGCCTCGTCGAACTTCTCGGCCAGCGTGTCGACCACTTCCTGGGGCACTTTGGCGGGCGCGGCCAGCATGTACCAGGTGGTGCAGGCGTAGCCCTGCACGCCGCCTTCCGCGATGGTGGGAATGTCTGGAGCGATGGGCGAGCGCACTCGCCCCGTCTGGCCCATGGCCTGCAGCCGCTGGTCGCGGATGAAGGGCAGGCTTTCGGCGATCGGCTGCATGGTGATATCGGTCTGGCCGCCCACCACATCGGTCATGGCGGGGCCGCCGCCCTTGTAGGGTACATGCAGGTACTGCAGGCCCGTCATGGAGCGCAGCACTTCGGCGGCCAGGTGCGAGGAACTGCCATTGCCCGAACTGCCGAAGCGGATGGCATCCGGAGCCTTCTTGCTCATTTTCACCAGGTCGGCCATCGATTTCACGCCCAGCGAGGGCCGCGCCAGAAGCATCAGGGGCGCCTCGCCGACCAGCGAGATCGCCTTGAAATCCGCCAGCTTGTATGGAACCTTGGCGTACAGGCTGGGATTGATGGCGATGCCCGGCGTGGCGAAGACCACGGTGTAGCCGTCGGCCGGCGCGGTAGCCACGGCGTCCAGCGCCAGGTTGCCGCCCGCGCCGGGGCGATTTTCCACCACGAAATTGAAGCCCGACATCTCGCCGACCTTCTGGGTCACAAGGCGGCTGACGATGTCGGCGCTGCCGCCGGCCGGAAACATGATCACCACGCGGATCGGCCGGTCGGGGTATTTGCCGGCCGCCTGGGCCGCCGGCGTCAGCGCGGCGGCCGTCAGCAGGCCGGCGAACAACGATTGGAATGTCTTTTTCATGATGTTGTCTCCTTTTGGGCGGGTCGAGGTGGATGCCTCACCCATCGTTCGGGGTTATGTGGTCCATCAGCAGCGCCGTCATCCAGCCGTCGCGGATGGCGGCCAGGAAGTCGCCGGGCGCATTGCAGTCGCCGATGCGGGTGCAGGAAACGCCGCTGGCCTCGACTTCGGCCAGCACGTCCAGTTCCGGCCTGGGGCCGGTGGCGAACACCAGCCAGTCGCCGATGGGCAGGTGTTCGGCGGGCTGGCCGTCGCGCTGGATCTCGATCTGCCGGCCCTGCACGCCCAGGATGCGGCAAGCGGTGATCATGGCGACGCCGGCGGCCGCCAGGCGCTCGACCAGTTCGAGCCGGTTGTTGCGCGCCATACCGGTGGCAATGATGGGCAGGCGGTCCAGCACGGTGACCTTCACGCCCCGCACCCGCAGCGCATCGGCCGTTTCGGCGCCCACCATGCCGCCGCCTACAAGGGTGACCCGCAGCCCGGGCCGCACGGCGCCAAGGTCGGCCAGCACGTCCCAGGCATGCAGCACGCGCACGTCCGCATCCAGCGCCGACAGATCCAGCGGCGGCCTGGCCGGACGCGAACCAGTAGCGACGATGACGTGGTCCGGCGCGAATGCACGGATGCGCGCGGCGTCGGTCTGCACGCCCAGGCGCACCGGCACGCCCAGGGTCTGCACGGTCTGGTGGCGGTAGGTCCAGACGGGTTCGACTTCAGCCTTGTCGGGCGAGGCCACCGCCAGCGGCATCTGGCCGCCGGGCTGCGCGCGCTTTTCCCAGACTTCGACCTCATGGCCGCGGCCCCCGAGCACGCGCGCGGCCTCCATGCCCGCCACGCCCGCGCCCAGCACCAGCACACGCAGCCGCCTTTGCTTCGGGGCCGGAAACAACTGCGGCTCGGCGTACTCCAGGGCTTCGAACTCGGTGCCGATCATCGGGTTCTGCACACAGGAAACGTCCTTTTCCAGCGTCAGGCGCTCGAAGCAGACGTTGCACGCGATGCATTGGCGGATCGGTGCCGGGATCTTGCCGAACGCCTTGTCGCACCAGTGCGGGTCGGCGTACAGTGCGCGGCCGATCGACACGAAGTCGGCGCTGCCCGACGCCAGCATGTGTTCGGCATCCCGCGGCTCGACCATGCGGCCGGCCGCGAAGACGGGAATCCGCACCTGCTGCTTGATCGGCCTGGCGTACGGCGCCAGGCAGCCGCGGGGAAACGACGGCGGCTGGATGCAGAACTTCGATAGTTGCGGGCTTTCGTTGCTGCCGCCGGAAAGGTCGATGGCGTCGACCCCGGCGCGTTCCACCGCCTGCGCCAGCGCGATGATGTCTGCGCTGCTGTAGCCGCCTTCGGCGAATTCGCTGGCCGACAGCCGCACCACCAGGCACAGGTCCGGCAGTGCGTCGCGCATGCGGGCGATGGTTTCCAGCAGCAGCCGCATGCGGTTCTCCAGCGAGCCGCCGTAGGCATCGGTACGCTGGTTCACGCGCGGACTGAAAAACTGCTGGAACAGGTAGCCGTTGGCCGCGTGGATCTCGACGCCGTCGTAGCCGGCCCGCCACAGGCGGCGCGCGCTGGCTACGAACAGCTTCTGGATCTCGACGATTTCGTCCACCGCCAGGGCCCGCACCCTGTCGCCCGTGTTCGGGTTGACCCACGGCGACGGCCCCACGGGCTCCATGTTCAGCACCGCGCGGCGCAGCAGCCCGCCGCGATGGTTAAGCTGGCCGAATACGTGGCAGTCGTGCTTCTTGATCGCCTCGACAATGCTGGCCAGGCCCGGAATGAACCGATCGTGATAACAGCACAGCGAGTTGTGGTGCGGCCGGGCGTGCTCGGTCACGACCATGGCCTCGGTCATGATCATGCCCACGCCGCCCTTGGCGCGTTCTTCGTAATAGCGCTTGTCGCGCTCGGTCGAAAGGCCGTCCGTCGTGCTGTAGTTGGTGCCCATGGGCGCCATCACCACGCGGTTCTTCAGGCGCAGGCGGCCCACCTGCCCCGGCTGTGCCAGCAGCATGTCCATGGTTCCCCGGTCAGCCATTCGCCTTGACGCCGGCGTCCTTGATCAGCTTGCTCCAGCGCTCGCCCTCTTTCTTCATGAAAGCGTCGAACGCTTCAGGAGACTTCTGCGTAAACGGGCCGATGCCAAGTTTTTCCAGCTTGCTCTTGGTGTCGGCGTCGTTCACCGTCTTGACCAGGGCTGCGTGCAGCTTCTCGCGCACGTCCATGGGCAGGCCCTTGGGGCCCATCACCGCGAACCAGTTGAACGCGATCACCGACGGCAGGCCGCTTTCAACCGTGGTCGGCACATCGGGCATGACGGGCGAACGCTTGGTGTCGGTCACCGCGATCGGACGCAGCCGGCCGTCCATCACCAGCTTGTGCAGCGCCGGCAGGTCGACGATGATGCCGTTGACGTGGCCGCCCACGGCGTCCACCATGCCCGGGCCGGCGCCCTTGTACGGCACGTGCACGATGCGGCCCTTCGATTCCGCCTTGAACAGTTCGATCGCCAGGTGCGGCAGGCCGCCGTTACCGGCCGAAGCCAGCGTGATGTCCTGCTTCTTCGACAACGCCACCAGCTCGGCCAGATTCTTGGCCGGCACGCCGGGGTTGATCGCCAGCAGTTCGGGCGTGGACGCCACCGTGGTGATGCCCGACAGATCCTTGTAAGGGTCGTACGGCAGGTTGGGATAGGCGTAGTAACTGAGCAGCAAGGGGCTTACGCTGCCCAGGGTGATCGTGTAGCCGTCGGGCTTGGCGCGCGCCACGTACTCGGTGCCGATCGTGGCGTTGGCGCCGGGCTTGTTCTCCACCACCACCGACACGCCCAGCAGCTCGCCCAGCTTGGGCGCGATGATGCGGGCCACGATATCGTTCGAGCCGCCCGGCGGGAAGCCCACCACCATGGTGATCGGCTTGGACGGATAGGGGTCGGCCGCGGCGGCCGGCGCCGCGGTAGCCGCCAGGGCGCAGGCGAACAGGGCCTTCAGGGCGCCACGGCGCGAGATTTCAGCATTCTTGATGAACATGGTTTGTCTGTACGACCATCTTCCAGCCTGCAAGGGCGTGCCCCGCACTCTGTCGACGATCAGCCTCCGTTGGTGATGGTGTTGGTCTTCAATTGCATCGGCGTCCCGGCCTTGCCAGGGCCGGGGCGGATGTGTGCTGCCAGCCGGGCCCATGGGCCCGGCTTGTCCGGCATGCGGATCATGGATCGGAAGGGGGGAGATGCAGACAGGCCACGTCGACCTCCACGCCATCGACCCTGGGATAACGCTTCAGGACCAGCGGATCATGTCCCGGCACGACGTGGTCCGGCGTGTCCGCATGCCGCAGGCATATCTGGTGGCCATCCAGCATCGCGGCGACGTCATGCACCGCGGGGAAAGGGTTGGCGTCCTGCATATTGGCGTAGTAGTGGCTGGCATCGGAAGCCAGCACGACCCAGCCTCGCGCCGTATGGACCCTGACGGCCTGCAGCCCCTTGGTGTGTCCGCCGATAAACAGCAGTTCGACCCCCGGCGCCACGGTGTCGTCGCCGCGATGAAATGTCACGCGGTCGGCATAGACATGGCGGATCAGCAGAGCGACGTCATCGATCCGGAACGGATGCCGCAAGACGTGGTGGCACATGCAGCGGCCCGTGGCGTATTCAACCTCGTCATCCTGGATGTGGAACACCGCATTGGGCGTTTTGTCGAGATTGCCCGCATGGTCGTAATGCAGGTGCGTGAGAATCACATCGCCGATGTCTTCAGGGCTTACCCCCAGCACCTTCAGCGTTTCAACGGGACAGCACTCCAGGTCGCGCGGGCGCTCGCGCGCGGATTCGGCGCCGAATCCCGTATCGACCAGGATATTCCGGTCCTTGCCCTTGAGCAGCCAGACAAAGAAATCCAGTGGCATGGGGCCGTCATGGCCATCGTGGCGTATGAAATTGTCCGACCGCTGCCGGCGCACCGAGGCATACCGCAGCGCGTAGATTTCGTACGTGGGCAAAGTCTCCGGGCTCACCGCTGGCCTCCGCTTGCCGTGGCGCCTTCGAACACCAGGCTGATCGCCGGTGCGTACATTTCCCCGTAGCCCGCCTCGATTGCCTGGTCGAAGCTGGCGATCAGATTCTTCGCGCCGGTGGCGTCCACGCCGACCTGTTGCGCCAGCCTGACGGCATACAACAGATCTTTGCGCGCGTAGGTGACCGGAAATGCCTTTTCCGGAAACTGCTGCGGCAAGATCGCCTTGAACCCCTGGTTGCGCAATGCGAAGCTGTCCGCCGAACCGGTGGCGAAGGCGTTGAAAAGCCGCTCGGGGTCCATGCCGACACGGACCGCCACCGCGCGCGCCTCTGCCAGGGCCAGCACGGTTTCGTAGACCACCATGTTGTTCAGGATCTTCACGACCTGGCCGCAGCCGACGGGGCCGGCATGCATGACGTCCGTGGCGAAGCAGCTGATCAGCGGTTCGATTTTCGCGAACGTGGGGCCGTCGGCGCCAACCGGCACCGCCAGCGTGCCCGCCTGGGCGGCCGCACGGGTTCTCATCACTGGCGCATCGGCAAAATCCACGCCGGCCCCGCGCAGCGCCTCGGACAGCTTGATTGCGGTTTCATGCGGAGAGGTGCTCAGGTCGACCAGCGTCTGCCCGGCCCGCAGTTTCGGCAACAGGCCGTTCGCGCCCAGGACGACCTGTTCGACCACCTCTCCGGAAGGCAGGGACAGGAAAATGATTTCCGCGTCGCGGGCAATTTCCGCGATGCCGGCGGATTGCACGCCGGCCGGCGCCAGCCGGCGCAGCGGCTCGGCATCGCGGTCGCAGGCCAGCACCCGGGCGCCGCTTTTTTCCGCCAGATGCCGGCACATGGGCTCGCCCATCACGCCAACGCCGATAAATCCCAATGTCTGACTCATGACGCTACACCCCCAAATAAGCTTTTCGCACAAATGGATCGTTCAACAAGTCCGGTCCGGCGCCCGAACGGATGATTTCCCCCTGCTCGAACACGTAGGCCCGCCTGGCCAGGCGCAGCGCCAGGCCTGCGTTTTGCTCGACCAGCAGGACAGAGATGCCGGTTTCACGGTTCAGGCGCTCGATGGACGCGCCGATTTCCGACACGATCTTGGGCGCGATGCCCAGCGAGGGTTCGTCCAGCATCAGGATGGCCGGGCAGGCCATCAGCGCGCGGCCGATGGCAACCATTTGCTGTTCCCCGCCGGACAGCGATCCGGCCTGCTGGCGCCGCCGCTGCGCAACGATGGGAAACAGCGAACACACCAGTTCCTGCGCGGTGCGCCGACGGACGGCGTCGCCGACCGTATGGGCGCCGATCTGCAGGTTTTCCCATACCGTCATGCGCGGGAACAGCCGCCGCCCCTCTGGCGACAACGCAATGCCCATGCGGACACGCTGTGCAGGGCCGCTGCGGGAAATTGGCCGGCCGTCCAGCGTCAGCTCGCCTGATGCCAGCCGCACCAGGCCCATTAACGATTTCAGGGTGGTGCTCTTGCCGGCGCCGTTCGACCCGATCAGCGCGACGATTTCCCCGCTGCCGATCGTGAACGAGGCTTTGCGCACGGCTTCCAGCGGCCCATATCGCACCACGATGTCCTTTGCTTCAAGCGCCGGCATGTTCCGTTTCTCCCAGGTAGGCCTCTATCACCGCCGGATTGGCCTGGATTTCTTCCGGCGTGCCCTCGGCGATCTTCTGCCCCTGCACCAGGACGACGATGCGTTCGCAGGTTCCCATGACCAGCGCCATGTGGTGTTCCACGAACAGCAGCGTCAGCCGGTAGTGGGCACGCACGCGTTGCAGGAACCGGCCGAACTCGGCGCATTCCTCGGGATTCAGGCCGGCCGCCGGTTCATCCAGCAAGAGCAGCCGAGGCCTGGTGGCCAGGCCGATGGCCACCCCCAGCCGCTTCTGGTACCCATATGCCAGGCCGCCTGCCGGCAGGTCCTGGACGGCGCCCAGGCCCGCGATATCCAGAATCGCGTCGATCTCGGCATCGATTTCGCGCAGCCGTTCGCGGCAGGCCCGCGTGCCGAACAGCTGATTGAAGAACGGCACGCCGAGCTTGGAAATCGCGCCGCGGAAGACGTTTTCACGCACGGTCGCGCGGCCGTAGACCGAGGCCGATTGAAAGGTCCGCGCCAGGCCATGCCGGACTACCTGGCTGGGCGTCAGGCCCAGCATCTCCCTGCCGTCGAAGCACACGCTTCCGGAAGTGGCCGGCTGGGTGCTGGTGATCAGATTGAAAGCCGTGCTTTTCCCCGCGCCGTTCGGGCCTATCAGCCCGACGATCGCGCCCTCGTCGACGTCAAAGCTCAGGTCGCGCACCGCCTTCAGCCCGCCGTACGTCTTGGACAGGTTCTTTACCCGCAGCAGCGCCGTCATGGCCGTTCTCCCGTCAGGCGCCGCACCAGGCCCAGGCTGGCGATTCCCCTGGGCAGGAACCGCAGGATAAGAATCAGGCTCACGCCGTAGAAAATGTTCTGGGATTGCACCGCGCCCCGGAACAGTTCGGGCAGGGGCGTCATGATCAGCGCGCCGATCAGCGGGCCGGCAACCGACATCCGGCCGCCTACCACCAGCATGATGATGGCGGCGATCGACACTTGCGCGGAAAACGATTCGGGCGATATGTAGCCCACGTAGCGCGACAGCAGCACACCGCCCAGGCCCGCCATGCCGCTGCCCACGGTAAACGCGAACAACTGGGACTTGCGCACGCTGATGCCGGACGATTCCGCAAGGCCGGGATGCTCGCCCACGGCATCCAGGGCATGCCCTTTCGGCGTCCTGAAAAACGCGACCAGGAATCCGATCGAGGCAATGGCCAGCAGCGCCGCCAGGCAATAGAACGCCTTGCGGGTGTCGAGCGCGAAGCCCAGCAAGTTCGCCGCCGGAATTTTCGAAATCCCGTTCGCCCCGCCGGTCACCGATGCCGCATCCAGCATAAGAAGACGGAACAACTCGCCGAACGCGAAGGTGATCAGCACGAAATACACCCCGCGCAACCGCAGTATCGCCGAGCCCAGCAAGAACGCGGTCAGCGACGCGGCGATGGTTCCCAGGGCCGCCGCCGCCAGGAACGGCAGCCCGAGGCGCATCTCCGCCAGCACCGAGACATAGGCGCCGATGCCGACGAAGGCCGCATGGCACAGCGACAGCTGCCCGGTCCGGGTCAACAGGGCCAGGCCGCTGACGATAAAGATGTTCAGGCAGATCAGGATCGCCAGGTGCACATAAAAGGCGCTGTCGAAGCCCAATGGCACGATCATGAGCGCGGCGAGCAGCATGCAGGCCAGCAGCGGCGAACCCGGTGAATGCCGCGCCTTTGCGCCGGACGCCGGATTGGCGAGTGTGAAAAGGGAGTTGCGCATCATCTCAATGCTCCGCGCGTCCGAGCAGGCCCGTAGGCCTGACCACCAGAACCAGGATCACCAGGGCGAATATCAGCATATCGGCCGTGCTGCCGTCGAAGAACGTGCTGCCCAGGCTTTCCGATATTCCCAGTAGCAGGCTGGCCAGCACGGCCCCGCCGATGCTGCCCAGGCCACCCAGCACGACCACAATGAAAGCCTTGAAAAGCGGCGCGCCGCCAATGAACGGCGATACAGCGAACACCGGCGCCATCAATGCGCCCGCGATCGCCGCCAGGGCGACGCCCAGGGCGAACCCCAAGGGGTAGGCCGCGCTGGAACGGATGCCATACGACGACGCGATCTCCATGTCCTGGACAACGGCCCGCAGGGCTCGTCCGGCCCTGCTGTGCATCAGGAACACATAAAGCGCCACCAGGACCGCGGCAGAGAACGCCACCACGTACAGCCGGGACAGCGGCATGACGATTTTTCCCAGCGTGACGACGCCTTCGGCGGCCGGGGGCATGGATTGCGGATCCGGGCCGAAGGCCATCAGCGCTACATTCTGTATGACCATTCCCAGCCCCAGTGTCGCAATCAGCCCGTTCAGCTCGTCGCCGCGGAAGGGCTTCAGAATCGCCACTTCCAGAATCCAGCCCAGCGCCAGAGTCAGGACAAACGCGGCCAGCACGGACAACATATAGGGCAGCCCCCATTGCGTCACGCAGATGAACGCAATAAAGGCTCCCAGCATGTAGAACTCGCCGTGCGCGAAGTTGGCGATGCGCATCACGCCGAACACCAGCGTGAAGCCGATGGCCATCAGCAAATAAAGCAGCCCGATGATCAGCCCGTTGGTCAGCGCCTGGCCCAGCAGAAAGGAGATATCCACGGCGCGCCCCTTTTTATTGGCATCCCGCCATCGTGCAGCGCGCCCGGATGACTTCCTGGCCGCCGACGACTTCGGAAAGGTAGAACGGCGTATCGGCCTGGTGATTGATTCCGTACATCTGCTGCCCGGTCCAGCTGGTGTTGCCCAATATGCCCGGATAATCCTTCAGCGATTCGAGCGCCGCGCGCACCTTGTCGGTATCGGCCACCGTTCCCGCTTTTGCCATGGCCTGGAACAGCATGTGGGTGCCGTCGTAGAAAGACGGGCTGAAGCCGTTCATCGGCTTGTGGTACTTGTCGGCATAACGCCTGGAATACGCCTTTACCTTGGGGTCGTCCGGATCGAACTGGGTATAGACGATCATGCCCTCGACCGCCTTGGCGCCCGCCACATTGACGATTTCCGCGGTAGCCGGGCCGCCGCTGCGTATGAACCTGCCCTTGAACCCCAGTTCGCGCGCCTGCTTGGCGATCAGGCCGGCCGTGGTCGGCGAAATTCCGTTCAATTCGATGGCTTCCACGCCCTTGGCCATCAGCCGGGTGATCAGCGGCATCATGTCGACGCGGTCCCGATCGAAGAATTCGCTGGCGGCCAGGGGGATGCCCGCGCCGCTGTAGGCCTTGGTGAGCCATTCATGCTGCTGCTGCCCGGATTCGTCGCTGACGAACAGGCCGCCGACCTTCTTGATGCCAAGGGCGCGTGAAATCCATGCGACCTGCGGGCCAGCTGTTTCCACGGTGGTAAGCACCGGACGGAAGGTGTAGGGTTTGTCGGCGCCCATCGCCTTGGCCGTAAAGGCCAGGGTCATGATGATGACTTTGTTCTTTTCCGTAATCGGCTGTATGGCCAGCGCCGGGGCGGACCCTGTCGGGCCGATGATGTATCGCACCTTGTCCTCGAAGATCAGGCGGTTCACCGCCGTCACGGCTTCGTTGGCCTGGTACTTGTCGTCATAGGCGACGATTTCCACGCGGTACTTTTTGCCGCCGACCTCTAGCCCGCCCTTGGCGTTGACATCATCCGCCGCGAATTGCGCGGCGTACTGCATGCCCTGGCCCCAGGCGGCGCCGGGGCCGGACAAGGCCAGCACTGCGCCGATCTTCAGCGTTTCCTGGGCGTTGGCCGTTCCCGTCATGGCCAGCAAGCCGGCCAGAATCAAAGATTCACGCAACATGGTTGTCTCCTTTCATGCTTCTAGTTATTTGCAGGCGGCCAGCGTGCACTTCGCAACGATGACTTCCTTGCCCTGGTGGACTTCCGCCACGTAGAAGGGCATGTTCACCTGCCGGTCGATGCCGTAGGCCTCTTTTCCGGTCCAGTTGAGCGTGCCGAGAATGCCCGGATAGTCGTGCATCGCGGCCAGCGCGTCGGCCACTTTTTTCGTGTCGGTTATGGTTCCCGCCCGGGAAATTGCCTGGAACAGCATGTTGGCGCTGTCGTAGTACGAGGGGCTGAACCCGTTCATGGGTTTGTTGTGGGCCTTGCGGTAGCGTTGCGCGTAGTCGGCAACCGCCTGGTTCGATGGATCGATCGGCGCGTAGACCACCATGCCCTCGGTAGCCTGCGTTCCCGCGACCTTGACGATTTCGGGCGTGGCGGGGCCGCCGCTGCGGATGATCAGCCCCTTGAATCCGAGTTCCCGGGCCTGCTTGACGATCAGGCCGGCCGTCGCCGGCGCGTTGCCGTCCAGATCGATCGCATCCACGCCTTGCGCCATCAGCCGGGTCAGCAGCGGAACCATATCCAGCCGGTCGCGCTCGAACATTTCCTTGGCCGCCAAGGGCACGCCGGCCTTGGTATAGGCGTTCTCGAGGTCGACAACGATCTTCTGGCCCGTTTCGTCGTTCGGGAACAGGCCGCCCACCTTCTTCAGGCCGTATTTCTTGACGGCCCAGGCGACCTGCACCCCGGCCGTTTCGGATGTCGTAAGCACCGGCCGGAACGTCAGGGGCTTGTCCGGCCCCAGCGCCAGGGGCGTAAAGGCCATGGTGGTGGTCAATACACCGTGCTTCTCGACAGTAGGCCCGATTGCCAGGGCGGTCGCCCCGCCCATCGGCCCCATGATGAACTTGACCTTGTCCTCGAAGATCAGCCGGTTGGCGGCGGTCACGGCTTCGCTGGCCTGGTACTTGTCGTCATAGGCGACCAGCTCGATCTTGTAGGACTTGCCGGCCACCTTCAGGCCGCCCTTGGCGTTGACGTCGTCCGCCGCGAATTGCGTCCCGTACAGAATGGCCTGCCCCCAGGGCGCGCCCGGGCCGGAAAGGCTCGCCAGCACGCCGATTTTCAAGGTGTCCTGCGCATGCGCGGAAAACGCCGCGCCGGCCAGAATCACAAATATCAGTTTTTTCATTGTCTCCGTCTCCTTCCCTTCTTCTAGTTTGATAAAACCGCCGCGACTGAACCTCCATCGACGGGAATGACCGTGCCCGTCACATAGCGCGACTCGTCGCCAAGCAGGAAGCGGATCACCGAGGTCACATCGGACGGCTGCGCCACGCGGCCCAGGGGCGAAACGCCCGACACCCGATAGCCGCTGGTGGCCGCGTCGGCTATCAATTTGTGCACCAGCGGGGTATTCACGGTTGCCGGGGCCACGGCATTCACCAGGATGGACTGGCTCGCCAGCTCCACGGCAAGCACCCTGGCGAGGTAGGTCAATGCGACTTTCGACGCCGCATAGGCGCCGCCGCCCGTCTTGGGCCGCAGCGCCGCGGCAGAGGCCACGAACACCACCCGGGCCGGCGCATCCTGCGTTGCTGCGCTCTTCAGCAGGGGATAGGCGGCTTTTGCCGCCAGCCAGCATCCCTTGGTGTTGATGTCGAACAACGCGTCGTAATCGGCCTCTGAAAGTTCCATCAAGGCGCCGGTCCGGAATACGCCGGCCGAACACACCAGCACGTCCACCGCTGCCGTCGCGGCGCTGACGTGTTCAAAGGCCCGGGTCATGGAAGCGCTGCTCGAAGCATCGCACGCAATCGGCACGAATTTGCCCGAAGCGCCTTTGGCGCTTTCCGCCATCCGCCGCAATCTCTGCTCGTCCCGGTCCAGCCCGAAGACCGTATAGCCGCGCTCGAACAAATCCCGGCAGCAATCCGCCCCGATGCCCGAGGCGGCGCCCGTGACCACCGCATGCTTGCCCATTGCCGTCATCTCCTGGTTGCCATGTTTATTTCCCGGCCTGCCGCCGCACCCTGTCCCGGTACATGGCCAGTAGCGCCACCGCGTCTTTTCCCCCGTACCCTTCTTCCAGGGCCTGGCCGAAGAGGCTGCGCACCAAGGTGGCCGCGGGAACCTGCACACCCAGTTCCCGGGCCATCGACAACCCCAGCGCCAGATCCTTTTCCGCCAATTCCAGCTTGAAACGAGGCTCGAAATCTCCCATCAGCGCGGGCGGAAAGCGCTTGGTAAAAGTCATCGAGCGGCCGCCGCTTTCCGACAGCACGTCGAACAGGGTCGCCGAGTCCACGCCCAGGGCTTCGCCCAGCGAGAAGGCCTCGCAGGCCACCAGCAGGTTGCCCATCGCCATGGTGTTATTGATGACTTTGACCACCTTGGCCGTTCCCACCTCTCCCGTGTGCCGGATCGTCGGGCCCAAGGCCTCCAGCAGGGGGCGCGCCTGCGCCAGCACCGCGGCCTCGCCGCCCGCCATGACAATGAGCCTGCCCGCGCGCGCCTCGACGGGGCCGCCGCTGACTGGACAGTCCAGCACCTTCAGCCCGCGCTGCACGGCGCGGCTGGCGACTTCCCGCATCGCGGACGGCTCTATCGTGCTCAGGTCGATCAGGGTCGCGCCGGCGTCCGCCAGCTCGATCATTCCTTCTTTGCCCAGCCAGCTTTGCCTGACGCAGGCCCCGTTCGGCAGGCTGCTCAGCACATAGGCGCGCCCCTGCAGCGCCTCGGCCAGCGTCGACCCGGCCGTCACGCCTTGCGACGCGAGCCGCTTGCGCGTGGCCGGATCGATGTCCCAACCCATGACATCGAATCCCTTTTCCCGCAGGTTGAGTGCCATGGCCGAGCCCATCTGGCCCAGGCCGACCACCGCCACGGTCTGCTTGCCCATCATCCGCCCCTCTTGGCCGCATCCCGCTGTTCGCACCAGGCCACCAGGCGGCGAATGCCTTCTTCAAGCGACACCTCGGGTTCCCATCCCAGCAGGCGGCCGATTTTTTCCCGGCTGAAGGCCAGGTGCGTACCCACCGAGGCGCGTACCGCCGCCGTCGGCGTGCGGTATTCAGGCTTCAGGTCGGATTTCATGACCTTCAGCAGCGTGGCCACCACATCGTTCAAGCTTGTGGCGACGCCGGTGCACACGTTCATGCTTTCGCCGGACACGCCGGACTCCATGGCCAGCACGTTGGCCCGAGCCACATCCGCAACGTGGATGTAGTCGTGGACCTCCCTGCCGTCGTCCGGAATGACGGGGCGTTCTCCCCGCTTGATCCTGTCGTAGTTCTCGACGATGTACAGGGCGTTGACGCCGCGGTAATGCTGGCGTTCGCCGTAGACCGTGGCATAGCGCAGCGAAACCGTCTGCAGCCCGTGCTTCTGGTGGTAATGCCTGCCCAGGTGCTCGCCGATCAGCTTGGATGCCGAGTACAGCGCCGCCGCGGGCTGGAACGGCGCCAGATTGGACGCCGTGGTTTCGTCCATAACGCCCGGAACGGGTTCGCCATAGACTGCGGTAGATGACGAGAAAACCGTCTTCTGCACTCCTTGGTAGCGGCAGGCCTCCAGGACGTTGTTCTGGCCTTGCACATTCACCGTGAGGCCCAGCGCGGGGTTTTGCGACAGCGGCAAGGTAAGGAAAGCCGCAACGGAAAACACGCCTTGCGCGCCCTCGAAGGCGTCATAAAGTTCGCCGACTCGAAGAATGTCTCCCCGCACCACCTCGATCCGGGAATCCTTGAGCAGATCTCCGACTGTTTCCGGCGTGCTCAGGGAATAGTTGTCGAACAGGGTGACATGTTGCGCGCCGCGCGACAGCAGCACTTCGGTAATGTGCGAGCCAATCAGGCTGACTCCGCCGGTGATGACGAACCGGCTTCCAGAAATTTTCATGGCCTTGATCCTGTTTTCGTGGTTTCCGGCAGCGGCCTCAGCCCTGGGGAGTGATCCCGGCCTTGCGGATCATTGCGCCCCAATTGGCGATTTCGCTCTTGAGAAATTCCCCGAACTCGTCTGGCGTGGACAGCTTCACTTGCAGGCCGTGGCTTGCGTATTTGCCTTGCAGCTTCTTGCTGGCCAGCGCGTGTTTCAGCGATGTCGAAAGCCGCTCGACCACCGGCTTCGGCATGCCCGCGGGGCCGCCCATGGCGAACCAGACCACCAGCTGATAGCCAGGCGCGCCGGATTCATTGATGGCCGGAATGTCGGGCACTATCGGGAACCGCGACGCCGTCGTGACCCCCAGCGCCTTCAGTTTTCCGCCCTGGATCTGCGGCACGGCCAGGGACAGGTCGACGAACATGAAATCCACTTGCCGGGACATCACGTCCGTCAGGGCTTGCGGCGACCCCTTGTACGCCACGCCGATCGTCTCGATGCCTCCCATGTCCACCAGTTTCGCGGCCGCGACCTGCGCGCTTCCCGAGCCGTAGGCATAGGTCAGCTTGCCCGGCTCTTTGCGCCCGAGTTCATACAGTTCTTTCGTATTGTTCGGTTCGAACTGAGGGGCCGCCACCAGCACGATGGGCGACTCCGCGATCATGCCGATGGGGGTCAGGTCGCGCAGCGGGTCATAGGGCAGCTTCTTGAACAGCGTGACATTGCTGGCGCCGGTGGTCACGCCCAGCATGACCAGGGTGTAGCCGTCCGGCGGCGCGTCCACGGCCGCCTTGACGCCGATGATGCCCTGCGCGCCGGGCTTGTTGTCCACCACGATGGGCTGGCGCAGGTCTTTCGCCATTTCTTCCGCCAGTTCCCTTGCCACGGTATCCGTGCCGCTGCCCGCGGGGAAAGGAACAATGAGCTTGATGGGACGATCGGGATAGTCCGCCCGGGCGGCCAAAGGCAAAGCCAATGCCAGGGTGCAGCAAAGCGCAAAAGCCAACTTTTTCATCGCATGTCTCCTGATTCTTATGGTTGATGGTCCATCCGGACGCGGCGGCTACTGTGGCTTGGGCGGCACATCCAGCCTTGCCACGATTCCGGCCAGTTCCCGGCTTGCGGGCGGGTACTTGTCCATCACCAGCGGGTCATGGCCGGGGATGATGTGGTCGGGCGACCGGGCCAGCGCCTCGATGCGCGCGTAGCCCTGGAACAGGTCGCCCATGTGGAACACCAGCGTGAAGCCGCGGCGCTGGCGGATATGCTCGTAGAAGTGGCTGGCGTCGGACGCCAGCACCATCCAGCCGCGCGCCGTGTGCACGCGCACCACCTGCATCCCGGCCGTGTGGCCGCCCACGCGGTGCACACTGATGCCCGGCGCGATTTCCGCGTCGCCGTCGTGAAACGCGACCCGGTTGCCGTAGGCCAGCCGGATCAGGCCCGCCACGTGGTCGGGTTCGTATGCCCGGTTGTGCGCCGCGCAGGCCATGTGCCGGCCGGTTGCGTAGTCCATCTCGGCGTCTTGCAAATGGAAGCGTGCATTGGGCCAGGCGTCGAATGTGCCGACGTGGTCGTTGTGCATGTGGGTGATGACGATGTTGCGCACATCGGCCGCCTGGATGCCGATCAGCGCCAGGGCCTGGACGGGGGTGCGCAGCAGGGTGCGGTGGCGCTTGTCGGCCATGTCCTGGAAGAAACCGGTGTCCACCAGCACCAGGCGGTCGCGGTTGCGCACGACCCAGACGTAGTAATCCAGCGGCATGGGCGCATCATGGGGGTCGCCTCCCACGAAGTTGGCCGAACGCCGGGCCGGGCGCGTCGCGTACTTCAGCGCGTACACCTCGTACACGGGCAGCTCGGCGGCCGTCTGGATCATGGCCATGTCAGTTTCCCGCCGGCGCCAGCAGGCGCATCAGCAGGCCGATGTCCTGGCATTGTTCGATGTCCGCCACCATCTCGGCCGCTTCGGCCGCGCGCGACGCGCCGATCACCGGAATGGCCAGGCTGTCGAACTTGGCGCGCAGTTCGTCGTCGGACATGGAGTTCTGGATAGACCCCTTGGGGTAGTCGATCTGCGACACGTAGCGGGCGCCGTCTTCCATTTCCACCGTCAGCCTGCACGACACGCCGCGCGGCAGGGTGTCGTCCACCGTGATCTGCAGCATTTCCGAAAGCCTTGCCAGCATGGGCTCTTTCAGGCGCGCATTGTTGTACTGCGCAAACAATGCCTGGCCGTCGGTAAAGGCAACCGCCACCGAATACGGCAGGCTGACCTGCGCTTCGTGATAGGTCTTGGGCCGGGCGTTCTGGTGGTACAGCGCCCAGTCGGAATGGCGCGCCATGGTCATGCTCTTGATGCGGGCCAGGTCGGGCGCGTACTTCTTGCGGATATCCAGCGCGCAGTCGATGGCGTTGTGGATCGGGCGGGCGCACGAATAGGGCTTGAACTCGATGTCCAGCTGGTAGGGCCGGTCCAGGCCCAGTATCAGCTGGGCGGGGTCGTTGGTATCGGTAAAGGCTTTCAGCCAGCCACGCTCGCCCTCGAAGATGGTGGCCGCGCCCGTGAAACCCAGGTTGGCCATGACGGCGGCGGTGACGCCGCTGCGCGCGGCCGGGCCAGGGTTGAAGCGCTTCTGCATCGAGGGGCCGTACATTTCCATCAGGCCGCCCGACTGCGCGCCGGCCAGGCCCAGCGACGACACGATCTGCTCTTCTGTGTTGCCCAGCAGCAGGCCCGAGGCGACCGTGGCGCCGAAGATGCCGCAAGCGGGCGTGGTGTGGTAGGCGCGATTGCGCAGAGAATTATTGGCCGCCTTGCTCAGGCGTTCCATCATTTCGCAGCCGGCCGCCAGGGCGGCCAGCAGGGCGCGGCCGCCCTGGCCTGTCTGCTCGGCCGTGGCCAGTGCCGCCGAATACACGGGCGGACTGAAGTGGAACAGCGCCAACACGTCGATATCGTCCAGTTCGACGCTGTGGGAAGAAATCGCATTGGCCAGCGCGGCCTGCATGGCCGGCACGCGCCGTCCGTCGCCGATCAGGGTAGCCTGTTCAAAGCCGCCGGCGCAGGCGGCGAATTCGCGCGCGACCTTGCCGCTGCCGGTCTGGCTGCCGGCCACGCCCACGCCCAGGTAGTCCAGCAGCAGGCGCTTGACGGCCTTGCGGGTGGCCGGCGTCAGCGCGTCGTAGTTGAATTTGGCGAAGTGCGAGGCGAGTTGTTCAGCGATGGTTTGTGCCATGGTGGTGTCGTGGATGCGTTGAAAGGCCGGGTCGGGAAAAGGAAAGCGTCAGGCGCGCGAGGCGCCCACAATGGAAATCAGTTCGTCCAGGCTGGCCAGCGTGTCCAGCTGCCTGCACAATTCGACCAGGCGCTCGAGCCGGTCCGCAGGCAGGCAGGAACGGGCCACGTTGCGGAACTTGTATTCCACGTCGCCGGCCGAAATCGGGTTCTCGGGGCTGCCGCGCCGGTTCAGGATGCGGTGCGTCAGCTCGCGACCGTCGCGGGTGCGCACCGTGACGGTGGCGGCGTGGCGGAACGCCGGGCCCATGGCCTCGATTTCCGCGTCTTCAAAGGCCTCGGTGCGCTTGATCAGGTCCAGCAGCGCCGGATCGGCCAGGCGCTGCTCGTCGTACTGGTCGACGAAGGCCACGCCGTCGTGCGCGATCACCGCCAGGCCGTAGTACAGGTTCATTTGCGCGGCTGTCACGCCCTGCGCCTTGTATTCCCAGGCGCAATGCACGTAGGTCATGTGGCTGACCCCGGCCCGTATCGAGGCAATATCGGCCGCCCGCAGGTTGTTGGACTGCATGATGTGCGCCAGCGCGTCCAGCGCGGCGTGGATGCTGGTGACGCTGGCGTGCGGCTTGTAGCCGACCTTGGCGGTTTCCCAGGTTTTGCCCAGGTCGTCGGTCAGGCGCGCGGCGTTGGGCTTGTCAGAGTACGAAGACAGGTAGCCGCCGTAGCTCGCTTCCAGCACGTCGACAATGCCGGTGAAATCGCGCCGCGCAAGCTCAGCTGCGTACACCCCGCTATGCGCGGCGCGGCCGGCGTGGAACCGCTTGACCATCGCGCCTTCCTGCGCGGCCATCAGGCCGCCCGCCTGCGAGCCGGCGATGCCCAGGGCGTGCTGCATGCGGTTCGCGTCGAGCTTCAGCGCCTTGCCCGCCGTGGCCGCCGCCACGAACACGCCCGACGTGCCCTGCGGATGAAAGCCGCGGTAGAACAGGCTCATGGTGGCGGCGTTGCCTACGCGCGTGCCGATCTCGTAGCCGGCCACCAGGGCGGTGACCAGGTCGCGCCCGCTCCAATCGCCGTCGCGTTCGGCATAGGCCAGCGCCACGGGCACGGCGATCGAGCCCGCGTGCACGATGGATTCTTTATGGATATCGTCCAGCTCGAAAGCATGCCCCGCCGTGCCGTTGACCATCACGGCGCCGGCGATCGAGGTCTTGCGGCCGCTGCCCCACAAGCCGGCCACCGGCGCCGCCTGTTCGGCTTCTGCCATGGCCTGCACGCGCTGCGTCCACGGCAGCGTCGCGCCATACAGGCAGCAGCCGATGCTGTCGAGCAGGCTGGTCTTCATGCGGTCCACCGCCTCGGCGGGAATGTCCTCATAGCGGAATTGCGCCGCGAAGCGCGCCAGGTCGCGGGTGGCGTTTTCCAGAAGCGGGGGTTGTGAACTACTCATTGGCATGTCTCTGCGGGGTGAACAAATGTGCGGGCCGGAAATGTGTCAATCGCGGGGCTCTGCATCCAGGCGGACGGCGATGCCCTCGAGCGGGCCGGAGGCCGCCGGATAACGCTGCATGACCAGCGGATCGTGGCCGGGCACGATGTGCCTCGGGCTGTCGGCCAGCATGTCCAGCTTGTTGTATCCATCGATCAATTCGCCCACGTGGAACACGGTGGTGAAGGCGCGCTTCTTCTCGAAATGCTCGTAGTAGTGGCTGCAGTCGGACGCCAGCACGATCCAGCCGCGCCTGGTGTGCACGCGCACGCACTGCAGGCCGTGGGTGTGTCCGCCGATGCGGTGGATGCTCAGGCCGGGAGCCAGCTCGGCGCTGCCTTTGTGAAAACGCACCCGGTCCTTGTAGACGAGGCGCACCATGCCGATCACTTCCTCGGCTTCGTAGCCGTGGTTGAACTGCCGATAGCACATGTGCCGCCCGGTGGCGTATGCCATTTCGTCGTCCTGCAGGTGGAATCGCGCCACCGGAAAGCAGTCGAACGTGCCGACGTGGTCGTAATGCAGGTGCGTGATGATCACGTCTTCTACCTTGCCCACGTCCACGCCCAGCAGCGCCAGGCCTTCGGATGGATGGCGCAGCAGCGTGCGGCCGCGCCTGTTCGCGACTTCGGGGCCGAAGCCCGTGTCAACCACGAATTCCCGGCCGTCGCCGCGCACCAGCCACACGTAATAGTCCATGGGCATCGGCGCATCATGCGGATCGCCGCCGATAAAGTTGTTGGCACGCCTGGCGTCGCGCGTGCCGTAGCGGATGGCGTAGACCTCGTAGTCGGGCAGTGTCGTGTGGCTCATCTATGGTTTCGTCAGGAGGGGTTGGCTTGCAGCAGGTCGTTCAGTGCCTTCACGTCCGGCAACGACGGCAGCGCCATCGCCAGCTCTTTGATCCGGCCCGCGCGCGCGCCGTACAGGGCGCCGGCGGTCAGGTCGAATTTGCGTTCGATGTCAGCCCGCGTGTAGGGCTGCTCGGGCTCGCCCAGCGCACGGTCCAGGGCGTACTTCAGGTCCCGCCCGTCTTCGGTGCGCACACGGATCACGGCGCCGCGCCGGTCCGGGTAGCCTTCATCCAGCGCGGCGTCGGCGCGTACCCGGATGCGCGACATCAGCGCGCGCATGCCGGGGTCGGCCAGCATGGCGTCGGTGTAGCGCACCGGCATGGCGTCGCCCTTGAGCAGCTTTGCCGCGATGGAAAACGCGATCGAGAACTTGGCCTGGTCGGCGTTGGCCGGCTCCGCCACCTCGGCGGCCAGCGTCACGCTGTCCACGCACACCTCCATCGAGGCGATGTCGCGCGGCGCAAGACTGTATTCGCGCGCCAGGGCGGCCGCCGCATCTACCGGCGCGTGGTTGCCGCGGCAGCCGCCATGCATCTTCAGATAGGTTTGCCCGATGCCCCACTGCTGCCCCAGGCCGCGAGTGACTGCGTCGGGCCGCGCGCCCTCGGCGTAGGCCTTGAAGAACCCCTGCTCGATCACTCCGGGCGCGCCGTCGGCCCCCTGGGCGGCATACAGCGCGGCCAGCAGGCCGCCTTCGCTGCTGCGGCCCACCTGCAGAGGCTGGCTGCCGGCATTCTTCAGCGCTTCTTTCAGCCCGGCGCCGTGGCTGCAGGCGATGGCGACGGCATGCGCGGCCCGCTCGGCGGGCAGGCGCAGCAGCACCGCGGCGGCCGCCGCGGTGGCCGGCGCCGCCAGGATGGCCGTGCTCTGGAAGCCGCGCCGCACTGTCGACGGGTAAATGGCGCGTCCCAGGCGCAAGAACACCTCATATCCCGCGGCAATGGCGGCGGCCAGTTCCGCGCCGCTGGCGCCGCGCTCGACGGCCAGGACGAACGCCGCGGGGATCAGCGCCGACGAGGGGTGCCCGCCGGTGTAGCGGCAGCCGTCCTCGAAGTACGTGGAATGCGATACCGCGCTGTTGATGATGACCGCGTCGCGCAAGCCGCGCCGGGCCGCGGTGCCCCACACGGAGATGGGGCCGTCGCCGGGCAGCAGCGCCAGCAGCCCCCGATGGGCGCCCTGCCGCACGCCGCTGGCGGACGCGGCCAGGGTGTCCAGCATGCGCAGTGCCACGGCCTGCTCCACTTCCGCGGGCAGACGCCCGGCCCATGCGCCGGCGATGAACCGGCCCAGGCGGGCGGCCAGCGGCGGCGTGCCGGCGCGGCTGGAAGCTACAGGGGTTGCCGCCATGGTCAGTCCACCTTGAGGCCGATGTCATTGATGACATCGCGCCACTTGACCACGTCGGCGCTCACCCGGGCCGCGGCCGACTCGGGGCTGTCGCCTACCACCTCGGCGCCCTGTCCGGCGAACAGCTGTTTGATGTCGGGTGAATTCAACGCGCGGGCTACGTCGGCGTTGATCTTGGCAATGACCGCCTTGGGCGTGCCCGCCGGCGCGAACAGGCCGTACCAGGTGTCGGCCTCGTAGCCCTTCAGGCCGCTTTCGTCCAGCGTGGGCAGGTCGCGCACCGAAGCAGGCCGCCTTGCGCTGGTCGTGGCCAGGCCGCGCAACTGGCCGGATTTCATATACGGCAGCGCCACCGGAGCGTTGACCATCATCGCCTGCACCCGGCCGGCGATCAGGTCGGTGACGGCCGGGCCGGTGCCCTTGTAGGGCACATGCGTCATCTTCACGCCGGCCATGCGTTCAAGAATGGCCATGGCCAGGTGGGGCGGCGTGCCGTTGCCCGGCGAGGCGAAATTCAGCTGGCCCGGCTTGGCCCGGGCGTAGTCCAGGAATTCCTGGACGGTTTTCACCGGCAGGGACGCAGGCACCGCCAGGATGTTCGGGGTGCTGACCAGCATCGTGACGGCGGTGAAGTCGCGCTCGGCGTCATAACCGGCCGACTTGTACAGGGCCTGGTTGGCCGCCAGCGTGATCACCGGGGTGAACAGCAGGGTGTAGCCGTCGGGCGCCGACCTTGCCGTGGCCGCGGCGCCGACGTTGCCGCCCGCGCCACCGCGGTTTTCGACCACCACCGACTGGCCCCAGTACTCGCCCAGCCGCTGCGCCAGCGGCCGCGCCAGGGTGTCGGTGCCGCCGCCCGGCGGAAACGGCACGATCAGCTTGACGGGGCGGCCGGGAAAGGGCCCGGCGGATTCGCCCGCCGCCTGCGCGGCGCCGCCGCCCAGGCACAGCGCGGCCAAAACGGCGGCTATCCGCGCCGTCCGCGCCAGGTGGCCGGCGGTCCCGGTTTCACATGCATCCACAGCTTTTGTCTCCTGATGCGCGCCGCGTCTGCGGCGCGTGTCTGGTCGAGTATTGATGTGGGCAGTCTAATTACGCTATAAAAACGGATCAATGACTCGAAATTCAAAATACTAGTGAATGAATTTCACTAAATAGATGCACGATAAAAATCGGGAGACCCGGCGTGGAAAATCTCAACGCCCTGCGCGTGTTCGTTCGCGTGGCGGAAACGCGCAGCTTCACCCAGGCCGCCAAGCGGCTGGGGCTCACATCCTCGGCTGTCAGCAAGGCCATCACCCGGCTCGAGCAGGAGCTCAATGTGCGGCTGCTGCACCGCACGACCCGCTCGGTGGGCCTGACCAACGACGGCGCCAGTTTCTTCGAGCACTGCCTGCAGATCCTGGGGCAGATCGAAGACGCCGAGAACCTGCTGGGCCAGGCCACTTCCAGCCCGCACGGGCGGCTGCGCGTGCATCTGCCGGTGGGTTTCGGACGGCGCGTCATCATGCCGATGGTGCCGCGCTTTCTCAAGCAGCACCCTGATCTGGTGCTGGACGCTGAGCTCAGCGACCGCAACGTGGACCTGGCCTACGAAGGCATCGACGTCGCCGTGCAGATCGGCGAACTGGCCGACGCGCGGCTGATCGCCCGCAAGCTGTGCCACCTGCGCTTCATGGCCTGCGCCTCGCCGCAATACCTGGCGGAACACGGCGAGCCCCGCACGCCCGATGAACTCGACCAGCACCACTGCATGGCCTACGTGCTGATGCACACCGGCCGCTATCGCGAGTGGCCGTTCAGCAAGAACGGCGTGCCCTGCCCCAAGACCGTGTCGGGCCAGCTCAACGTCAACAACGCGGAAACGCTGCTGGAGGCGGCCTCGTCGGGCCTGGGCATCGCCATGATCAGCAACTTCACCGCCGCCGACACCATACGCGCGGGGCGGCTGCGCCCGATCCTGACCGATTACGTCGGCGAAGGCCCGGCGGTGTCGGTGGTGTACCTGCCCAGCCGGAATCTTTCACCCAAGGTCCGCGCCTTCGTGAACTTCCTGCTCGAAGAGATCTCCGGCAATCCCGACTGGGACAAGATCACGCCGTGACAGGCAAGTCGGCCGTGCCGCCCACGCGCGCGCGCGCCAGCAGGTCGGCCAGCGGCGTTGCCGAGCCGGCATCGAACATGCCGCGCGCGGCCTCCAGCACGGCGGCGGCCGAATCGGCGCCCACGGCGGCCGAGGCCAGCGACATGAACTTGCCGTCGATCTCGCCGCGCGACATGGGGTTTTCCGGCATGCCGCGCGAATAGTCGACCTTGCGGGTCAGCGTCGTGCCCTGTCTGGTAACCAGTGAGACCTTGCCGCCGTAGATCTCCGGATAGGCGCGGTCGATCTCCGGATCGATCTCGATTTCCACGCGCCGGGACAAGGCCACCACCTGCGGCTCGGCAATGCGCTGCGGGGTGAACTGCTCCAGGTAGGCCTGGCCGTCGAACATGGCCACGGCAATGTTGTAGCGCAGGCTCATCTGGGCGTTCAGCACCGAATCGGCCCGGTATTCGAAGCCCGTTTGCGTGTTGACCACATTGGCCACGCCGGCCACTACGCGCTCGATGTCGGCGGGCGTCAGCCCATGCTCGCGCATCAGGTCCAGCACCGCGTCGACGCAGGCGTGGTTGCTGCCGCAGCAGGCGTGCGGCTTGAAGCAGGTCTCGTCGGAATGCCAGCGGCGGCCCAGGCCCTCGACCAGCATGGCCGGACGCGGCGTGTCGGACATGCCGAACATCAATCCGCCGTCCTCGGCTTCCAGAATGTAGCGCGGGCCGGCGAAACCGCGCTGCGCCAGCAGCGCGGCCATCAGGCCCGCCTGTGCTGACCGGCCGGGATGCATGCGCTTGCTCATCCCGCCGTCGGCCGTGAAGGCCCAGGTGCCCGCCGACTGCGTGCCGGCCAGGCCCAGCGCGCTGGCCGTGGTGCCGGCATCGAGCCCGAGCATCACGCACGCGGCGGCGGCGGCGGCGAAGGTGCCCGCCGTGCCGGTCAGGTGCCAGCCGCGCATGCGCGTACGGCTCGGGTTGAACGCCTGGCTGACGCGGTTCATGGCTTCGTAGCCGGCGGCCATGCCCGCCAGCACCAGGCCGCCGCCGGCGCCCTGGCGTTCGGCCAGCGCCAGTACCACGGGCACCACCAGCGCGCCCGGATGGATCTTGGCGCGGCTGTGGTCGTCAAAGTCGAAGCTGTGAATGGCGGTGCCGCCGGCCAGCACGGTGTTGACCGCGCTTACCCGCGCGCCGCCGCCCCACAGGGCGGCCTCGGCCGGGCCCTGCTGCTCGCGGGCGAACTCGGCCATGATGCGGCCCCATGGCGTGGTCAGCCCGTACAGGCCGCAGCCCAGCGCATCCACCAGGGCATCGTCCAGAATATTCCGGGTCTTGCCGGGAATGTCGCCGGGCCTGATCCCCGCGATGAAAGCCGCCAGTTCCTGGGTCACGCCGCGATGCTCGCGCGCCAGTTTCTTCCAGGTTTCCAGATCGTCCACGCTTGCCGCTCCTTGTTAAGACGTGCGGGCCCGCCTGCCGGCTTCGGCCTCGCCAGGTCGATGATAGGAGCGGCGCGCGCGGGCATCTATCGGCCGTGGATCAGATCAGTTGTGAACGGCATTCAGCAGTCTTCACGCTACACTGCCGTCCGTTCATGCGAGAGCGCCATGGCCTTTGTTCCACCCGAGATCACGCCCGTCTTTGCCGCCATCCTGGTGATCACCAGTTTTCTGACCTCGGCGTTGACGGCCGCGATGGGCCTGGGCGGGGGCGTGGCCATGCTGGCCGTGCTCAGCCTGGGCCTGCCGGTGACCAGCGTGCTGCCCGTACATGGCGTGGTGCAAATGGGCTCGAACAGCGGGCGCGTCATCATCCAGCGCCGCCACCTGGTGGCCCCGGTGCTGCTGTGGTTCGCCTTGGGCAGCGCGGCCGGCGTCGCGCTGGGTGCCTCGGTGGTGGTCAGCATCCCCGACGCGCTGGCCAAGGGGGCGCTGGCGCTGTTCATTTTGTGGTCGGTGTACCGCAAGAAGCCCAGCGCCACGGCCCGGCGCCACGGCAAGGCCTATTTCGTGCTGGGCGGGGCGGTATCCAGTTTCTGCACCATGCTGGTGGGCGCCACCGGCCCGCTGGTGGCCGCGCTGCTGGCCCGCACCGGCCTGATCAAGCAGCCGCTGGTGGCCACGCACGCGGCGTGCATGGTGATCCAGCACGGCATGAAGATCCTGGTCTTCGGCACGCTGGGCTTTGCCTACGCACAATGGAGCCCGCTGATCGCAACAATGATCGCCAGCGGCGTGGCCGGCACCTGGGTGGGCACGCGCACCCTGGACAACCTGCCCGAGGCCACATTCCGGCTGGGCTTCAAGATCGTCATGACCGCGGCCAGCCTGCACATGATCTGGCAGGCTTTCTGAAGGTGAAAGGAGCGAAACTGTTGCCGGAAAACCGTATTAGCGCTAGCTCTGAGATTTAGCGGTCTTTCAGATACCCCCAAATACCGCCAGACGGAGAGCGCTGGCGAACTTGGAGGGTCAAGATTGGATTGATTTGCTGCGCCAGACGCAGATCAAGGCTGAGATAGAGGAGCGTCAATGACGCCCTTACAGACGATTGGGAAAGTCAGTCCGCTCCAATCGGAGCGGCATTCCGTCGACACAAGTCGGCAACTTCTTTGCGACCGCCGCCTCAATCAGACGGATATTTGCCATGGCAATTTGATAGTAAGCGTCACAGCTATGCAGATCGTCCATGCTGGCCAGTTGATCGAGTACGCGGGTTGGAACCTGGCAGACGATTTGAGTGCCATTTACGAAAACGTCGACGTCAATGTGGCCAGGTTTCATAGCGCGTCCTTTGCACGAAGGCTTGTGCTCGGCCAATCGTACCCGAACCTTGGAGCAGTAGCATGATCACCGACATCAACCACTTTCGTCCGTTCCTTGCCTGGGGCGGCGTGGCCGTGTGCTGAGGTGATGCGGCATGAGATAGTCCGCGGATTAAGTCTTACTCCAACCGGTCACCGCGCCGAGCAGGCGATGCAAGTCGCCCGCATGCTCACCAATGGCTTCCTGAAGGTCAGGCTGCCA
This sequence comes from Bordetella petrii, assembly GCF_017356245.1. Lineage (NCBI taxonomy): Bacteria > Pseudomonadati > Pseudomonadota > Betaproteobacteria > Burkholderiales > Alcaligenaceae > Bordetella > Bordetella petrii. The sequence continues at coordinate 881,237 of NZ_JAFMZZ010000004.1, forward strand.
ATGCTCGGCCATTTTAGCAAGTCCGGCTAATAGCACCCCCACATCAGCCAGATCGAGGTTTATATAGTATTGATACCGGCCACTCAAAGCTGTGTCGAGACAATTGTTCATAAGCAGGCTAACCTCAGGCTGCCCATCCGCTCGCCGACCTCGATCAAACCGAATTGGATCTTGAGTGTATACATGGCCTCCGGGCCCTTCCCGGCGGTTCGTTCCATGCCTAGAGATCTTCATTATTCACCCCCGTCCGAATAATCACGCCGCCCATGTATCACGGTCCCCAAAGCGCATCCACTGCGCACGCAGTTGGAGGTATAGCATGACGGCCCTCAATGTCACCCCCACCGTAGTGTCAGCATGACCAACGGGCATCTCGCCCTCCGGTCAAGCCAGCCGATCCAGGCGCGTTCTACCATCTGCCAGCAGATCGGCCAGGGCATACCAAGTTGCCGCATACCAGCTCGCCCGATGGGGCCGTTGGCCTTTGACGGTCTAGTGAATCAGGCCGATGGTCAGCAACTCGCGAAGGGCTGGGGGTGGTTGCCAGTAACCGCCCGTTGTTGTCGCGGCCAAGCTGGCGGGCCAGTTTGACCAGCAGCGCTTTGGCAGGATGATCCAAACCGACTATGTCGCGCTACCTAACACCACGATGGGCAAGGCTATAAAGCCTGTACCGCCGCGTTGTGTGTCGCGCTTACGCCTTCTGTTTCGCCCGTTCGCCATTACACCGGCACCAGCACCGGGCGTTCGTTATTAGCGGGGCCGGCCGGTTCATCCATGAGCGAGTAAAGTGCCACGCCGTCATGCTGGTAACCCTCTTCGTCCCAAATGCTCACGCGCTCGGTGATGATGACGTAACCTTTGCGCCGCAGCTCTAGTACGCGGGTGTTTGCTTGGTAGCAGCCTAAGCGCCGCAGCTCGTAAGACGTGTGGGGACGCTGGCGTAGGGCTCTCAAGATGCGGGCGTGTTGCGCTTCCGTGGCGGTAGAATATTGGCCACGATGCGCCCCCCGGCTGTCGTTTCGGTCCCCCGTGGCGGGCTTTTTCATGTTTGCCATGATCAGCCCTCCGCACGCTGGGAAGCGTGCCATACGTTAGGGTCATTCAGCCATGTCAGCACGTCAGCAGAGCGCCAGGCCGTGATAGCTTCGAATCGGACAGGTTGGGGAAATTTGCCTTTGCGGCTCCAGTTCCAGGCTGTGCCTTTGCTGACGCCAGTGGCGACCACTACGGCAGGTAGGCGCATGAAGGATGCCGCGCCAACATCGGGTGGCATGGGAACGGGTTTGGTGTTGGGGGCGAACGGGCGAAGGGCCGTGACCTTGGATTGGGCCGTGCTGGTACGCATTTAAGACTCCGTTGATAGATAACGGAATCAAGTTTGATGATGTGCCCCCGGCTTGAGGCCAAACTTGGTTTCGGCAAGTCAAATTTGGGATTGGAGCTAGATTTTATGCGGGTTTCCTGGCAGTAGTTTCCAAGCATCTTTCAGCTTGTCGCGAATAGTCTGATCGGAAATTGATAGGCCCGCCCGTTGAGCATCGGCCAGAATTTCGGATACGGCAGATTTGGCCTTATTCGCCGGGTCGTGTTTGTAACCCTCTTTCGCCATAGCTGCTATCAGGGTTAGCAGGGTTTCGCGCTCGCGGGCGCTGAGGGGCTTTTCTTCGCCGCTAGGAGGGCCACCAAGTGATTTTTCAAAATCTCGCAATGCGGATGTTCTAACAACGATCATTGAATCATTGGGCAATGCCTCGGAGGGGTAGAAGTTTTCGTGATACGGCTTTTCCTTCCTCCTTTTCTTGTACTCTTTGCGCCTCGTTTCAAAAGCGGCTCGCTGCTTGTCGGCTTCGTCCGCTGGAATGCCATCCTCAACAATGCGCCTCTCCAGTTCTAGCCCCTCAGCTTTTGATCCTCTTTGATATTCGTTATCGTCAAAATCTGCTTGAATCTGACATATGGAGTCTTCACTATGCCAGATGAACGCACCTTCCATGGTTTCCGCTGTTATCGATGGGCCGCCTGTAATGCTTAAGCACTCATGTTCTACATCAAGCCTTTCACCGCCAAACATTGGTAAATCCCATAGTCCCCAAACTGTGGAGATTGTCTCCCGTTCCAGGGTAATCCACTGCGTATCATTCAACCGCAATGAAGTAATGAACGGCACTTCTTCGGAGTCATCATCAATAGCCGTCAGGCTCGCTAGATTTTTTTGAACCATTGACTTCGGGACGTGCATCCAATCGAGGCCCTCGGGAATCCTATTGTTTTTGAGAGCATCGACCACATCATCAAGGCGGTGGGTCACAATCTTGCCGCGCTTAACCGTTGCTCCATTTGGTAGGTAGATAGATAAAGTGATGTGCCCATCTAGTGCCAGTCGCAATACATCGGCCTCGTTGACTTCCTCACCAAGAGAGACAGAAAGGTACTTGGCGGCATCGGCTACCGTGACCCACTCTTTCAAGCTAAATAGCTTTCCCATGCGCTCACCTTTGCGCCGCCTAGTCGAGTAAGTGCCAGCATCGGACCAGTAGGCGTTCCGGCTTTTTGCCCCGTCGGGCTAGGTGCGGGCGACAAAAGGTTAATTCTCCAGTAGGCCAGTAGACCAAACAAGACGAAGATGACTACGAGTAGCCTGGAATGATTGAGGAACACGGGGGAAAGCTATTCCAGTACGGAGACGGGCGGGGCGAAGCAACGATTGGACCTCATATCGCCATTTCGTTTCAGCAGCGTCCCACAAGGCCCGGCGGCGATCGTTCTCTTCGGCAGAGATATAAATCCAGACATGAAACATCTTTCCAGAACCGCGAAATATACACTTTGCGCCAGTTGCTTTAGCTTCTGTGGGTTGACTCGATTGGGGGTGAGTGTCTAACACTTGACCATTTGGAAGTATGGTCACGCATGTCTTTCTCATTCCAGGCCTGCCCGGAAATTGATGCGCGCAAATCAAGCCTGCAGCGCTCAAGGCATCGTCATGACCACGATATTCATCAGCCCAAAATCCCTCGCGTTTTTCAACACCAAGGAATGCCGGCTCCCATGCCGGGCTAGGCCGCTTAGGCCAATTCGGAAAATAAATATGCGCCGTGAATCTGCCTTCTTGGGTATAGCAATTCTTGATTACAACTAAGTAACCGCGTGGATCGCGTGCCCGCAATACTCGCTTTGGGCCTTCGGGCTCCCCGGGGAAGGTGAGGCCTACGCCGATACCGAACGCTTGCAGTTGCTCTTTCGTTCCGTCAATACAATCACCCCAGTCATACTGTCGATATTCAGCATCCAAGCTACTATCTTGATCAGCTTTCATTTGATCCTCCATGGATCATATGCGAGTCAGGCGGTCTTTGTGCTGTAACACTCTGGCCATCGCTTTGCCCGAAACCGTCAGGCAGCGGTAAAACTCCATGCTGCGTGGGGGCGCGCCAGCGGGATGACATCCCACTGGCTTCCAGCGCATCCAAGTAGTTCGCCCAGGCCTGCATCATAGCTACGCTCTTTGATGAACCTCGTCCAGTTATAGGCCAGCCCCAGGGTGTCAGGCACGCTATGGGCAAGCTGATGCTCGATGATCTCGGGCTTCTGCTCCAATTCCTCATGCAAGATGATGCGGGCCATCGCGCGGGAGCCGTGGCCGGTAATTTCGATCTTGGTATCGTAGCCCCTGCGACGCAGGGGAGCATTAAGTGCCGCCATGGCTCATGGGCCGGTCATAGCTGCGCGCCCCTGGGAACACATATCGGCCGTGCCCGGTCAAGGCGTGAAGCTGGCGCAGCACATTCACGGCTTGGCGCGCCAGCGAGACAAGGTGCGCAGTGCCGGTCTTCGACACGGTATAGCGCCACTCGGCTTTGCCCAGGTCGATATGTCCCCATTCCGCCTGCCGTGGCTCGCCACGGCGTACAAAGAGCATGGGGGCGAGCCGCCGAGCGCATTGGACGATGAACGTCCCAGAGAACCCCTCAAAGGCCCGCAGCATCTTTCCCACCTTGGCCGGGTCGGTTTTGCAGTGGCCCTCCTTGATGCCGTAGCGAAAGACCATGCTGATCTTGCTGCGGATCTTATGGGCGGTATGCCGCGCCCCCCGTCCGTCTACGCGTTTCAGCACGGCCAGGATTTCGGAAGCGTCGATTTCAGTGATTGGCCGTTTGTCCGTCCAGGGGAAAACATCGTTTTCTATCCGGGCCACGGTATGGGCATGGGTGCTGTCCGATATCTTGGGGGCAGTGTTCTTCCATCCAGGCCCGCGCCACGGCCCGGAACGAGTTTGCCGCCGCCAGCTTTGCCGCCCGCTTGTCGGCTTTCTTGGACTCGCTGCGGTCTTGCCCCCTCGGCCAGCAGTTTGCGGGCTTCCTGGTGCCTATCTCGGGCTTTGGCCAGGGTCACGTCGGGGTAGACGCCCAGCCTTGCCAGCATAGCGGTACTTCCAGCGCCAGTATCGCGCTCCGCCGAGGTCACCAGCAGGTATGGCCCGTCGCCGCCGGCCAGCTTGACGGGTTTGGGGCCGGGCTTGGTTTGCCGGATGGCGGTATCGGTCAGGGGTATTTGAGGGTATCTCCGTCCAGAAAATCTGGGGGCAAGTGTCTGATACCCAAAAAGATACCACCGAGAATGGGGGTATGGCAGTACCCAGGCTTAGACTGCTTTGAGCAACAAAAAACCCGCAAATTGTTGATTTTTGCGGGTTTCTGCTTGGAGTTGATCTTGCTTGAACAGGTAAATGGTGCCGGTGAAAGGAATCGAACCCTCGACCTTCTCATTACAAGTGAGCTGCTCTACCAACTGAGCTACACCGGCGGATGCGCCGCCACGGCGTGGCGGGCGGGGACTGTATTGTAAATAAAGCGGGCGCCCGGCCCTTATTTGACGATGGTCAGGTGCGGGCGCTTGGGTTCGTCGTCGCCGCCATCGGCTGGGGCCGTGGAGGTATCGCCGGCGGCGTCGGGGGCGGCCGGGTCGGCGGCGGTTTCTTCGCGGCTGGGCGCTTCGTAGGGCTGGACTTCGAAACCCATGCCGGCGCCGGTTTCGCGCGCGTAGATGGCGCTGACGGATGCCACCGGCACCAGCACGTTTTCGGTGACGCCGCTGAAACGGGCCTGGAACTCGATGAATTCGTTGCCCAGCACCAGTTTGTTGGTGGCCAGCGTGCCCACGTTCAGCGTGATCTGGCCGTCGCGCACATGGGCCACGGGCACCAGGGTGTGCTCGTCGACCTGCACGGTGATGTACGGCGTGTAGCCGTTATCGGTGCACCATTCGTGCAGTGCGCGCAGCAGATACGGCTTGGTGGAAGTTTCACCCATATTGCACAACCCTCGCGCTTAGCGACGCATCACTTTTTCGGACGGCGTCAGCGCCTCGATGTAGGCGGGACGCGAGAAGATGCGTTCGGCGTACTTTTGCAGCGGCGCGGCGTTCTTGGGCAGTTCGATGCCGTAGTGGTCCAGGCGCCACAGCAGCGGGGCCACGGCCACGTCCAGCATCGAGAACTCGTCGCCCAGCATGTACTTGTTCTTGAGCAGCAGCGGCGCCAATTGGGCCAGCCGGTCGCGGATGTTCTGCCGCGCGGTGGCCAGCTTTTTCTCGTCGGGCTTGGCGCTGCGGTCTTCCAGCGTGGAAACGTGGACGAACAGCTCTTTTTCGAAGTTGTACAGGAACAGCCGGGTGCGCGCGCGCATCACCGGATCGGCCGGCATCAGCTGGGGATGCGGGAAGCGCTCGTCGATGTACTCGTTGATGATGTTCGATTCGTACAGCACCAGATCGCGCTCGACCAGGATGGGCACCTGGCCGTACGGGTTCATGACCGAAATGTCTTCGGGCTTGTTGTACAGGTCGATGTCGCGGATTTCGAAATCCATGCCTTTTTCGAACAGCACGAAGCGGCAGCGTTGCGAAAAGGGGCAGGTGGTTCCGGAATAGAGCACCATCATGGCGGTAAGTCCTTGTATGAAAAGCGAAAGGCCAGCGCTGCTAATCTAGCAAACGCTGGCCCCGATTGCCAGGGTGGGGCAGGCGTGCCGCCCTATCGGGTAGATGTTGCCGGCCGGAGCCGGCAACCTGGCGGGGCGGAAGATCAGCGCACGTGCTTCCAGTAAGAGGCGTTCAGGCGCCAGGCCACGACCAGGAACAGGCCCAGGAACAGCAGCACCCACACGCCCAGTTGCTTGCGGAACAGCTGGCCGGGCTCGGCCATCCAGGCCAGGAACGCCGTCAGGTCGGCTACATCGTTATCGTAGGCCGCCGCCTTGGCCGGGTCCAGCGCCTTGAACCGGGCCTCGACCGAGGCGTGGCCGTGGAATTCGGCGACGGGCTCGGTCTTGACGGTGGCATAGCCCTGCGGGTCGTAGGTGGTGGTGACGCGCTGCCAGCTGTGCGCGCCGTCTTTGCCTTCGACCTCGTGCATGGCCACCGTGGTGAGCTCGCGCGGGCCCTGCAGTTCCCACAGCACGTGCGGCATGCCCACGTTGGGGAACACCAGGTTGTTCCAGCCGGTGGCGCGCGCGGTGTCGCGGTAGAACGTGCGCAGGTAGGTGTAGATGTAGTCGGCGCCCGAGGGGCCGGCGTTGATCGACTTGGCGCGCGCCATGACGGACAGGTCGGGCGGGGTGGTGCCGAACCAGCGCTTGGCGTCTTCCGGGCGCATGGCCACGTGCATCAGGTCGCCGACCTTTTCGCCCGTGAACAACAGGTTTTCCTTGATCTGCTCGTCGGTCAGGCCGATGTCCTGCAGCTTGTTGTAGCGCATGGCGGACGCGCTGTGGCAGTTAAGGCAGTAGTTGACGAACAGTTTGGCGCCGTTTTGCAGGGCGGCGACGTCGTTGACGCGGTTGGGGGCGGCGTCCAGGGGGTAGCCGCCCTCGGAGGCGTACGCGGCCGTGCACGCGAGTGTGAATGCGACGGCGCCAATCAGCTTCTTGATCATGGTCATTCCGATATGGGTACGTGGCTCAGTGGGCATGGAACGTCACGCGGTCGGGGACCGGCTTGAACGTGCCCAGACGGCTCCAGACGGGCATCAGGAAGAAGAAGCCCAGGTAGATCAGCGTGCCGATCTGCGACATGAGGTTGTACGCATCGTTGGGCGGCTGCGTGCCCAGGAAGCCCAGCACCAGGAAATTGACGATGAAAATGCCGTAGAACCACTTGTGCCACGTGGGGCGGTAGCGGATCGACTTGACCGGCGAGTGGTCGAGCCACGGCAGGAAGAACAGGATGACGACCGCGCCGCCCATGGCCACCACGCCCCAGAACTTGGCGTCGATGACGCGCAGCAGCACGGCCACCACGATCAGCAGGCCCGGCACGGCGATGCGCAGGAAGCCTTTCAGATTGCTCTTGACCAGCAGCGCGATGGCGCCCAGTACGGCGGCCCCGGCCAGCACCCACGTGAATTCGTTGGTGGTGGCGCGCAGCATGGAGTAGAACGGCGTGAAGTACCACACCGGCGCGATGTGCGGGGGCGTCTTCAGCGGGTCGGCCGGGATGAAGTTGTTGTATTCCAGGAAGTACCCGCCCATTTCGGGGCCGAAGAACACGATGGCCGCGAAGATGATCAGAAAGCCCGCCACGCCCATGATGTCGTGCACCGTGTAGAACGGGTGGAACGGGATGGCGTCTTTCGGCCGGCCGTGCTTGTCTTTCGGGCCCTGCTTGATCTCGATGCCGTCGGGGTTGTTCGAGCCGACTTCATGCAGCGCCACGATGTGCGCGGCCACCAGGCCAATCAGCACGAGCGGGATGGCGATGACGTGGAACGAGAAGAAGCGGTTCAGGGTGGCGTCGGACACGACGTAGTCGCCGCGGATCCAGATGGACAGTTCAGGGCCGATGAACGGGATGGCCGAGAACAGGTTCACGATGACCTGCGCGCCCCAGTAGGACATCTGGCCCCAGGGCAGCAGGTAGCCGAAGAAGGCTTCGCCCATCAGGCACAGGAAGATGGCCACGCCGAAGATCCAGACCAGCTCGCGCGGCTTGCGGTACGAGCCGTAGAACAGCCCGCGCAGCATGTGCAGGTAGACCACCACGAAGAACATCGAGGCGCCGGTGGAGTGCATGTAGCGCACCAGCCAGCCCCATGGCACTTCGCGCATGATGTACTCGACCGACAGGAACGCGCGTTCGGCGTCGGGCTTGTAGTGCATGACCAGGAAGATGCCGGTGACGATCTGGATGACCAGGACCAGCAGGGCCAGGGATCCGAAGAAGTACCAGAAGTTGAAATTCTTGGGCGCGTAGTACTCGGACAGGTGCGCCTTCCAGGTAGAGGTTACCGGGAAGCGCCGGTCCAGCCAGCCCAGCAGGCCTGTTGTCTCGACGGTTTTTTCGCCAGCCATCAATGGCTCCTTCTATACGAGGCGTATTTTGCTAAGGTCGGGGAAAGGCGACGCGTTGGCGCGTCAGGCCTTGTTGTCTTCGTCAACCCCGACGATGATGCGGGTGTCGCTCAGGTATTGATACGGCGGGACTTCGAGGTTGTCGGGCGCGGGCTTGTTCTTGTACACGCGGCCGGCCAGGTCGAAGGTGGAGCCGTGGCAGGGGCACAGGAAGCCGCCTTCCCAGGAAGACGGCAGGCCGCCGCCGCCGCCGGTTTCGAAGTGCGCGGTGGGCGAGCAGCCCAGGTGCGTGCAGATGCCCACGCACACGAACAGCTCGGGCTTGCGCGAGCGGTATTCGTTCTTGGCGTATTCGGGCGTGAAACCGGGGCGTTCGGAATTGGGATCGGCCAGGTAGGGGTCTTGGTCTTTGATGCCGGAGAGCTGGTCTTTGGACCGGTGGATGACCCAGACCGGCTTGCCGCGCCATTCGACGGTGCGCATCTGGCCGGGAGCCAGGTCGGCGACGTCGACTTCGACGGGCGCGCCGGCGGCGCGGGCCTTTTCAGAGGGGGCGAAGGTGCTGACAAAAGGGACGGCAGTGGCCACACCGGCGACACCGCCCACCGCACAGGCGGTCGTTACCCAGAAACGGCGCGAAGGATCCGGCGGGAGGTTGGGATCAACCGCACCGTCATCATCATGCACCAGCGTATCCTGACTCATCTCTTCCTATCCTTGTTGATGCGCCCGCACTACCGTAGCATCAGGCTTGCAACATCCGTTTTGCGGAGATATGTAACAACATAGCAACCGCGTATTATAGCGCCTGCCCAGTCCGGGGCGAACGACGTAAGGAGCATTCATGAGCAAAGCATCTGGTTTTCTCAAGGAATTTCGCGATTTCGCCGTCAAGGGCAACGCGATGGACCTTGCTGTTGGCGTGATCATCGGGGCTGCGTTCGGCAAGATCGTCGATTCCGTGGTCAAAGATCTCGTCATGCCTCTCGTGAATTTCATCCTGGGGGGCTCGGTGGATTTTTCCAACAAATTCCTGGTGCTGTCGATGCCCGACGGCTATGCCGGCCCCATGACCTACGCCGATTTGACCAAGGCGGGCGCCAACGTGCTGGCCTGGGGCAATTTCCTTACCATCCTGATCAATTTCATCCTGCTGGCCCTGGTGGTGTTCATCATCGTCAAGGCCATCAACTCGGCGCGCCGCAAAGATGAAGAAGCGCCGGCCGCGCCCGCCGCGCCGCCCGAAGACGTGGTGGTGCTGCGCGAAATCCGCGACCTGCTCAAGAAATAGCGCGCCGCGCGCGGTGCCGGCCCTACACCGGGTTGTCGATGTCGACGAACTCGACCCGTATGCCGAATTGCTGCGCCACGGCCTGGCCCAGCGCCTGCACGCCGTAGCGTTCGGTGGCGTGGTGGCCGGCGCCGATGAAACCGGTGCCGGTTTCGCGGGCCAGGTGCACGGTGGGTTCGGAGGCTTCACCCGTGATGTAGGCGTCTGCGCCGGCCTGTACCGCGTCGGCCAGCATGCCCTGCGCCGCGCCGGTGCACCAGGCCACCCGCCCCAGCGGGCGGCCGGGTTCGCCCACCACCAGCGGCGCGCGCCCCAGGCGCTGCTGCACGCGCCGGGCCAGCGCGTCCAGGGTGTCCAGGCCCGGCGCCGTGCCCAGCCAGATCAGGTTGTCGGGGCCGCAGGTCAGCGGCGCGCCGGCCGCGTCGAGCTCGGGCGCCAGGCCCAGCACGCGCGCCAGCTGGGCGTTGTTGCCCCATTGCGGGTGGGCGTCCAGCGGCAGGTGGTAGGCGAACAGGTTCAGGTCGTGCGCCAGCGTCAGGGCCAGGCGGGTGCGGCGCGGGCCGCGCACGCGCGGGTCTTCGTTTTTCCAGAACCAGCCATGGTGCACCAGCACGGCATCGGCGCCGCGCTCGATGGCCGCGCGCAGCAGCGCCTCGGATGCGGTGACGCCGGTGATAATGTGGCCTACGCGCGGCTTGCCTTCGACCTGCAGGCCGTTGGGACAGTAATCTTTGAATCGCGGCGCTTGCAGCGTGGCATCCAGCCAGGCCGCCAGTTCGCGGGTGTCGATTGTTTTCATTGCCTACCTTGTCAGGATCATGCGTCGCTATTGGCTGATATTCGCTCAGGCCGTCACGGTGTGTCTGGCCATTTTATTCGTGGTGACTACCCTGCGGCCCGATTGGCTGCGCCTGTCGGCCCCGGCGCCCGGAGCGGCCGGGCAGCCCGCCGCGCCGGCGGCCGGCGCGTCGTCGTACGCGGCCGCGGTGGCCAAGGCGGCGCCGGCGGTGGTCAACGTTTTCACGTCCAAGCACGTGAACGTGCCGGTGGTGCCGCTGCCCGACGATCCGATCCTGCGCCAGCTGTTCGGCCAGGTGCCGGGCCTGAGCCGGCGCCAATCGTCCACCAGCCTGGGCTCGGGGGTGATCGTCAGCGCCGAGGGCTACGTGCTGACCAACTACCACGTGGTCGAGGCGGCTGACGCCATCGAGGTGGCGCTGGCCGACGGCCGGCGCGGCAGCGCCAAGGTGGTGGGAGCCGACCCCGACACCGACCTGGCGGTGCTGAAGCTGGATGCCGGCACCCGGCCGCTGCCCGTGGCGGCGCTGGCGGCCGACCGCAGCCTGCGCGTGGGCGACGTGGTGCTGGCCATCGGCAACCCCTTCGGCGTGGGGCAGACCACCACCCAGGGCATTGTCTCGGCGCTGGGCCGCAATGGGCTCGGCATCAACACCTACGAGAACTTCATCCAGACCGATGCGGCCATCAACCCCGGCAATTCCGGCGGCGCGCTGATCGACTCGCAGGGCAACCTGGTGGGCATCAACACCGCCATCTATTCCGAGTCGGGCGGCTCGCTGGGCATCGGCTTCGCCATTCCCATCGACGCCGCGCGCAAGGTCATGGACGACATCGTCAAGACCGGCTCGGTGCGGCGCGGCTGGCTGGGCATCGAGCCGCAGGACATCACGCCGGAACTGGCGCGGGCCTTCGGCCTGCCGGCCGATACGCGCGGCGTGGTGATCGCCGGGGTGATGCGCGAGGGCCCGGCCGGCAAGGCCGGCCTGCGCGTGGGCGACATTGTGCAAACCGTGAATGGGGCGCAAGTGCTGGATACCGTGTCGATGCTGCGCCTGATCGCGGCGCTGCCGCCCGGCGAAAAAGCCACCGTGGGCATCCTGCGCGGCGGCAAGGCGCGCGATGTAACGGTGTCGGTGGGCACGCGGCCGGCCCGGCCGCGCTAGGGCCGGGCCAGGGGTCAGGCGCCGTTGGCGATAAGGCGCACGACGGCCACGATTTTCTTGCGTGTGCCGGCGGGCAGCTTGCTCATCAGGGCCTGCAGTTCGGCGCTATAGCCGTCGGCCGGCGCGGCGGCGGAGGCCGGGCCGTGCGAGCGCCCGGCGGGCGCGGCGCCGTCGATGCCGTCGGTCAGCCAGGGCACCGTGGTGCCCAGCGCCGCGGCCAGGCGCTGCAGGGTGCCGCGGGTGGGCGAATAGGTGTCGTCGCGCGTCAGGATGCGGTGGATGGAAGATTGCGGCACCCCTGATATGCGCGCCAGCTGGTTCTGGCTTTTGATGCCGCGCCCCTGCATCCGGGCGCGCAGGCGGTGTGCGAGTGTCATGCCAGACAATTTACGAGCGCCGGCCCGGACCCGGCAAGAGTGGCCGGATCCGGTTTATTGCGTTCGATCACATGGCGGCCGGGCGGGCGCCGGGCTTCAGTGATGTTCGGTCAGGCTGCCGGCCGCGTCGTCGGCGTCCTGGTTTTTCTTTTCGGGCGTGACCATGCGGGCGCAGATCAGGCCCACTTCGTACAGCAGCACCAGCGGCACGGCCAGCATGAACTGGCTGACCACGTCGGGCGGCGTGACCACCGCGGCGATGATGAAGGCGCCCACCACCACGTAGCCGCGCGCCCCGCGCAGCTTGGACAGCTCGACGATGCCGGTCTTGACCAGCAGCACCACGGCAACCGGGACTTCGAAGGTAATGCCGAAGGCCATGAACATGGTCATGACGAAGCTGAGATAGGCTTCGATGTCGGGCGCGGGCGTGATGGATTGCGGCGCGAACGTCGCGATGAAGTGGAAGACCGTACGGAAGACGAAGAAATAGCAGAACGCCATGCCCAGGATGAACAGCAGCGTGCTGGACACGATAAGCGGCAGGGCCAGGCGTTTTTCGTGCCGGTACAGGCCGGGGGCCACGAAGGCCCACGCCTGGTACAGCACGACCGGCAGCGCGACCACGAAGGCGGCCATCAGGGTGACCTTGACCGGCACCATGAAGGGCGTGATGACGCCCGTGGCGATCATGCGGGTGCCCTCGGGCAGCGAGGCCAGCATGGGCTGGGCCAGGATGTCGTAGATGACCGAGGCGCCGGGATAGATGAACAGCACCACGAAGACGCCGATCACGGCCATGGCCGCCTTCATGAGGCGGCTGCGCAGCTCGACCAGGTGCGAGATGAAGGTTTCTTGCGGCTGTTCCTGGTCCAGCTCGTCGGGCTTGGCGTCCTGGGTCACGGGGTGGCACCGGTTTTCGGTTGGGCGGCGGGGGTGGGCTGGTCCGGCGCGGCGTTTTCGGCCGGGGCCGGGGCCGGCGCGGGTGCCGGGGTGTCGAGGGTTGCCGGGGCTGGCGCGGCCGGCTCGGCGGCCGGGCTGCCCGAGACGGCCTGCCTGGCCTCGCGCGCGGTGTCGTTCAGGTCGCTGCGCAGCGAGTTTTCGGTGTCGCGCAGCGACGACTGCATGCTGTTGGCGGCGTCGTCCATCTCGCTTTTGAACTTGCGCAGCTCGTCGAGCTCGATTTCGCGCTGGATGTCGGTTTTGACGTCGTTGACGTAGCGCTGCGCGCGGCCGAGCAGGTGCCCGACGGTGCGCGCGACCTTGGGCAGCCGTTCGGGCCCGATGACGATCAGCGCGATGACGCCGATCACCATCAGCTCAGTGAAACTGACATCAAACATGCGACATCTGCTCGCTCAAAAGGGCACGGAAGCAGTGCCGCCGGGCATTGCTTCGGGAGAGGATGGTGACGGAAGTCAGGAGTTGGTTTTTTCTTTGGCCTGGACGTCGATGGTGTCGTCGGCCACTTTCTGCTGCGTGACCTGCTCGGCCGGTTTGTCGCCGTTGGCGTCTTTCATGCCCTCTTTGAAGCCTTTGACGGCGCCGCCAAGATCGCTGCCGATGTTGCGCAGTTTCTTGGTGCCGAATACCAGGGCAACGATGACCAGGACGATCAACCAATGCCAGATGCTGAAGCTACCCATGATGACGGTTCTCCGTGATTATGCGTTGGGAGCCATGCGCCCTTTCCAGGGACGCTGACCTCCGATGATATGGAAATGCAGGTGGGGGACTTCCTGGCCGCCTTCTACGCCGGAATTGGCCATCAGGCGGAAGCCCCCTTCCGGACCCGGGCGGCAGCCGTTGTCGGCCGCCAGGCGGGATGCCAAAGTAACCATTCTACCCAACCAGCCGGCGTCTTCGGGGCCGATGTCCTGCAGCGAGACGACGTGGCGCCGCGGGATCAGCAGCAGGTGCACCGGCGCGGCCGGGTTGATGTCGTGGAAGGCGACGAATTCTTCGTCTTCGTGGACCTTTTTCGAAGGGATCTCGCCGCGGGCGATCTTGCAGAAAATACAGTTGTCGCTCATAGGGTTTCCGTGCTCAGGACGCGGGGCGCCGTGCTTTTTCTTCCAGGCCCGACAGGCCTTCCCGGCGTGCCAGTTCGGCCAGCACGTCTTCGGGCCGCAGATTGTAGTGAGTCAAGGTGACGAGGCAATGAAACCACAGGTCGGCGGTTTCGCTGATGATGCGTTCGGGCACGCCGTCTTTGGCGGCCATGACCAGTTCGGTGGCTTCTTCGCCGATTTTCTTCAGGAAGGCGTCGGGCCCCTTGGCCAGCAGCTTGGCGGTGTACGAGCTTTGCGGGTCGCCGCCGCGGTCGGGGCGGCGGGTGGCCAGGGTGTCGGCGAGGCGCGCCAGCGTGTCGGTGGTGGACGGGGCGGTGCTCATTTGTAGATGTGGTCCGGGTCTTTCAGGACGGGGTCGACGGTGACCCACGACGCGCTGCCGGCCGGGCCTTCGAGCCGGCGGAAGAAGCAGCTGGCGCGGCCGGTGTGGCAGGCGATGCCGCCTTCCTGGTGCACCTTGAGCAGGATGACGTCGCCGTCGCAGTCCAGGCGCAGGTCGTGCACGGTCTGGGTGTGGCCGGATTCTTCGCCCTTGCGCCACAGGCGCCGGCGCGAGCGTGACCAGTACACCGCGCGGCCGGTGGCGGCGGTTTCGGCCAGGGCGTCGCGGTTCATCCAGGCCACCATCAGGATCTGGCCGTTTTCGGCGTCTTGAGCAATGGCGGGAATCAGGCCGTTGTCGTCGAAGACGACGTCGGCCATCCAGGCGGGGTCGGTATCCATGGAGACAGTCTAATCCAGTCTGACGGCGATGCCTTGATCGGCCATGAAGGCTTTGCACTCGCGCACGGTGTGCTGGCCGAAATGGAAGATGCTGGCCGCCAGCACGGCGCTGGCGCGCCCGGTGGTGACGCCATCGGCCAGGTGCTGCAGGCTGCCCACACCGCCCGAGGCGATGACCGGCACCGGCACGGCGTCGGACACCGCGCGGGTGAGTTCGAGGTCGAAGCCGGCCTTGGTGCCGTCGCGGTCCATGCTGGTGAGCAGGATTTCGCCGGCGCCATAGGCGGCCATGCGGCCGGCCCATTGCACGGCGTCCAGGCCGGTGGGCTTGCGGCCGCCGTGGGTGAAGACTTCCCAGCGGGCCGGCTCGCCCGGCTGCGACACGCGCCGCGCATCGATGGCCACCACGATGCACTGCGAGCCGTGGTAGCCGGAGGCCGCGCGCACCAGTTCGGGGTTGGCCACGGCGGCGCTGTTGATGCTGATTTTGTCGGCGCCGGCGTTGAGCAGGCGCTGGATGTCGGACACCTGGCGCACCCCGCCGCCCACGGTAAGGGGAATGAACACCTGCGAGGCCACCTGCTCGATGATGGGCAGGATCAGGTCGCGGCCGTCGCTGGTGGCGGTGATGTCCAGGAAGGTGAGTTCGTCGGCGCCCTGTTCATCGTAGCGGCGGGCGATCTCGACCGGATCGCCGGCGTCGGCCAGGTTCACGAAATTGACGCCCTTGACCACCCGGCCCGCGGTGACGTCCAGGCAGGGAATGATGCGGCGGGTGAGCGCCGTGGCGGCGCCCGCGCCCTGCCCCGTGGCGCCTTGCGCAGTGGCGGCGTTCATTGGCTGAGTTCGTCGGCGCGGGCCTGGGCGGCCTGGAAGTCGAGCGCGCCTTCGTAGATGCTGCGGCCCAGGATGGCGCCTTCGACGCCTTCTTCTTCGACCGCGCACAGCGCTTCGATGTCGGGCAGGCCGGCGATGCCGCCCGAGGCGTACACCGGGATGCGCACATGCTGCGCCAGCCGCACGGTGGCGTCGACGTTCACCCCCGACAGCATGCCGTCGCGGCTGATGTCGGTGTAGATGATGGCTTCGCAGCCGTAGTCTTCGAACTTCTTGGCCAGGTCGAGCACGTCGTGGCGGGTGAGCTTGCTCCAGCCGTCGGTGGCGATCTTGCCGTCGCGCGCGTCCAGGCCGACGATGATGTGGCCGGGGAAGGCGCCGCAGGCGTCTTGCAGGAAGCCCGGGTTCTTGACCGCGGCCGTGCCGATGATGACGTACGAGATGCCGGCGTCGAGATAGGACTCGATGGTGTCGAGATCGCGGATGCCGCCGCCGATCTGGACCGGAATGTCGTCGCCGACGGCGTCGAGAATGGCCTTGATGGGCGCGTCGTTCTTGGGCTTGCCCGCCACGGCGCCGTTCAGGTCGACCAGGTGCAGGCGGCGCGCGCCCAGGTCGAGCCAGTGGGTGGCCATGGCGGCGGGGTCTTCAGAGAATACCGTTGCCTCGTCGAGGTCTCCCTGGCGCAGGCGTACGCAGCGCCCGTCTTTGAGATCGATGGCGGGGATCAGCAGCATGGTGGATAGCGAGCGTTGAAAAAATCGGTTGAAAAAAGGCCGGCCGAAGCTCGTACGGGGGCGGCTATGGGTTCCAGTCTACAAAATTGCGGTACAGGCGCAAACCATGGGCCGCGCTTTTCTCGGGGTGGAACTGCACCGCGAAAATGTTAGCGGCTGCCACGGCGCAGGTAAATGTAACGCCGTAGTCGGTTTCCCCTATGGTAAGGGCGGGATCGGCCGGCGCGGCATAGTAGCTGTGCACGAAATAGAAATGCGTGTGGTCGGGAATGCCCGCCCACAAGGCATGAGAGCGGGTCTGGCGGACTTGGTTCCAGCCCATGTGGGGCACTTTCAGGCGTTCGGCCCCCGCGTCGGCGCCGGGGGCGCCGGCGAACTGCGCGCCCGCGAAGCGGCGCACCGTGCCCGGGAACACGCCCAGGCAGGGAGTGTCGCCTTCTTCGCTGGACTCGAACAGCATTTGCTCGCCCACGCATACGCCCAGCAGCGGCTTGGCGCGGGCGGCGCGCACTACGGCTTCGCGCAGCCCGGATTCATTCAGGGTGCGCATGCAGTCGGCCATGGCGCCCTGGCCGGGAAACACGACGCGATCGGCCGCGTCGATGTCGGCGGCGCGGCTGCAGATGCGGATGTCGGCGTCGGGCGCGGCGTAGCGCAGCGCGCGCGCCACGGAATGGAAGTTGCCCATTCCGTAGTCGACGATGGCAATGGTGGTCACTGGGGTCTGCCTGGCGGGGTGTTACAGAACGCCTTTGGTGGACGGCACCGCGCCGCCCATGCGGGGGTCGAGCTCGAGGGCCATGCGCAGCGCGCGGCCGAAGGCCTTGAAGACCGTTTCGCACTGGTGGTGGGCGTTGACGCCGCGCAGATTGTCGATGTGCAGGGTGACCAGGGCGTGGTTGACCAGGCCCTGGAAGAATTCGCGGGTGAGGTCGACGTCGAAGTCGCCGATGCGCGCGCGGGTGAACGGGATGTGGTATTCGAGGCCCGGGCGGCCCGAGAAGTCGATGACCACGCGCGACAGGGCTTCGTCGAGCGGCACGTAGGCATGCCCGTAGCGGCGCAGGCCGGCCTTGTCGCCGACGGCCTTGGCGATGGCCATGCCCAGGGTGATGCCCACGTCTTCGACCGTGTGGTGGGCGTCGATGTGCAGGTCGCCTTCGGCCTTGATGTCGAGGTCGATCAGGCCATGCCGGGCGATCTGGTCGAGCATGTGGTCGAGGAACGGCACGCCGGTGTCGAGCGTCTGCTTGCCGGTGCCGTCGAGGTTGACGGCCACGCGGATGCGCGTTTCGTTGGTGTTGCGGGTGATTTCGGCGGTACGCATAAAAGGAAGGCGAGCCTAATTGGAACTGAGGATATCTTGCAGGGCGCGCAGCAGCGCGCGGTTTTCGTCGGGCGTGCCTACCGAGATGCGCAGGCAGTCGGCCAGCAGCGGGTGGGCGCCCGAGAAGTTCTTGACCAGTATTTTGCGCGTTTTCAGGGCAAGATGCACGGCGTTGCCGTCCGGCTGGCCGGAAAAGCGCGCAAGCAGGAAGTTGCCGGCGCTGCTGTAGACAGTGACCCCGGGCAGGGCCGCCAGGCCGGCCGCCAGGGGCTCGCGGTCGGCGCGCAGCCGCGCGGCCTGCCCGTCGAGCACCGGCTTGTGGCGCAGCACGGCGCGCAGGGCGGCCTGGGTGAGCACGTTCAGGTTGTACGGCGGACGCACCTTGTCGAACTGCGCGATCCAGTCGGGGTGGCCGGCCAGGTAGCCGAAGCGCAGGCCGGCCAGGCCGATCTTGGACACGGTGCGCAGCACCACGGCCTGCGGCAGCCCGGGCAGGCGCGGCATCCAGGTGTGGCCGGCAAAGGGCTGGTAGGCCTCGTCCAGCACCACCAGGCCGGGGGCGGCGTCCAGGATGGCCTGCACGGCCGCGTCGGGCCACAGCCCGCCGGTGGGG
Organism: Bordetella petrii; assembly: GCF_017356245.1. NCBI lineage: Bacteria > Pseudomonadati > Pseudomonadota > Betaproteobacteria > Burkholderiales > Alcaligenaceae > Bordetella > Bordetella petrii. Next base: position 899,526 of record NZ_JAFMZZ010000004.1, read on the forward strand.
TTGTTGGGCAGCGCCAGGAACACCACCTTGGGGCGGTGGCGCTCGATGGCCTGCAGCATGGCGGGCAGGTCGAGCTGCAGGTCGGCCGTCAGCGGCACGCCCACGAAGCGGGCGTGGTCGAAGCGCGCCGCCATGTCGAAGTACACGAACGACGGCCAGGGCGACAGCACCGTGTCGCCGGGCTGGCAACAGGCCTGCACGATCAGGTGGATGAGCTCGTCCGAGCCGTTGCCGAACAGCAGGCCGGCCTGGGGCGGGATGCCGAAGGCCTGCCGGACGTCATTGGCCAGCGCGGCGGTGTCGCCGGGCGGGTAGCGGTTCAGGGCGGTATCGCGCACCGCGCGGGCGATGTCATTGCGCACGGCATCGGGCAGCGCGTAGGGGCATTCCATGGCATCGAGCTTGATGCCGTCGGCCGCCGGCGGCACCGGATAGGCCGTCAGCGCGCGGATGTCGTCCCGGACCGTGGCGGCGA